>NZ_CP014692.1:2531111-2847500 GCF_002005445.1 Acetobacter aceti
GCTTGCCTATCTGGAGCAGCGGTCATGCTCGCTGGTGCAGGGATATTTCATAGGCAGGCCAAGCCAGACCATTGCCGAGCGCCCGAGAACAGAGGTTATGGAAGCTCCTGTTCCAGCATAAAATTTTCAGTCGAAATCCTTGTTCACCTGTTCAGTCCCTTCCCTGCGTGTTTTCCGCCTTACCATCAGGCGTTCCGGGAGAGAGTATGTATCCGACTGGACGGCGTTATTTGAACGGGCAACTCCATTCTGACGCCATGAGGTAGAAACTCTCTTCTGGAGCCAAACTGCGTGGAAATGCCCAGTCCCCAAACTACCGGAATTAGACAGAACATCGCCTTTGCATAGTATAATCTGGCCAGTATTGATCACTCCGCCAGAGGCATGACTTTGACCAAAGATACGCAGTATCGCTCCCTGAATCCTGACAGTCTCCGACAGGTTCTGGCTGATTTACCTCCCCTTGCCTCTCGTCTCGGTGGCGCCGCTGCTGACTGGAGCATTCGGGAAGTCAGTGATGGTAATCTCAACAATGTCTGGCTCGTTCATGGCCCTGCTGGATCTCTCTGCGCCAAGCAGTCTCTTCCTCATGTTCGGGTCGATCCCTCGTGGAAGATGCCGCTGGACCGGACGACTTTCGAGGCTGGCTGGCTAGAGGCGGTCACGCCCGTGGTTCCGGACATGGTCCCGGCCTTTCTTCATTTTGATCCACAGCTTTTCCTGCTTGTGACGGCCTGCCTTGACGATCATGTCACCTTCACGGAAGCCTTGGCCAAAGGAGCAGACCCCGCCCCTGTAGCCAGTCAGATCGGCGTCTTTGTCGCACGATCCACATTTCATACGTCCTGGCGTGGTGGTCCATTCGAGAATATGGCGCGTCTCGAACAATTTTTCTCCGGAAATACAACCCTTTCCCGGATCACGGTCGATCTGGTCCTGACGGACCCCTACCACGATCATCCTCGTAATCATTACCATGCCGAGCTACAGCCGCTGGTGACACGACTTCATGCTGACCCTGCCATTCATCGTTCGGTCTGCCATATGCAGTCACGTTTTTTCACGGCGCGTGAAGCTTTGCTGCATGGAGATCTGCATAGCGGCTCCGTCATGGTCGGTCAGGACAAAACCTCCGTGATTGACGGGGAATTTTCCGGCATAGGCCCGATCGGTTTCGATTGCGGTATGTTTGTCGGCAACCTTATCCTCGCATCATTCGCCGCTCCATCAGGCTCCCGCCGTGATCAGCTACATCAGGCCGCATCCATCTTTCATGAGAGTTTTATCGAGACATACTGCAATGAGTGGCTGCACAGTGAGGCAAAGACCGATCTGGCTCCTACTTTTCTGAGCTCCCATGATCCTGACGAAATCCAACGCCAGCAGAAGGAGGAATGCGATCGTATCACTGCTGACACGGCAGGTTTCGCAGCCATGGAAATCGTTCGCCGATTGACAGGCTACGCAAACACTTCCCTCTTCAATGGCCTGCCTGAACCACAAAAGGGAAAGCAGCAATATCAGGCGCTTTCGTTTGCGATGGAGCTTCTTTCCGATCTGAAAACTGCCCCAGAGAAACTCTTCCCAGGCAGAATTATCCCTCTTTGAAAAACAAAGTCACACTACCAGCGATACGTGTGATGCGCTTACTATAACCGGCATGAAGAACAGCGTGAGGAATGAGAACGAATTTAGATTATTGTCCGCTGAAAGGGCTCGACACACAACAAGCCCGGGCCATTCCACTAAACCAGCCCCAGTGGAATTATCCGGATTTTGAATTGCCACATCTCATGATTTTTAGAAAATCATACCCATTCGGTTATCCTGAGTGTGGGCGCGCACCGTATTTCACAACCGGGAAAGATGAGCATCAACAGCTCAGGGGCAGCCCGGATCGCAACAGGCTTTTAACCCGATCCCTGTAGGAGAGGAGTCCTCAAAGGAGTCTCACATGCCTGCTCTCGATGACGCCCCCGCAACGATATCTCCGGAACTCAGCGCGTGCCTTGCCGAAGCACGCACGTTCGAGAAGCGTGGAGACATGGTGGGTGTGAGGAAAGCTGCCCTGACATATCTGGCGCGCTGTCCACGTGAGCCGGCTATTCTGGCCCTTCTGGGGCGCGCAGAGTTATTGCTGGGCCATCCTGCACGCGCACTGGCCCCTTTGACCAGAAGCGCCCGCCTTACCAATCATTTTATTTTTTACCTTCTGCAGGCAGACTGTTTAAGAAAACTTGGCCGTTTCTCTGAACAGAAGGAAGTTCTTGAGAAAACCTCTCTGTGGATGCCTCAAACTGGTACCGCCTATTTTATGGCCGGCATCGCTTTTGAAGGAATCAGGGAAACCGAACGCGCGATCCGCTTCTATCGACAGGCCCTCACGACACTCCCCAACGAAGCGCCAGTCCAACATCGCCTTGGTCGTGCTCTGGTTGAAAAAGGCGAAACCATCGGAGCTTTGCACTATCTTGAACAGGCCCTCGCGCTCCGCCCGAACGAGCCAACCTACCTTGTTGATCTCAGCGTTGCCCTTGAACATGCAGGCAGGCTTGAAGAAGCGCTGGCGACAGTTGAAAAGGCGCTGATTCTTCAGCCAGACAATCCGGAAGCCATCCATAATCGCGGCCATCTGCTTTTCAATCTGAATCGTTCTGCTGAAGCACTGGCCGTCTTCAACGATGCGCTGGCAACGGGACGCGACTGCTCCAAAACCCTGTTTTCTCGCGGAGTCACCCTGCTGAAACTCGGACAGTTCGAAGAAGGATGGGTTGGCTATGAAACCCGATGGGGAACCTCGCAGACACTCCCCACCAACCTCCCCGCTCCACTCTGGCAGGGAGAGCCTCTTGAGGGGTGTCATATCCTGCTTCATGCCGAGCAGGGGCTGGGGGATTCACTCCAGTTCATTCGCTTTGCGCCACAGCTTGCTGAACGAGGCGCTGTCGTAACCGTTCTCGCGCCACCACCACTGCAGAGACTTTTCACAACCGTCGCAGGCGTGACGCACAGTGTGACCGATCTATCGGCTGAGGCTCATTTCGACTACCACTGCCCTGTTGCCAGTCTGCCGCATCGCCTCGGCGTCACGGAAGCGAATATCCCATCGGCTCCTTATTTTTCCGTGCCCCCTGAAGAAGCTTCCCGGCAGGGAAGCGCCATCCGTCGTCTCATGTGGTCAGGCAAGCGCCCGGCCCAACGTGTCATCGGACTTGTCTGGTCCGGCGCCCCTCGGCCTGCTCAGGTTGAGGCTCACGCCATCGACCAGAGACGCTCCATGCCCCTGTCAGATCTCGCTCCTCTGTTTGATCTGCCTGACACGGTTTTTGTCAGTTTCCAGTTGAATGGCGCTCAGCAAATTACAGAGGCTGGTCTGCCGATTCATGACGGCACGCACGGAATCAGGGACTTTGCAGATACGGCTGCCCGTCTTCTTGGTATCGACCTGCTGGTTTGCGTGGATACGTCGATTGCTCATCTGGCTGGCGGTCTGGGTTTGCCTGTATGGATGATGTCCCGTTTCGACGGCTGCTGGCGCTGGCTTGAACACCGTAGCGATACTCCATGGTATCCCACCATGAAGATTTACCGTCAGCCCAAACCCGGTGATTGGGCTGGGCTCGTCATGAATCTGAAAGAGGATATGAGAGCTTACACTCCGGCATTGCTGGCTGCTGCCTCCTGACAAACCACTCCGACACGGAAGCTGTTTCGATGCCAATGCTGTACAGCCCATATGCGCCAAGAGGATATCGGCATCAGAGCCGTGTCATGTCCTTCACCTATGCTACATCGAAAGCATACGGTGTTATCAAAAACCTTTACTTTCAATCACGAATAACTTCCGCCATTTCCAGACAGTGATCTCATTCCGTTTTGATGGTTTTTGCGGAAATCTCCGTCAATCAGACTAACCCTGAGGCAGTTCTGGATGTCAGAAAATCCAACCTGCGCATATCCTCGAAAAAATATCAAAATCCATCAAAGAACCGGCAGTGACGAGATTTTTCATGAGAAAAATCAGACAAAAAAACGATACGACTGTTGACAGCGCACCACGAGAAAGCGGTCCATTCAGGATCGGATAGTCTGCCAGACGGCAAAATTCCCTTTCCCTGCTCGGTCGCATGCTCGAAAAGAAGAACAATCTCTTCCCTGGTCAGGAGTTTTGGAGAATGCGCCGCTTTACGGGCAAGGCCATTCAGCGAAGAGGAAGCATGTAGTGCACAGTCATGTGACATGCTGTGCCCTTCTCTGAAATCATGTGGACTGTAACGGACGCCTCCGAAATTTTCTGGTCATTTCTGACGCATCGTAAAAGACTGAACGAAACAGTTCAGCAATTGTTCCGGCGTTCAGGACGCCGGTTGCGCAACACCATCAATGGCTACTGTCGCTTCACTGGTCAGAACACGGAACACAAAGCTCTCCTGCAGGTAGAGTTCGACCGTCTCTGCTGTATGTCCCAGATAGCCGATGGAGAAATCCTGGCCAATATCGAGCACGAGATCACCACCACGCATGGAGACAACGAACGCCCCTTCAATGGCCGGAGCCCAGACAAGCTTTCCGTCGATCAGACTCTCGATATGCTTGCGGATTGGATAGCCCTCATCGTCGCCGCCGTTGACAGCCAGCCAGGCCTGAGCGCCCAGAACGATCGAGTAAGGACCATTCACCCCGGCAAGACGCAGGGCGTCCAGCGCTTCGGTAATGACGTAGGAATAATCCTTGGGAGAAGCAGGGAGCTTGAGATGGGCGTTGGACGTGCCTTTGCGGATGCCCTGGATGCCTGCCGCCGGATATCCGTCGAAGATGGCGCGGTCTTCTGCGTAAGCAATTTTCTTCGCGGCATCTTTCACCGGCTGCCAGTCCGAATCCTGAGAACCGCGTTCCACGGCGTCAATCTCTGCGCGTGACAGAGTGAAAGGAACACGCAGTTCAACGAGCGGCAGAACTTCGCGCTTCACGGCGCGAATACCCGTGTCCGGCGTCTCGATCGTGCTGAACCGTCCCGTTCCGACGCCAGCGAAGGTCTCGCCGTGAGGTTCGGACGTGTCGACCACCCGCCTTCCGGCAAGGTATCTCCGCAGGGTGCGCGAGGCTTCTTCCTCAATCTGGTCCCAGGCGGAGCTGGAAACCGGGGCGAGATGGCGATGAAGATTGTTCATATCACTGTTCCTCTTTCAGTGAGCCTATGCTCAGGGAGGTGTCGGTCTGGGTCGGCTTTGTCTCTGCGGTTGCAGGCGCGCTGTTCGGGAGCGCGAAGTCAGGGGCTCCATCCAGAAAGTCGGATGTCGGGATAAAAAACAGAGTCCCGGTAACAGCCGTGCTGACATCGAGCAGACGGTCGTAGTTACCGGGCGGCTTCCCCACGAACATATTCTGCAGCATCTGTTCCGTCCGCGCCGGTGAACAGGCGTAACCGATGAAATATGTGCCGAACTCG
Organism: Acetobacter aceti; assembly: GCF_002005445.1. Classification (NCBI taxonomy): domain Bacteria; kingdom Pseudomonadati; phylum Pseudomonadota; class Alphaproteobacteria; order Acetobacterales; family Acetobacteraceae; genus Acetobacter; species Acetobacter aceti. The sequence continues at coordinate 2,536,561 of NZ_CP014692.1, forward strand.
CCCTGACCGACCTTGCCGAACGGCATGTTGTCACGAAGAATCTGGAGCTGTTCTCCGTTTTCCTCAATGTTGGTCAGCACATTGTGCGCGTAACTTTTCTTGGCGCTGTCGGCGATTTCAATGTCGGAAAGTTTCCTGCGACCAATGACATCTTCCTGCGTTTCGGTCGCCATCGCATTCCATTTTTTCAGGTCATGCAGATATTTCTGGATAATGACATAGCTGCCACCAGCAAAAGCAGGATCTTCATCGCCGATTATCGTCGCGTCGATCGCAGCCTGACCGGAGGGATTCTCCGTGCCATCGACAAAGCCGAGCAGGTCTCGTTCGTCGAAGTATTTGAACCCATGCACCTCATCAGCAATCGTCGCCACGCCTTCAAGCCGTGAGACAATCACCTTCGCCAGTTCGAAGCAGAGATCCATGCGTGTCGCGCGGATATGAAAGAGGAAATCACCCGGTGTCGAAGGCGCGACATGCACCCCGTTAATCTCCTGAAACGGGTGGAGATCCTTCGGTCGCGGCGCGCCAAAAAGAAGATCCCACGCATCGGAGCCGATTCCGGTCACACAGCTCAGTCGGCCATCGGGAATACGAAACCCTACACCGCGCACCAGAGAAGAAAGATCGCCAAGCAGATCGCGTATCTGGGTAACCGCCGACGCAGATGCCCCGTCGTTGAGAGTCGCGACCATAAAGATTGCGGCCTGGGTCAGCCTGGTATCGACGGGTTGAGGCGTGGCCAATGGACGGATACTCCCTTGATGCGTTTTTCACACGGAAACAGGACATAAACATAAATCGCCGGTCAATGGTGGCAAGACTGGCCCTGAATTAAAATAACTCTCCCTCGATTTACGTATCCTGATTGATCTTCGACAGATCGATTATCCTGTATCAGAGCGCGCTGCCTTGCGAAGCCTCCGGAGAGAAGCTCCGTTATTACGGACATTTTCTCCCGACGCTGTGAAGGGGCAGGCAGACCCGCTCTTTACGCGGACGTGCGTCTGGTATGCCTATGGCCTGACTGAAACCCGCAAGAGTGGCGGGAAGCCATTAGTCTTCCGCCCCTGCAAGATCTTTGCGGGCCTTCAGAGCCTGTTCAAGTATCTGTGTCTGGAGGCTTCTATCCCGTGAAGGAGACCAAAAACCATGAAGCGGAAGCAGAGTATGGACAGACAGTGCTTGATTTGAGGGCCTCTCTCATAACTGAAAGAACTGTGTCACGCCTCCCGAGGGTTCCCGATAGTCCTTGATCTCAAGAGACTTTACGGTGTCTCTGCGGGTTCCGTTGCGGGCTCCTGTGACTCGGCCAGCATCGGTCCAACGATCTTTTGGAATGATGAGGCGAGCATAACAGACGCTGCCCCGCTTGGTCATACCCTGCATGTCACCTTTGGCCTCTGACAGCGACGCTGCTTTTGAATGGCGCTTTGGTGTGACGTCAGACCTATGACGCACAGCTACAGGACTATGACGCTTTACTTTGTAAGTCATTGATTTTTATGGGATTTTTATTGCTGGGGCGAACGACGGGGATTGAACCCGCGACAACCGGTACCACAAACCGGCGCTCTACCAACTGAGCTACGTCCGCCACACAGCGGGCCTGCTAATAGAGAATTGCGAGGCACCCCGTCAATAGAAAATTTTCCATTTCATCCTCTCTGGATACGATCCCGCAACCGCGTCAGCGCCTGTTCGAGGACGACAGGCCTCTTGCAGAACGCAAATCGGACCAGATGGGAAGGCGCCTCCGGTCCCGTCGGATCATAGAACGCTGAAACAGGAATAACCGTGACTCCGGCTTCAATCGTCATACGTCGGCTCCATTCCAGATCGGTCTCTGCGCCTGTGACCATTTCCCCGACCCCACGAATATCAGCGGTCAGAAAATAGGTTCCATCACAGGGAAGCACGGAAAAACCCATTTCATTGAGACCGGACGCAAGGATATCACGCCGTATCTGCATCTCCGAAGCCAGTGTCTCAAAGTAGGCGGCATCCTGATCCAGTCCGGCAGCAACGGCACGCTGCAGATTGGGTGCTGTAGAAAACGCCAGATTCTGGTGGGCTTTGGCAATCACGGTCGCCAGAGCGACTGGGGCGGTGATGTATCCCACCTTCCAGCCGGTCATCGAAAAACTTTTCCCGGCACTGCCGATACGGATGCAACGCTCACGCATTCCCGGCAGAGTCATCAGGGGAATATGAGGCGCGTCAAAAGTCAGATGTTCATAAACCTCATCGCACAGCGCATAGACATCATGCTGCTCGACCAGTCCTGCAATGAACTGCAATTCCTCCTGAGAAAACACTTTCCCGACAGGGTTCATCGGCGAATTCAGGATAATTGCCTTGGTTTTCGGACCGAATGCGGCTGCCAGCGCGTCACGCGGCAAGGACCACTCGGGGGGCGTCAGGCGCACCAGCTTCGGGACCGCCCCCAGAAGACGGATCATGGGCAGATAGGTATCATAGGCCGGTTCAATGATGACAACTTCGTCACCGGGATTCAGAAGCGCCGCGAGGGACGAGGCCAGTCCCTCCGTCGCACCGGACGTCACGATCACTTCACGCGACGGGTCGATCTCCAATCCGTAGAAGCGTGCATTCGATCGCGCGACCGCTTCACGCAATTCCGGCAGGCCTGTCAGCGGCGCATACTGGTTACGGCCATCCTGAAGGGCCTGGGCCGCCACCTCAACCAGATGGGCTGGCCCCTCCATGTCAGGGAATCCCTGCCCCAGATTGATCGCGCCATGTTCCGCGGCCAATGCGGACATGAGCGTGAAGATGGTCGTCGGCAACTGCGTCAACTGATGGTTCAATGGCTTCACGGTGTTCCCCGGGCCTGACTGATGAAAAGTAAGGAGGTGTTCTCTGCTGCTCCGTCCCACTACACTGAAAGGCGGCGCGGGACGGAAAGTAAGCGCAGCGTCCGGGTCTGCGTCAACAATCCGCGCTCACCAGCCGGAAGCAGATTTATTTCGGTGTCAACCCGATTGCCCCTCAGACGAACCCGTGCAACTGTTCTGCCTGAACCGCAGTTCAATCGCTGCCGTTCACATGCTAAGGGCTTGGCAGCAACAGAGTTGGTGTGACGACAGGGACATGAAGAAGATCGAGGCCATCATCAAGCCATTCAAACTCGACGAGGTGAAGGATGCCCTTCACGAACTCGGTCTTCAGGGTATTACCGTGATCGAAGCGAAAGGGTTCGGGCGCCAGAAAGGCCATACCGAACTGTATCGCGGTGCGGAGTATATCGTCGATTTTCTTCCCAAGATGAAAATCGAAGTCGTCTGCACCGATGATCTGGCCGAACGGGCTGTAGAGGCGATCTCCAATGCCGCGCGCACCGGCCGAATCGGTGATGGAAAGATTTTCATCATCCCGGTCGATGACGCGATCCGTATTCGGACAGGCGAGCGCGGGGGAGACGCCATCTGAACGGACAATCCACAGACTGAATGACTTTTCCGTCTTGCTAGGATGTCCGTCATAGGACAAAAAAGTTTCGGTGCGGTATCGATCTGACCATTCGCGGGATGGAAATGACGAACCGCAAATCTGAAGGCCGCGCTGGCGGCGCTAACAGGCAGGTAGAGGCACTAATGGCGAAAAAAGAAACCGGTTCGACCAAGGCGTCGTCGGAAGCAGTAGCCCGGGTTTTTGAACTTATTAACGAAAACTCCGTCGAACTGGTCGACTTGCGCTTCACCGATCCTCGCGGAACGTGGCACCACACCACCCAGTACATCACGACGATCGAAGAAGACACCTTCACAGAAGGTTTCATGTTTGACGGTTCCTCCATCGGCGGCTGGAAAGCCATCAATGAGAGCGACATGGTCCTGCTGCCAGACCCGACAACGGCCGTCATGGACCCGTTCTCCGCAAAGCCGCAGCTGATCCTGATCTGTGACATCGTCGATCCGGCGACAGGCCAGCTCTACAACCGCGACCCGCGCTCCACCGCCAAGCGCGCCGAGCAGTATCTCCAGTCAACCGGTCTGGGCGACACCGCCTTCTTCGGTCCGGAAGCTGAATTCTTCATCTTCGACAACGTCCAGTTCGGCACAGGCCCGAACTACGGCAAGTATCAGCTCGACAGCATCGAAGGCCCCGGCGCTTCCCTGAAGGAATATCCGGAAGGCAACCTCGGTCACCGTCCGGGCGTGAAGGGTGGTTACTTCCCCTGCGCTCCAGTCGATAGCGAGAACGATCTCCGCGCTGAAATGCTGACGACGATGGGCGAGATGGGCCTGCCGATCGAAAAGCACCACCACGAAGTCGCACAGTCCCAGCACGAGCTCGGCACGAAGTTCGACACGCTGGTCCGCTCGGCCGACTTCATGCAGATCTACAAATACTGCATCCACAACGTCGCTGTGTCCTACGGCAAGACGGCAACCTTCATGCCGAAGCCGATCTATGGCGACAACGGCTCGGGCATGCACGTTCACCAGTCGATCTGGAAAGCCGGCAAGCCGACCTTCGCTGGCAACGGCTATGCGGATCTGTCCGACACGGCGCTCTACTACATCGGCGGCATCATCAAGCACGCCAAGGCGCTGAACGCGTTCACCAACCCGTCCACAAACTCCTACAAGCGTCTGATCCCGGGCTTCGAGGCTCCGGTTCTGCTGGCTTACTCCGCCCGTAACCGTTCCGCCTCCTGCCGTATCCCGTATGCGACGAGTCCGAAGGCAAAGCGCGTCGAAGTTCGCTTCCCGGACCCGACCGCCAACCCTTATCTGGCGTTCTCCGCCATGCTGATGGCCGGTCTGGACGGCATCAAGAACAAGATCCACCCGGGCGACGCCATGGACAAGGATCTGTACGACCTACCGCCGGAAGAACTGAAGCAGATCCCGACGGTCGCCGGTTCGCTGCGTGAAGCTCTCCAGTCTCTGGAAGCTGACTACGAGTTCCTGCTGGCAGGCGGCGTCTTCACGAAAGACCAGATCGAGAGCTACATCGAACTGAAGTGGAAAGACGTATATCGCTTCGAGCACACGCCTCACCCGGTTGAGTTCGAAATGTACTACTCCGTCTGATCCTTTCAGACAGTTCGGGTTCCAGAGAACGCGGCCTTATCAGGCCGCGTTTTTTGTTGGGAAATGCTTTCGGATTTTCTGGGGGACAGCACTGATCCGTTGAGGGCACTCCCAATGAAGAGCGCATAAAATTATTCACGGCATCGCGCTGGGCATAAAGAGCCTTCACCCGTTTCCGGTGAGAATACGACCTCTATACTTTGCGCGGCTTTTGGAAAAAATTAGTCAGGTTTCTTTCGAAACCAAAGAGCAATCTCCACGATTCATCGTGTGTCTCTGTCTGGCAGCACGCCTTATCAGGCAGCCACGCGCCCCGCCTATCCCCACAACCGACGGAGTGAGAGAAAAGCGGTTTCAAACCCATCGATTGAAAACAAGGAACAGGCTTATCCAGAGACCCGCTTTGCTGGAGCTTTTCCTCCTGAAGCTTTCCGGGAAAGCTTCAGCAAAAAAAACCATTCATTCTTCACAGACGGTTTCATGGAAAGGCGTGGAGGCAGCACCATCGGTCAAGAGGATGTGCTTACCACCGCCACACGGCCCTGAATTCTCAGTTGTGATCCGAGCCCGTTGCATATCCGCTGCCACGCGGATCGACCCAGCCAAAACAGTGGCCATTACCGCCCGGTAATCCATTACGGCAGGAAATCGCATTGGCGCGACCACTGGATGTGGTTGCCTTCACATCACCCGCCAGAGCCCCTGACAGCGCGGCGCCAGCGGCATCCGCGGCATCAGCCTGCCCTGAGGCTGTGGCAGCAGCCAGGAACTCACCATCCTGATGCGCAATTCCGGCGGGCAGGATCGGACGAGGTCTATGCGCCGCTGAAGCACCCAGCACGATGCCCGTTGAACCCGCAACCCGTCCGGTACCGAACAGGTTATTCATGGAAACGGCGCAGGCGACTGCCTCACCCTTCCTGTCTACAACCGCAAAAGACGTCGAGGCCGGGAGATTAGGCATGCCACTCCCCCCCGATATCTTGCCGGAATCAAGCAGCGCCTGCGCCTGTTCGGTAAGAGCCGCAACAGAGGAACGGCCCTCCCCCGCACGCCAGCCAGCAATGGCGCGCGCTCCGGCATTGCCTGTCGTCTGGCCACCTTCTGACGCTTTCCATGCGACCGCCATGCCATAACCACCGTCGGCAGGGGGTGGCACAAATGAAGCCCTTACATTTCCGACAGTCACCGTCAGAGGAGCCGTTTCGATCGGCACAGCACTCCGTAATCCGCCCATGGTCAGACCTGCGCCGGTCGTTTCATTTGACGCAACCAGCACCTGCGCAAGAGCGCCGGTATAGAGATCACCGGAACCTGCAGACCGGATCCGCTCAAGAGTACCGGTCAGGTAACGCTGACTGAAGATATCCCCGGCCTTCAGCACAGTGCCGTCAGAGCGCCCGAAAATCTTCCGGGCACCTTCATCAGCCAGTAGCGGCGCCTGCACCACAGCCAGATCGGCTGCCAGCTGGGCGCCGACTTCTATCCCGTTTCGAGCCAGCGTGATGGCTGGCTGCGCTGTTTCAGCGAAATCCACGCTGCCATAGCGCAACTGCATCAGGAAAAGACCACGCACGAGCATGGGAATCGAAGCTGGCCTGTCAGCCCGGCCTTTCGCGCCCGCCATCATCGGATCAGCCGGAGCATCGCCTGTGGGCATGAACAGGAAAGCCCGTCCGGCTCGCTCTTCAGGCCGCCAGGCCACACAGGCACCCCCGGAGCCGAGAGACGCCCGGGACGGCAATGTGACCGACAGCGCCAGCCCAAGTGCCGCTGCGGCATCCGCCGCGTTTCCGCCGCGCTGCAGGACGGTCATCGCAGCCAGAGCCGCATGGGGCTCGTCAGCGACGACATTCCCCACATATCCGCTCAGCATCTTCGATCCGCCGCCATAAAGGGACAGAACCGGATGCTCGTCAGGCTCGTTCTGCGGCGTGATCCCGAAGATCCATGAACACCCGGACATCATGCCAGTCATGGCCAGAAAAAGCCCTATCCGTTGGGCGGCAGCGATTTTTCGGCCAACTCCCTTCAGAACAGGCATCTCGCCGCACGAAACAGAACGAAAGCTTACGGGACGTTCACGCACGCGAGAGACACTCCATCATTGGTATCTGGCATTGGTATCTGGCCATCATTGCATCCGACCTGTCCGGTAATTCCGTGTAAGGCGGACAGACCTTTTGACTTGGTTAGCTTTCTTCCCGCAATGCGGCAACGGGGCAGCAAGCGGTTTTCCCACTCCGGGACAAGGCTTTCTGCCGGAAAAGCACTGTTCAGCTCACTTCGACACGAAAGAAGCTGTCACCCCATGCTCACGGTTATAGGCGACCTGCGTATGATTGAGCTGGAAACCAACCTCGAAACGATAGCCATTGTCGATCGTAGTGGGCCTGATTGGCAGATCGACAGTCACAAGTCTTGTATCGACGGCGACAGCGTCCTGCCCTGCGGGAAAGGTCACTTTCTGCTCGAAAGTATGTTTTCCGACAATTTTGTCATTATGCACGACAGCGATAAACCATGGCAGGCTGATCGTCTCCCCGGGGGCGGCAGGCCCCTTGCGCACCACCATATGCACACCGACACGTGTCCTCAGATTCTTGTGCCCGGTCGCCATGCAGTCACCACTCAGACTGTTGAGACTCGCATGCGTCACAAGGTGATCGAAAGAAGGCCCCTTGGCCGAGTAATTATAGTAATCCGCCACTTCCGACGGAATATGCATCTGCGGGCAGCTCGGAGCGAACGCATCGTCATCGCTTTCCGTGCATCCGGTCAGCGCCAGAGGCAGCATCAGAGCCGCGAAGCCCGTAACGCTCCATTTCATGAACCACACGCGACTCGATAGGCGGCCATTCGCGGCAGGCGAACGGAAAGAGTGTAGAAACACAGGCGAAGACCGGGTCATGCGACAATCCAGACTGACAAATTTCACGACCTGACGCCGCACTTATCCTCCAGCGGAGGCGTTATGCAGTGGGCACAGATCACAGGTCGAGTATCGACCAGAAATGCCTCCACGAAAACAGGGCCTGCCTGAAATCCTACACAAAAAAATAAACAGTCACACACTGTATGGGGCAAAAGGCTTGTTTTGTGCCATAAGGGATTGGCAGCTCTTTATCACGATACGGCTTGCGCGATCCGTCCGTCTTGCGTAGGGCGGGGCAAAACCTGTCCTGTGGCCAGCCGGCGCTTATGCCGGTCGCCCCGTAATATCGCCCGCCGAATGTTTGGGGAACACCATGCCCGACCAGTCCACACTCTCCCTGAAACCTGTCGAAACGCAGGACCAGACACGCGCCCTTAAAGTGCTGCTGGCCGGCCCCCGCGGGTTCTGCGCCGGCGTCGATCGCGCCATTCGCGTGGTGGAAGAAGCCATCCGCGCTTATGGCGCGCCGGTCTATGTGCGCCATGAAATCGTCCATAATCGGACTGTGGTCGAAGAACTGGAAGAAAAAGGCGCGATCTTCGTGGAGGAACTCGATGAGGTTCCTGCCGACGGTCATGTGGTCTTCTCCGCCCACGGTGTTCCCAAGGCCGTTCCGGCCGAGGCCGTGCGTCGCAACCTGCTTTATCTTGATGCGACCTGCCCGCTGGTGTCCAAGGTTCACCGTGAAGCCGAACGGCATTACGCCAATGGCGGACCGGAAAGCCGTCATATTCTGATGATCGGTCACGCGGGCCACCCGGAAGTCATCGGCACGATGGGCCAGCTTCCTCCCGGTGCTGTAACGCTCATCAATGACGCGGAAGAAGCCCGTACGGTGCAGCCTGCCGATCCGGCGCGCCTCGCCTTCATCACGCAGACCACGCTCTCGGTCGATGATACGGCTGAAATCGTGGACATCCTGCGCGACCGGTTCCCGCTCATCGAAGGTCCGAAGCGCGAAGATATCTGCTACGCGACAACCAACCGTCAGGAAGCCGTGAAGGCCATTGCGCCGGAGTGTGATCTGGTCATCGTCATCGGCTCGCCCAACTCCTCCAACTCGCAGCGCCTGCGCGAAGTCGCCGAGCGTTCCGGCACCAAGCGCGCTCTGCTCGTTCCCAAGCTGGCGGCTCTCGACTGGTCCGTGCTGGAAGGCGTGAAGACGCTGGGCATCACGGCGGGCGCTTCCGCGCCGGAAGCCCTCGTGCAGGAAATGGTCAACGAGCTTGCCAAGCGTTACACGCTGCAGATCGACGAGCGCACCGTGAAGGAAGAAAACGTCACATTCCGTCTTCCCGCACCGCTCGGCTAAATTAAAAGAGACTCATGGCCGTCTACACAGAAATCACTGACGAGGAGCTTTCAGAGTTTCTCGTCGGTTATGATATCGGGCACCTGACTGCCTTTCGCGGCATTGCCGAAGGTGTCGAGAACAGCAATTTCCTTCTCCGCACCGAGAAAGACGGCAGGGAATCCGACTACATTCTGACGCTCTACGAGAAGCGTGTGAACCCTGATGATCTTCCGTGGTTTCTCGGTTTCATGCGTCATCTGGCGACCCAAGGTGTATCCTGCCCCCTGCCCGTCTGTGGCCGGGATGGTGAAGCCCTCCGCACACTCGCAGGCCGTCCCGCCGCGATCACGACGTTCCTGTCCGGTGTCTGGCCACGTCATATTCACAGTGAACACTGCCATCCGCTTGGAGAAGCGCTCGCGCGCCTTCATCAAGCTGGCGACAGCTATGCGCCCGTTCGCCCTAATAGTCTCGGCCCCGACGCATGGCGACCACTTCTGGAGGATATAAACGGTTTTGGCGGTCCAGCCGCGGGTAAATTGGATTATATCCCAGAGCGTGTGTCTGATGAGATCATTTCAGAACTCTGTTGCGCACTCGATCGAATTCTTGCGACATGGCCTGGCGGCCACAATCAGGTTGACCTTCCACGTGGACAAATTCACGCCGACATGTTTCCGGACAATGTATTCTTCCGCGATCATCAGGTGTCCGGTCTCATCGATTTCTATTTCGCTTGTACGGACCTGCTTGCCTACGATGTCGCCATCTGCCTGAATGCCTGGTGCTTCAATGACGATGGCACAAAATTCAACGAAACATTCGCCCGGCAACTCATCGCCGGATATGAGAGCGTTCGCCCATTCAGCTCTGCCGAACGGAAAATTCTCCCTTTGCTCTGCGCCGGTGCTGCCATGCGCTTCGCCCTGACTCGTATGTATGACTGGATCAGCACGCCGCCTGGCGCCATGGTAACACGCAAAAATCCCATGGATTACATCCACCGCCTCCGGTTTCATCTCGCTGTCGATAACAGCGGAGTTTACGGTGTCTGAAGCGCACGATACGCCTGAAGTTGCTCAGGATGATGACTCGGTTGTGCTGGTATGGACCGACGGTGGATGTCGGCCTAACCCCGGCCCCGGTGGCTGGGGCGTTCTGCTGCGTTACAAGGGCCATGAGCGTGAACTGTCCGGCGGCGAGGCCGAGACCACCAACAACCGCATGGAACTGACAGCCGCCGCCGAGGCTCTGGAGGCCATGAAGCGGCCATGCAGGATCGCCCTGCATACTGACAGCGAATATGTCCGCAACGGCATCACCCGCTGGCATACGGGCTGGGTCCGTCGCAACTGGCGCAACGCCGCCGGCGATCCGGTCAAGAACATGGATTTATGGCGACGGCTGCTTGATGCGGCCAAGCCTCACGATGTTTCCTGGCACTGGGTCAAAGGTCATTCCGGAGTGCCGGAAAATGAACGGGTGGATCAACTCGCGACAGATGCCCGTATTGCTATCGAAAACGGCTCACCGGTCAAATAATAACCGGAAAAACGCTCAGATTTAGAAGCAGGACAGGGCTGGACTTGCCGGGGACGACCTGAAGTGGAACACTGGCGTTTTCGTTTTTCAGTGAGTTTTACGATGTCGATCCGGTTCCGCTCCCTCTCCGCCCTCCTCCTTCTGGCCGGTCTGTCGCTGGCGCCAGTAGCAATGGCCGCAGACGCGCCGTGTGAGAGCGACCTTTGCCGCTCCGTACGCCAGTCCTGGTCTTCCGTCAGCCACGACACCACTAACGCCGCAGAGTGGACCAAGAAGGAAAGTGTGAAAGGCTGGGACGCCACCAAAGATGGCGCTTCAAAAGCGGCTCACTGGACTGGAAAAGAGAGCAAAAAGGATTGGGATGCCACGAAGAAAGGCACCTCAAACGCAGCCCACTGGGCCGGCAAGGAAGGTGAGAAGGGTTGGAAGGCCACGAAAGCTGGCGCCAAAAAAGCCGCTCATGACACAGCGACATGGACGAAGAAGACTGTGAACGACGTCACACAGTAAAGATTCCGGCAGTCGCAAGACAGTCAGCGATTACTGAGGGAGCCACGGGCGAAAATACTCTGTTTCCGTCCGTGGTCCCTGAACCGTTTTGCTAATTGATGATCTTCATCTGGATTGAAGCAGAGCGTTCCACAACATTGATGGCAACCTCGTCACCAGCGCGCGCAACCCTGACAGTCAGCCATTCTCCTCCGACAGCCAGATTGAAGAGCTTCAGGGACTGGATTGCTTCGGGCAAAACCGGTCGGACGAATTCGACCGCAACATTGTCGGGATCATAACGCAAGCCTATGACCGCCTGCACCAACGCGGGCAAGGTGGCCGCTGCCCACGCCTGAGGTGAACAGGCCACAGGATAGCGCACCGGCCCTTCTGCCTGACTGCGTGTAAATCCACAGAATAATTCGGGTAAACGACGAAGATCGGTATGCAGCGCGGCATCGCTCAATCCGGAGAAGATAAGAGCCGCCTCTTTTCTCAGACCATGCTTCACAAAACCCATCGCGATCAGGGCATTATCGTGCGGCCATACGGAACCATTGTGATAGGCCATGGGATTATACCGCGCCTCCCCTTCGGGAATGGTCCGGATTCCCCAGCCGGAGAATGATTTTCGATTCATCAGGTTTCGGACGACTTTATCGAGCCTTTCACCCGGCACCATGTCAGTCAGCAATACATGCCCGGCATTTGAAGACCGCACGACACACTGCTGCTTCTTACCATCCAAAGCGATGACGTAGGTTCCGATATCATCATTCCAGAACTTCAGATTGAAAGAGACCCTCAGAGCATCCGCTCTCGTATCCTGATGGGCTGCGTAGGCAGTTTGCCCGAGCCTGCGTCCGATAACAGCCGCAGCACGCCTTGCCGCGTAGACGTAGGCCTGCACTTCACACAGCGCGATCGGTCCTTCGGCTATGGAGCCATCCGCATGGAAAATACTGTCATGGCTGTCCTTCCACCCCTGATTGACAAGTCCATCCTTGTTTTTACGGCCATATTCCACAAAACCGTCACCATCGCGATCGCCGAATCTCTCTATCCAGTCAATCGCCCGCGTAATGTGTGGCCAGAGATGGCTGAGCGTCCCGACATCCCCTGTACGGTCGAGATAAGCTCCCGCCAGCATGACAAACAGCGGTGTGGAATCAATTGAACCATAATAGCGCCTGAAAGGCACTTCCCTGAGTTCAGCCATTTCGCCCAGACGCACTTCATGCAGGATTTTCCCTGGTTCCGCATCAGCCAGAGGATCTTCATGATCAGCCTGATTGACAGCCAGATACTGGAGAACGCCTTTTGCGATCAGTGGGTCGAGCCACAAGGTCTGTAGCGCCGTGATCAGGGCATCCCGCCCAAAAACCGTGCTGTACCAAGGGATACCGGCATAAGGGTATGGACCGGTCTTTTTCTCCGTCAGCAGCATATAGATATCGCAGATGGACCGACGGATCGCCTCATTGAAAGCTTCATTCGACGTGGCGATGGCCGACGCCCGGGATGACGCAGTTCTCAGCGCCCGGCGTGCCGCCACAGCAGCCGAGAGGAAAGTGCGCGCCGGAGGCTGATTACTTTGCTCTCTCTCGGCTGGATCGCACTGGACCTCCAGATGGATCAGCATCTTTTCTCCGGGTTTGATCGCGAAACTGAACGTTGCCCGATCTGTCGATAATGTTTTCGGTTGAGGGCAGAACCGCAGACGGGTTGTCCGGGTGCGATCGTCCAGACCTTTATAGGAAAGAGTGACTGTGTCGTTTTCCAGAACAGGTTGAAGAGATTCACCCCGTCTGGTACGTTTCATGCCTCTTGCTTCGAAAAGATCGGCAAAATCGGCAAAAAACCGCATGTCACAGACAATTTCGTGAGGGATTGTATCAAAATTGCGTATTTCAATCCGCTCGTAGCATCCTCCCTTCCAGAGAAAACGCGATCGCAGCACATGGAGCAGATCATGCGCCAGCCGCGTTCCATTCCGCAGTGACAAATTTTCATTTGTCAAATTCACTGACATCATAATGTTGTTTTCACGAACAACAGACGAGAGGAGAATGGGCCGCTGGTCTTCCAGGCGGAATGTCAGGCCCGACAGGTAGCGTGTGTCACGATAATACAGCCCATCAGCAATATCCTGCCCCCACAGTATGTCTCCGGTCTGATCAAAGACGCCAAAAAGATCATCATTTTTCAGGCAATGCAGCCGTCTGTTCGACAGGATCGCACTCGCCATCGAACTCAGTTCGTCGGAAACAGGTGTAGTATCCGGTTGTTCATCGACAGAAGTATCAATGTGATCGGCAGGACCAGTAGGCTGGGCATCCATGAAAACATACTCCATTCTGTGTCTGGCAGGACAGCAGCAAAGGAAAAATGTATCTTTTTATAAAGTGGCGTTTCTCCGCCATCTGATGCCTAACGCAGCATGAACGCAATGGTCGCTCCAACGGAAGAAAAACTTCCTTACGGATGAGTTATCTTTCCGTCGGCAGCTCAGAACCTCGGCGGAAGGATCATGGCCTGACGCACCATATGCACAGGATTCGCTCGGTAGGATGCCAGCGAACGTCCTCCGCTTTCCCCGCCGAAAAAAGCAGGCCGGGAAGCTGGAGCCGCATATCCGCGTGACGGAGCAGCCGATGGCGCAGGTGCTGCGGCGCTCCCACCACCTCCCCCCATTGAAGCCATGGTGGCGGCCGCTCCCCGAGAGGTCACATAGGGTGTGGTCGGCTGTGTCGAGGGGGCCAGCGGCGACGTGTGATGAGGTGTCATCGCGGTGGACTGTGCAGTGTTATGCGGCACACCCGTGCTGGATGGCATCGTGCTGGACGGCATCGCCCAGGATTCCAGCACTTTCCACTGATAGGCGGACCCGATGTTGGGTGTGAAGGAGTGGTAGGCGGCGGCCGCTCTGGGCCAGCTTCCAGTCCGGCCGAACAATTCGGTCAGGAAACGCGCTGCAAACATGGCGTTTGTAGAGGGATCGAACGCTGCTTCCAGGGAGGGAAAAGCATCGGCATGCTGCTGGAGATTCACCTGCATGCAGCCAACATCAATCGAGCGGATACCCTGCGCCTGAAAAGCGCGAACGGCTTCCATGGCCTCCCGCTTGTTGTCGTAAACATAACCTTTGCCCTGCGCGTTGACCGTCCACGGCCAGGGCACCAGTTCACCATTGACATGACGACCACTCTCGACACGTCCCATGGCGACGAGAAACTGGTCGGGAATCCGGGTGCTACGCTCCGCCATCAGGATGGCGCTTGTGCACAGGCGCGCATCTCCGGGCGCTATGTTCCCCGAGGACTGCATCTGCGCCATTGCAGTCGGCTGTGTCATAGCCGGGGCAGTCGCGCTGGGGGAAGCTGTGTCGCCGGACGCCGCAAACGGCGAAGGAGAGTGTGCAGTCGACCAGAAGGGCTGGCCATTCGCGTCCCGCTGAGCGAAAGGTGGATGCGCTGCCCACGACATGGCTGGAAGCTGGGACTCCGCCCATGCTCCCGAAACCGGTCCAGACACGCACCCGATGGCAAGAAAAAGAAAACGCCGCATCCCAGCAGAATGCGGCGTTTTTCCTAATCAACCGTTAGCAGTGCGTTACGCGCCCCCCAGAGCCTTCTGCAGCCGGGCATCGATCGCATCGAGGAATGGCTGCGTATCGAGCCATTTCGTGCCTTTTCCGACCAGCGCCGCCAGATCCTTGGTCATCTCACCGGCTTCCACGGCCTCGACGCAGACGCGCTCAAGAGTCTCGGCGAATTTCACCACTTCCGGCGTCTCGTCGAACCGGCCGCGATAGGCCAGACCACGGGTCCATGCGTAGATCGAGGCAATCGGATTCGTGCTCGTCGGACGGCCTTTCTGATGTTCGCGATAATGACGTGTCACCGTCCCGTGCGCGGCTTCGGACTCAACGATGGTGCCGGTCGGATCGAGCAGAACGGACGTCATCAGTCCGAGGCTGCCGAAGCCCTGCGCCACGATGTCGCTTTCCACATCGCCGTCGTAGTTTTTACAGGCCCAGACATAACCGCCTTCCCACTTGAGAGCGGAGGCCACCATGTCGTCGATCAGACGGTGCTCATAGGTGATACCCAGCTTTTCGAAATCAGCCTTGAATTCACTGTCATAGATTTCCTGAAACACGTCCTTGAACATGCCGTCATAGGCCTTGAGGATCGTGTTCTTGGTTGAGAGGTAGACCGGGAACTTGCGGTCACGGCCATAGCTCAGCGATGCTCGTGCGAACCCTTCGATGGACGCACGGGTATTGTGCATGCCCAGCGCCACACCCGGTCCCTTGAAGTCATGCACTTCAAGCTCAAGCGGCTCGCCGCCATCGGCTGGCACATAGTTCAGGGTCACCTTGCCGGGACCGGGAATCTTCGTCTCGGCGGCGCGGTAGATGTCGCCGTAAGCATGGCGCCCGATGACGATCGGCTTGCTCCAGTGCGGCACCAGACGCGGCACGTTCGAGCAGATGATCGGCTCACGGAAGATGGTGCCGTCAAGGATGTTGCGGATCGTGCCGTTTGGCGAACGCCACATCTTCTTGAGACCAAACTCCTCAACACGCGCCTCATCCGGCGTGATGGTCGCGCATTTGACGCCCACCCGATACTTCTTGATCGCCTCAGCAGCCTCAACCGTGACCTTGTCATCGGTCCTGTCGCGATTTTCGATCCCGAGGTCATAATATTTCAGGTCAATATCGAGATATGGCAGAATCAGCCTGTCCTTGATGAAGTGCCAGATGATGCGTGTCATCTCGTCGCCATCGAGTTCTACAACCGGGTTTTTGACCTTTATTTTCGCCATAGGACGTGTATTTCCTTCGATAATCGTCACGCTTCAGACCGTGTTTGCGGCGCTGAACAGGTTTTTGGCCTAACACGCCCCCTGACGACGCCCAACGGTCGATCAGGGTATTTTCACTCACATTTGCGATAGGCGTCATACATATAACGCATAAACAGGACTCTCCCGTTTCACTCTTGCGTGAGACGCGTGGCCGAAGCCGTGAACCGCCTCTCCGGCAGAGAGGTTCAGAAAAATGCCCGTATGTTCCCGCCTGCAACAGCCTGCTGCATGCACATATAATGCCCGTTCGGTGTCGCGCCATACCAGAAGCTACCCGGCATATGATAGACATGCGTCTGCTGGTTGACCCAGACTTTCACACACGACTGAGTATCACTGGCCTGCGTAACTTTCTGCGACGGACCGTCATTGTTGACCGCGTGTTGAGCGGCATGCCGTGGACGGTTTGATTGTGCAACCTGACTATCGGCAAAGGCCGCACCGGTCATGCAGGTCATGACACACAGAGCGGCGATATAATGTTTCATATTATCTCTCTGGATTTGATTGAAGGTTAGCTAAACCTTGTAAAATTCGGAGGGATGTGACCAGTAACGGCCCCGTTATGTGTAATAATAAATTTGTGTACTCATATCTTCATTATTTTTATCACAAACACGTCAGACAATTCAGGCACTTATCGACGCGATAGAAATAAAGAAAATAAATTATTACTACACACTCATTCCTTCAAGAGTCAGAACACATTGATTTTCCGCTGGCAATCTGTTTCAGGTTCAGGGAGAGACCTGAGGATGAACGAACTGCACTGACTGACAAGCGCACAAAGGATCTATGTGCGGCCCTTTTCCAAAAAAGAAATGGTCGACCGCGTGCTGAGTGGCATTATCCCTGTTCACCGGGATGCTCTGATCTGGCATGAGGCATCTCGGAATCATGATCGGCTCAAAACACACTACAATCGTTAAAAGCGTCAGTTTTGTATAGGAATTTTCGTGTTGATGATGGACGGGATTTCAATCCGGAAAGCCCAATATCAAACCCTTATGAGTGACACGACAAAAGAAAATACAAACGCCACAATCGCATCGAAATCATCTCGGACTTGTCAGGACTGGCTATATATAGCGATGGTTACTGACAGGTGCCTGACCGCCTTCTTCTCGACCATCTCCTCGCTGCAATCCTCATGTTCAGGCCATGAGTTTCAAGACAAAAATCATAAAATACTCTTGTTTTGGAACTCTCTGAACCGACGATGTTGGAGATCATCTACGAGAAGATCATGTCTGATCAGTCAATGATCCGAAAAAACGTATTCTTATGCTTCTTCCGACCACCTGTTTTCGATGCCATCAATGTCCTGAATATACAAACCGCCAAACAGCAGTTTGATAGTATGGTTATAAACATTGCTGATCATGGTCTTTTTCACATAATGGAAAAACCGTGTGACAGGTTCCGTATCGGCCCTGCGTTCTGTCAGTTCTGTTCCAGTCAGGCTGTTTGCGGATTCCACCACAATAGATGGTCTTTATATTTGCTCCCGAACTCAGACGTTAATGGATAAATATAAAAATTATTGTAATACTCATTCAATTTCACATAACAATGATTAGACTTCAGCATTCCGTCCTTCAAGACCCATCCACAAACATTATCCACCTCACTCGAGGAAAATATGGATCACCGCTATCCAGATCCGGATGGTACAATTTATACATCAGGAACAAGCCCAGGCAATCTGGCCATAAGCATCAACATGGAACCGTGCTGCTATTCCGTCCCTCCGGTATAGGTCTGCGACCTTGGCTTTTCCCGTGACCACAGCGCAAGGACGCCTCAGGCCAAAACCACTGCACAATCAGTCACCCCAGATTGTTCTCTGACATCCCGGACGTTTCGTTCTGATTTCAAAAAGAGTCGGAGATGACTATCTTCCGTCAAGCTTCGTGATGACCCAGTATGAAACAGGGTTTGCAGATTGGAAGCAGACGAAACAAAAATACCCCGCAACGACAGTCTTCATGTGATTAGACCCTCTTTATTGAGAATCCTCTTTATAATCGTAGGGCCATGACGGTCTATTCTGAACATGAAAGACCGTTTCGGGAACCTCCGAGGATGAGAAAACCGTCAGATCAAAAAGCTTGCTGCGAAACGGAATGGAATACGCCCCGGAGCGCCAAGTTCGCGGGGATAAGGTATAAAAATAGTCAAGAAGGACCATACGCGCCGCCTTCAAGAATATTTTTACGCTTTCACCCGCTTGAAATGACCGAATGTCGCCGTTTTACGGGTGCCTTCAGGCCGCTTCAATTCACCGCGTTTTACTTTCTCAACCAGATAACGGTACGTCTGAAGCGCCTGCGCCCACATGTGATCACCGATCATCATCGCCTCGTAAGACGCGCCTTCCCTGTCGAAGGCTGCGAGCGGCTTGATTTCGGTGTGATAGTCGCATGCGTAGAAGAGCGGAAAGGAATAGCGTTCTTCATTAACTTTACGAACACGATGAGCTGTGGCCACAAACTCCCCAGCCGTCATCACTTCAAGCATGTCGCCGATATTGACCACAAAAGCGCCGGGAATGGGTGGAGCATCAATCCAGTCACCATTGCCGTTCATGACTTCAAGGCCCGGTGCATCCGCCAGAAGGATGGTAAAGCATTCATAGTCCGTGTGCGCACCGATGCCTGGTGCGTCCTGGGCTTCACCATCATAGGGGTAATGAATCATGCGCAGTTTTGACGGCGGAAAATTGGCCTTGTCGTCGAATGCGTCCTCCGGCAGGCCGAGAGCCAGAGCAAAGCCACGGAACAGCGTACGTCCGAGAGCAAACACCGCACGATAGTAGGCTTCCGCACGTTCACGAAAATGCGGGAGCGTCGGCCAGTTGTTGGGCCCAAGCAACGGAGTGCCAGCCGTGACCAGCGGATTGTCCGCCGGAACTTCGTAGCCTATATCGAAGGCTTCCTTGTGGTCTGGACGGTCACCGCCATACATCTCCTCGCCTTCGGGGACGAAACCTTTATGCGTGGCGGAGGTACCTATATAATATTTCATCTTCTCATCGAAGGACTCAGCGAAGAAATCCTTCGCCGCCGCGCGGACGCCCGCAATCAGATCGGCGCTGACCGTGTGACCTTCGATATAGAGAAACCCGACCTTGCGGGCGGCGTCACCAAGCTCGCGGGCGACCGCTTCACGATCCGCCAGAGAGTCGGAAAACAGTCCTGCGATGTTGACGCATGGAATGGATGTGAATGTTTCTGTGGCCGTCATGATTTATCAGTCTCAGCTTGTCCAGAGAGCGAACCGATGCTGCTGTTCGGCACCGATCCAGCGATTGAGATCCCAGAGATCCGCTACGGGGGCATTGGTAAATGGCAGTGTATGAAGATAGCCGTCCGGTCCGAATTCAGGCGTCATGGTGGTGACGGTATAGCCGCGTCGCTTCTGTGATTCCCAGACAGACTGCCAGAACTTCTGATGGAACGAAAGCGCGGCAGCGTACTCAGGAGCACCCGGATGCGTGACCTGCGGCCCCTGATCATAGCCGACACGGGCCTGAAGATGATGCACTCTTTCGATGAAAGGCGTGAAATCATCACAAGGATCGTCAAGAAGGCGTTCGCACACAACAATCCAATGGCTGATGTCGGCGGTAAACAGCGCCTCGGGACACTGCCGCAGCACGTCCAGCGTTATCCAGGGCGAGGAGAGGATACGCGATCGATGTGTTTCAAAAACGCACGTAATCCCGGCATCCTTACCCAACTCATGAGCCGTATTGATAAATTCGGCCTGCTGACTCGCGTCCCAGCGATCATTGCCACCGAGCACGTTGACAAAGCGTGGCTTAAGGACAACAGCTCTGTCCAGGCATCCACGGAAGTCTTCGATATGATCAGCAATAGTCGCTGACTGTCGTGGAATAATTCCTCCCCCAGTCAGGGCGATGGCAATGTAAGGGACACCATTACCCTGCAGCACAGTGGCGTTTTCCATCGCCTCCGCCCTGGTCAGAGGGATACGAGCTTCCAGACCGGTAAACCCGGCCTCACGCGTTTCCGGAATGATATCCGCCCAGTTCCGCGTGTCGCCCCATAACGTTCTGAAAAGTTCCAGTTTCATAAATGATCTTCAGAAGTTGTATCGCAGGTCGCAGCCCACCCAGCGCGGTGTCTGGAGATACTGCACTCGGCTGTTGTCACTGCCTGTATAGGAGTAAGTATTGCCGTGATTGTTCAGCATGTTGTCGACATAGACAGCGGCTGTCCATTTTCCTGTCTTCGGGCCGACCTCAAGGCGCATACCCATTGAGCTGATCTTGCTGGTCTGGCCGTTCGGATCGCCGAGGGCGACCAGCATGTTGTCCTTCCACGTATAATTGACCTGTACGGATGCACGATAATCGTGTGTAATATCAATACCGTAACGTGCATAGGCGCTCCATGAGAAACGAGGCGCAAACGGCAGCGCCGAGTGAGCATCCACGTTCGAGAGAAGCGGCAGACCGGCGATATTCGTTACTGACGAAATAGAACGACCATCAAGATAAGCGAAGGAGCCGCTCAGATCGAGATTGGGGACCAGATTGTGAAGGGTGCCGCTCAGTTCACCGCCACGCGTTCTGGCCCGGGGGATCGGACCGAGACTGAGCGACGTGATGTTACCCGGCATTTCAGCGACGAACAGGGTCTGACGGTTGTGATATTCGTAGTCAAACAGAGAACCTTCAAGAATGACCTTGTCGTGGAACAGGCTTGTCTTGGCGCCGATTTCATAGGCGATCAGATTTTCGGGGCGGACATAATCCAGTGCACTCGGAGAACTGACTGGTCCTGCGAAGTAGGAGCCTGCCTTGTAGCCGTTCGAAATCGTGCCATAGACGAGCGTGCCAGGCACGATTGTGTAACGAAGACCGACTTTACCAGTAAAGCGCTCATAGGTGTGATTGCTGTTCAAATAGCTGAGCGAGGAGCCGGGAATACCTGTGAGAGCACCACCATCATCATGTGTGCCACCGTGAAAACCACGTTCGTCATAGGACAGGCGACCACTTGCGATGAAATCAAGGCCTTTGACAATATTGGTGACAGTGTTGACGTAAAGACCCGTCGACAGATTCTGCTGCACAAAATGATCCGTCAAAGTGCCGTTCGGATTATCCAGCAGGAAGGAACGATAGCTGGTATAGGCGCCATTGATCTTGTCGTATGACTCAAACACACCTACCGTCAGATGAAGGCGATCGGCGATCGTCGTGCGCAGATGCATATCATGTGACTGCACAATGTAGGTATCGTTCCAGTGATAATCGCCGACATTCACGGATTCACCGTCATAGTTGTCGTAATTGCTACGGCGGTAGAAATCGATACCGGTGGCTGACGTGAATGTGCCCCAGTCGAATCGACGTGTGAAATTGAGACCGACGCCGCCGCCGTTCTCGTCACGGGAGACACGGTTGTTACCAACATTCACTGCATTGTTCTTGGCATTTGGACCGACGCCATAGGTGCCGACGGGCACATTATTCATCTGGTCCGTATTGGTGTCCTGCGGCGACATCGGTGTTCCGCGATCACGGGTATAGTGGATATTCAGCAGAAGGGAGGAGCGGTCATCGAGATCAAAGCGGGTCTGGTTGCGCAGGCCGAGCAGATCCTGTGCGCCATAAAGCCTGTGGGTATTGACGTCGTGCTGCCAGCCATCACCCTTGATATAGCTGAAGGAAAATCGGTTAAAAATACGATCGGTGATGGGAACATTGATCGCCCCCTTCGAGGTATTGGTGTTATAGCTGCTGTAACCCCAGTTTAAAAATCCACCGAACTTGCTTGACGGTTTTACAGACTCCACATTGATGGAACCGCCTGTCGTGCTGCGGCCATATTCGAAGCCCTGAGGTCCTTTCTCGACACTGACCGTCTGCACGTCATACATCTGGCCGTTGTACAGGACAGGGTAAGGTGCGAAGACGCCATCCTGATAGATACCGATACCGCCCATATTGGTGCCGATATAATCGTCCAGCCCGATACCACGGATGGAGAAGATCGGCGTACTGCCGGAAACGGCATTCACGGCAGTGACGCCGGGGATAAACGCCGCAATTTCCTTGGGGCTGACAATATGGAACTGTTCGAGCTGACGACCACTCAGCGTGTTCACGGTATTGGCCATCTGATGAAAACGACGCGTGCGGGAACTGGTGACGGTAATCGCTTCCGGATCGGCCTTCGCCGCAACCCGTGTTTTTGGAACTTTTTTCACAGACTGCGAAGAATGCTGTGCATTTTTATCATGGCTTGACGCTGCTGCGGCCGTAGCGATCGGGCTGGCTGCACAGAGCAGGGAAGCAGTGAAAAGAGCGTGGCGAGACGGACGGGAACGGAACACAACTCTCATCGGATGCCCTTGGCTGACTGCTTAATTGTTTCGATTAGATAAGAATATCCGATGCGTGTTCGTTACGAAGCTCCAAAAGCTCACTTTAGTGTCACAAATTCTTTCTGAAAAACAACACAGCCGTCCAACACGAACGAAGAAGCCTTCCATGCTGAAAATTACGCCTGTTTTCAGGAGCAGAACACCCGGATGACGCGGCATCCGGGCCGTGGAAATCAGCTCCGATAGTCAGGCTGTTCGCGGTCGAGCTTGCGTTTGAGGGCGGCCCAGGGAAGCTCGCCCTGATCTTCATCCTTCTCAAACTGCTCACGTGCGCGCAGGACGTAACTCTCCGGAGGAAGAGCCGGAGGAACACCGGTCGACTGCACTGCGACCTGAATGCGACAGACCTGCTCCAGATACCAGGTCCGGTAGAATGTCTGCGCCACTGTCGAGCCGACCGTCAGCAGCCCATGATTCTGCAAAATCAGACCGATATTGTCGCCAAGATCGCGAA
This sequence comes from Acetobacter aceti, assembly GCF_002005445.1. NCBI lineage: Bacteria > Pseudomonadati > Pseudomonadota > Alphaproteobacteria > Acetobacterales > Acetobacteraceae > Acetobacter > Acetobacter aceti. The sequence goes on from NZ_CP014692.1 coordinate 2,559,636, forward strand.
CAAGCCGCTCCCGTTCGCTGAGATTGTCGTCAGCCGCGATTCCTTCGTAACCATGAAAACCGATTCGGCCGTAAAATTCCATACTCATCTGATTGACCGGGAGGATTCCCGTGGTCTGGGCAGCAATCGTCATGCCTGCCAGTGTATGTGTGTGCATGACACAGGCAGCATCGGGGCGCGCCCGGTGCACGGCGGAATGAATGACAAATCCAGCCGGGTTCACCGGCCAGCTTGTTTCCTGCTTCGAATGACCTTCGGCATCCACCACAACCAGAGAACTGGCCGTGATTTCCTCGAACAGAAACCCGTAAGGATTGACGAGAAAGCGATGGTCTTCGCCCGGAAGCCGCACAGAAAGGTGCGTGTAGATGAGGTCCGTCATGCCGAACATCGCCAGCAGGCGATAGGCTGCGGCCAGATCTTCTCGAAGCGTCCGCTCATCCTGCGCAGACGACGGGGCGGAAGATATCTGCATGTTACCTGTCCTTCTCACACAGCGATGGAGTTCTATATTTGCTCAGTAGCCACGTTCAGGCCGATAAAGGAGCGACGGCGTCGATCCTTCTTCCAGCTCTTTTATTGCCTGTGCGACATAGGCAGCCTGCGCGTCGCGCGACGCTTCCGATGCCATATGGGGCGTCAGAGTAATGCGCGGATGGTCCCACAAGGGAGAGTCGGCAGGCAACGGCTCAGTCGCCACCACATCAAGCACGGCTCCACTCAGTCGCCTCGAATCCAGCGCCATCAGAAGGTCTTCCTCAATCACATGATCGCCCCTCCCCACATTGATAAAACCGGCGCCCGGTTTCAGGCGGGACAGCAGTTCAGCATCAATGATGTGACGGGTCCGGGGAGTGCTGGGCAAAAGATTCACGAGGATATCAACAGAAGAAAGAAAATCAGGCAGACCTTCTTCGCCGAAAAACAGGGGAATATGCTTTTCCTCGCGTGCGCTACGGCACCATGCGGAAACAATAAAACCTGCTGCCGCCAACCGACGTGCGACGGCAGCCCCGAGATTGCCAAATCCGAGAATGCCGACCCGTGTTTCCGCACTGTTGCGAAAAACAGGATTGCGATTCCAGACATGCTGTTCCTGCTGGCGCGTCCAGTTCTTTGCATCTCGCAACAGGCTGATCGTCGCCCACATCACATAGTCCGCCATCAGCACGGCCGTCTGGTCGCCACCCATGCGCACCAGAGGCACATGTGCTGGAAAATCCGGCCGGTTGACCAGATGATTGACCCCTGCCCCCGTGCTCAGGATGGCGCGCATGCCGGCCATACGGGTCATTTCACCTGTCGCGGGCTCCCAGACCAGAACGTAGTCCGCATCTGCGGGATCAAACGCAGGATCAAACCAGGAGATCGTCGGGAGATCCGGAGCAACTCGGACAAAGGCATCCCGCCAACCCGCCCAGGCTTCTGGTCCATCAGCACTGATAGCAAGCCTTTTCATCCCTTTCTCCGTGTCCCGCGATACTCATTCTGATAGTGAAACATACAGTATAGAAGAAAGAGCTGCATTTCCATAGCGCTCAATATGACTTTGCCATTTCCTTAAGTGGACAAGCTGACACAATCGTTTATCCAGCTTGTACGCCGGGTTCAGTTTAGCAATCGCAAAAGTGATGTTACCCAAAAGCGGTTGACCGCACAGCCCGAAATTTGTTTAAGTTTCGAAATGATATGGCGCCCATTCAATCTATGGAGGCCGACCTGAGCCGCATGTCGTCCAGTTTCCCCAACCGCACCACGGGCTTTCAAGGCCGGATAGCAGAGGTCGATCTGCGGCTTCTCAGGGTGTTCGCCGCCGTCGCCGAACATGGCGGCTTTGCTGCGGCAGAAATGGCGCTGGGCAAGAGCAAATCGGCTGTCAGCATCGACATTTCATCGCTTGAAAAAAGACTGAATACGACACTCTGCCATCGTGGCCGGAGCGGGTTTGCACTGACCCCGGCTGGTGAAAGCGTTCTGGACGCCACAAGAAAGCTGTTCGATGATATCGACAGCTTTCAGAAACGCCTTAACGAGGCCAGCGGCACGCTATCTGGACGTTTCCGGCTTTATCTGCCCGATACGATCCAGATTCATGGTGAAACCGTTCTGGTCAGGGCCATAGAAAGTTTCACCCTGCATTACCCCGACATTTATCTGGATGTGCGTTCGGCGACACCGCGCGAGGTCGAGTTTGCCGTACTCAACGGTTCCGCCACAATGGGCATCACACTTTATCCCCATCAGCGTCCGGAGATGCAGACGACGCCTCTGTTTCAGGAAACATCATCGCTCTATTGCGGACAACGCCATCCTTTTTTTTCCATGACGGACGAAGAAATTACGCGAGCTGATCTGACGGCAGCCCGTATGATCGAAGTCTCGGACGCCACCACTTCCCCGCGTTGGGATGAACTGCGCAGCGAGATGAACTTCTCTGCCGCAGCAGACAACATCGATTCCCGCACACTCCTGATTCTCTCCGGAGTGTACATCGGTTTTCTGCCGGACCTGTTTGCAGAGCCGTTGCTGCAGGAAGGTCACCTGCGCCGGATTGTGTTTGGCGGCCTCTCTCTGACCAACAGCTTTTATCTCCTCGCCCGTCCATCGCAGGAGAGTGAACCGATGACGGTTGCTTTCCGCTCCGTTCTCAATGAGGTCAGCCGGTGAAAATCCATTCTTTCATACACCGGTCGGCGTCACGCCTGATCGCCGCGGCGGCCCTGTTTGTGGCGGTATGCGCGCTTGCTCCCGCCGGACACGCCCAGAATACCGACGTACCGTCCTTTGCAGCAGCAGGCCATTTTACTGTCTGCACAGATCCCACACTTCCTCCAATGATCTTCGTGAATGGGCAGGACACGCGCGATGTCGCAGGATTCGACATTGATCTGGCTCGCGAACTCGGCCGCACATGGCATGCCGAACCGACCATTCTGACAATGGACTTTGAGGGCATGCTGCCCAGCCTGTCATCGCGCCGATGTGACATGGTGCTTAGCGGCGTCATGAAGCAGGCAGGTCGCGAAAAAAATTATGATGCCGTGGCTTATCTGGACTCATCCATTGTGGTCATTGCCCGCTCCGGCACCCCACGCATCACATCGCTGGACGATCTTTCCGGTCTGAGCGTCGCTGCGCAGTCCGGCACCAGCTATGCAACCCTTGTGGAAAAAACCAATCAGAAGCTCGTGCAATCGGGACGTGCGCCAATCAACCTTCAGCAGTATCCGGCAGAAGATCAGGTCGTGCAGCAGGTTCTGCTTGGCCGCGCCCATGCGCTGATCACCCAGGATGTCGAAGTTTATTACCGCCAGAAACAACTGGGCGGGAAAGTCACGATCATCCTGAAACCTGACAATCCTGACTTTCGGGAGTTCGGCGCCTATATCAGAAAAGATCCTCACAACAAGGAAGTCCTGTCACAAACAGTCGCCTCTCTGAAACAACAGGGGATTCTGGAAAATCTGAGCAGGAAATGGAACATCTCCAACGCACAGGAACAGGCGTTTACAGAGAAAGCCGCGCCATCATCATTCAATCCTGAAGTCTTCTTCTCCGCCCTGACATCCATGGCGTTCGTAAAAGGCGCCGCCCTGACACTGGTTGTTGCAGTGCTGTCTCACATGACCGCCATCGTCATCTCCATTCCGGTCGCCCTGAAACTCAACGGTCCCCGCTCTCCCGTGCGGATGCTGCTTTCCGCTTACGTCGCGGTCTTTCGCGGAGCGCCGACGCTTTTGCAGCTTCTGTTCATCTGGAACGCCCTGCCACAGTTCTTTCCGATCTTCCGGGAAAGCTGGTTCACACCGTTTCTGGCGACGTGGCTTTCCCTGTCTATCAATGAATCCGCCTATCAGGTGGAAATCAATCGCGCCGCCCTGCGGGCAGTCGATCAGGGACAGTTGGTCGCAGCCGACGCTCTGGGGATGAAACGTTCCCAGATCTATCGCCATGTCATCTTCCCGCAGGCACTCCGCATCGCTCTTCCGCCAACGATCAACGAGTTCATCAGCCTCCTGAAAACGACGTCACTCGCCTCGGTCATCTCGTTGCAGGAACTGCTGGCCGTGACACAGATTCAGGTAGCGCGCACGTTCGAATTCACGGAGTATTATTCAGCGGCCCTCGTCTATTATCTGGCGATGGTGTTCTTTTTCCTTTTCCTGCAGAAGCGGATTGAGCGTCGTTTCTCCTGGGCAGACCGCAACAAGGTGACCGACCATGGTCAGTGACACCCCACCGAACCCGGATATCCGGATCTCCATCCGTAATCTCAACAAGTTTTATGGAGAGTTTCTTGCGCTTGACCGCCTGAGTCTCGACATCGACAAAGGTGAGAAAATTGTCGTTCTTGGACCTTCAGGTTCGGGAAAATCGACTTTCATCCGCTGTTTCAACCGCATTGAACCTCATGACAGCGGCACACTGATGATCGACGGACAGATCATCGACGACAGGACGGATCTCGCCACGCTGCGTGGTCGTGTAGGAATGGTGTTCCAGAGCTATAATCTCTTTCCTCACCTGACTGTTCTCGATAACTGCACGCTTGCACCGCGTCTGGTGCGGAGCACTCCACGAGAGCAGGCAGAAGAAGAGGCGCGACGTTATCTGGCGCAGGTAGGTATTGGCGAGCAGGCGGGGAAGTATCCGATCCAGCTTTCCGGCGGTCAGCAGCAGCGTGTCGCTATCGCCCGCGCGCTGAGCATGAACCCCGAGATCATTCTCTTTGATGAACCGACCGCCGCTCTCGACCCGGAAGCCATCTCCGGGGTTGTCGCCATCATGGAAGATCTTGCGGCTCAGCAGATCACGACGATCTGCGTAACTCATGAAATGGGTTTTGCCCGCCGCATTGCAGATCGTATCGTGTTCATGGACAAAGGCAGCATTCTCGAAGTTGCGCCTCCACAGGAATTTTTCACGGCGCCACGCACGGAGCGCGCCCGGGCATTTCTTGATCAGATGATCCAGTTCTGAATCGGTTACCAAATACTCCGCGGGGGTGCCGTATGTTTTCAAAGATCGTTTCGTGAGAGGTTTCCTTTCGGTCTCCTCTCCCACGGCTGGAAAACAGACGTTACACGATGACTGATCTTCAGCCATTGTGATGATTGCTGATGATTGCTGATGATCCTGCTTTGATGATTGAGAGTTTCAGATTGTGCCAGGCAGATTCCGGTTGGAAAGAGTCTCAATGCACATATCGAGAAACGCTGAAACCCTCAGAGGGATTCGTTGACCGGTGACGGTAAAAAGCCCGTAGATGAGCGGGGCGCACTCATCTTCCAGTCCCAGATAAGCCAGTGGTTTACCGTCAAGCGCGTTCTGATTACGCGGACGAGCGTTTCCCAGCCCGAAACCCACACCCCGCGCCGCCAGACTACGAATCACGTCCATGCTGGGGTAATGACCCGCGATACGGGGAGTCACACCCGCTGAAGAGAAGAGCTGGAGGAAGTAGTCACGTGAGAAAGGCAGGTCGAGCAGGAGAAAAGGCTCATCCACAAGATCTTCCAGTCGAACATGATCGAGCCTTGCGAGAGGATGATCGACTGAGGTGAATACATAAGGCGGAAGAGCTGAAAGCGGCTGAAAGCTGATCTCCTGCGGCACGGGCATATTATAGCCGATCATGACCGAGACCTCGCCATCCCGCAGTTTCTCGGTCAGTTCTTCGTGATGGCCGGCAATGACACGCAGACGGGCTTCCGGATAGATTGCAGAAAAATTCTGGATCAGATCAGGAGCCAGCAGAGGAAAGAGCGTGGTCATACAGCCGACGATGACCTCACCCTGCACCCGTCCCAACATACCGTTGAGTGAACTGCCCAGTTCCTCCGCCTGAGAGAGAAGTCCGCGTGCTTCCTGCAACACCATGCGCCCTTCCGGTGTCAGCGATAATCCCTGCGCGTGATGACGAATGAAAAGCGACACGCCGAACACGCTTTCCAGATGCGCGATCGCCGCCGAGATGGCAGGCTGTGAGATAGGAATCTGGCGCGAGGCCTGCACGATGGACCCGGTTTCAGCCGTAGCGACGAAATATTCGATCTGTCGCAGGGAGAACTTCACTCTTGGCAGCTCCTCGGATATGGCGGTAAAGTCCGCTGTCCTGACGCATGGACTTTACCAGAAATCGCAGAAAAATGAATCTTTCAAATGCTAAAGACTTTCATCTTTCAAATTTTTCGCCATGATATCCTATAAATTTAATCCATTTTCTATAAATAAATCATAATGAATATTAATTTCATGTCAGTATAAACCTCCATCAAACACAGCTTCGATTGCAAGGTAAGTTTATGACGATATCCGAAGAAGAAGGCGCTTACGCAAATCGATATCTGCTTTTCGTCTACTGTCTGGACACGCTAGCACAAGATGCAATCGAGCAGTGCAGAATACTACAATATTACAATGTAGCATGGGAACTGAAAAATGACTCCCTGATTGATGGATATAACACTCTTTCTACAGGAGAAAAATATCTCACATCAGATCAGAAATACTTGATAAAAACGCTTCTTCAAAACATCGAAAATATCCCAGATGAAATTATAAATGCGACAAACACTCGGGAAAATCATCTAAAAACAATGAATGATCCTGTCTGGACTCCGCTCAGATTCGAAGCCCGTAAATTGCTGGATATTCTGGCGATGGAAACACAGCGCGTGCACAGACTGTTAAATATGGACCCCTGAATTTTTTGCGAGACCTGATGTGGCTTCATACGCATGACCCTTCACAATCGACATGCATAATCGACATGCATATACGTACAGATGGAGCTGCCACGCATGCCGAATTATGGGCATCAGTTTTTCCACTCGCTCTGAAATGATCTTTCAGGAACGAGACAGCATATCCGCAACCTGCTCCACAAATCGCACGCCATCCTGCAACTCTTCCGGCAGAATGAACTCATCCGCCTTGTGAGCGCGATCAATCGAACCGGGACCGCAGACAACAACCGGCATCCCCAGATATTCCCTGAACAGGCCACCTTCCGTTCCAAAACCGATGCGTGAGGGGGCGTTATCACCTGTAATTCGCATGATCTCGTGCAAAAACGAAGCGCTGTCAGATGTATGCAGACCGGGATAGGTGTTCAGCGTCTCGATCTCGATACGGGCATGTCGTCGTTCCGCACACAGACGGTCCGCCACCGCACGCAACCGGTCAAGCAGAGGCTGCGGATCAACGCCGGGCAGCAGACGCATCTCAAACTGGACCTCGCACTGATCCGGCACGATGTTGAGCGCCACGCCGCCCCTGATCAGGCCGACCTGTAGAGTGCTGTAAGGCACTTCATACTGCGCATCCTGAACGCCAGTCTCTTTCAGTTCCTCCTGCAAGGATTCAATGGCTTTCACCATCTCCGTCGCCAGACCGATGGCGTTGCAGCCCCGAGAGGGATTGGCTGAATGCGCAGCCAGCCCATGACAGACAATGCGCGCGGCAAGCTTGCCCTTGTGGCCCGAAACAGCGCGTAGACCTGTCGGCTCTCCAATAACGCAGCCACGCGCCTGAAAACCACGGGCGGCCAGATCGTGCAGCATCGAATGCACACCCACACACCCAATTTCCTCGTCATAGGAGATGGCCAGATGCAAGGGGGCGCTCAGTCCGGATTGACTGGCAGCATACCGCGCCGCCACAAGCATACAGGCTAGAAATCCCTTCATGTCGCTGCTGCCACGTCCGTAAAGCTTTCCATCCCGTTCGGTCAGGACAAAGGGATCAGTCGTCCACGGCTGTCCCTCCACCGGCACCACATCGCTATGGGCCGACAGCACGATACCGTCCGGCGTATCCGGTCCGATGCTGGCGAACAGATTGAAACGCCCGTCTTCCCTGCCCGGCACGCGGTGACACCGTGCGCCGAGACCTTGCAGGAATGCTTCCACCCAGTCGATCAGCTCCACATTTTTCGTGCGACATACAGTGGGAAACGCAATCAGACGTTCCAGAATCGCACGGACGGACAGCTCATACGGACTGGTCATGTCAGAGCTCCGAGAGGATCATGTCAGAGGCCTTGTCACCGATCATCATCGTCGGCGCATTGGTGTTACCGCTGACGAGTGTCGGCATGATGGAGGTATCGGCCACACGCAGCCCTTTCAGCCCGCGCACCTTTAGTTCTGGTGTGACCACACTGTCCGCATCCGATCCCATGCGACAGGTGCCGGAAGGATGAAACACGGTGCTGGCGGAGGCACGGAGATACTCCATCAATTGAGTATCTGTTTCGAGATCGGCGGTGGGAGCCATTTCCTTGCCCCGAATGGCATCGAACGACGACGCCCGAAGGATGCGGCGGGCAAGCTTCACCCCTTCCAGCAATACGAGCGCATCGCGTTCATCAGAGAGGAAATTGAAGTCGATCTCGGGGTTACGGCTGCCATCCTGAGCCAGGCGGATGCTGCCCCGGCTTTTGGGGCGCAACACGCAGGTGTGCAGCGCAAAACCGTGTCCCCACTCGAACAGGCGTCCCCGATGGCTGCGATACCCCGGCACGAAATGGAACTGCACATCCGGCACACCTTCGGCGTAACGGGTAGAGGCGAAACCTCCGGCCTCCACGTAGTTCGTTGTCAACCAGCCTTTGCCACGCAGCAGAAACCGCAAGGGAGCTGGCAGCACGGAGCCGAGGGAGGATCGCGAGAACCCAAGAGTGCTGGCTGAGTCCGAGCGGATGGTCACCAGCCCGTCGATATGGTCCTGAAGATTGCGGCCCACTTCCGGCAGATCGCTCACCACAGGGACACCGGATTGCAGCAGTTCCTTCGCACGACCAATGCCTGACGACATGAGGAGATGCGGCGAACCGATGGCGCCAGCCGAAAGGATGGTTTCCCTGTGCGCCCGCAGGACGTGGAACTGACCATTGCGTTCTATGGTGACGCCCTGTACCTCCCGCCCGTCGGTCACGAGAGAAGCCACACGACATCCTGTCAGCACATGCAGGTTCGGACGTGACCGCACCGGAGCGACAAAAGCGCGGTAGGCGCTAAGTCGTTTTCCATCTTTCTGTGTGACGTCATAGATGCCGACGCCCTCAAGCCGGGCTCCGTTGAAGTCGGTGTTTTCCTTCAGTCCCACTTCTTCTGCGGCCCTGATGAACAGGCGCGACACGTCGAGCGGATCACGTGGCTGATCCACCATCAGTTCACCGCCCGTGCCGTGAAAATGCGGGTCTTGGTGCAGACGGTTATCTTCCTCGCGCATGAAATATTTCAGCACGGAGTCATAGCCCCAGCCGGTGCAGCCCATAGCCTCCCAGCCGTCATAATCCGTGCGCGCGCCACGGATGTAGATCATGCTGTTCATCGAGGAAGAGCCGCCCAGCATCCGGCCACGCGGCACATGGACGCGACGGTTGTCGAGATGCGTCTGCGGCGTTGAGTAATACTGGTAGGTATATTTTCGACTTTTGTAGAGCGAGATAGTGCCGGCTGGGACATGGATGCGCGGCGTGCTGTCGGGACCACCCGCTTCCAGCAGCGCCACACGCAGAGTGCCGCGCGCGCTCAGCCGGTTGGCGAGCACACAGCCCGCCGCGCCGCCGCCCACAACAATGAAGTCGTAGTCTGTTGGGAAATCGTTCTGTGCGGTCATCAGTCAGCTCCACTCATGACAGGCTGGGTGTGACGTTCGTTGCGCATCATCCAGACATAGAACACCGTCACGACAACCAGCCCCACGATCCAGGAAATATCGGCGCCACCAAGCATGTTCGCGACAGGCCCGGTGTAGAGACCGTTCGAGACGAAGGGAATCTGGATCAGAATGCCGAAGACGTAGGCGATCAGAGCGGGCCAGCAGTAGCGGCCATAGATGCCGCCATCGGCGCGGAAGAAGGAAGGAACGTCATACTCGCCATGCCGGATCAGATAGAAATCGGCCAGATTGATGGCGGTCCAGGGAACCATCACATAGAGCAGTAGCAGAATGAAGTTGGTGTATTCTTCCATGAAGTTCGCTTCTGCGCCGAGGGCGATCAGCAGTGAGAGGCTGGCCAGAACGATGGCTGTGCCCGCACGTCCGACATGTGTCGCTTTCCATGAAGGAATGATGGTCTGCACGACCGTGATGGCGGAAAGCGCGCCGCAATAGAGGTTCATCGCGTTGGTGGACGCGATGCCCAGCGACAGTACGGGTACGATGAACAGCGCCAGCGGACCGACCTGAGTGGTCAGCGTCGCCACCACATCGCCGCCTCCCGCGATCACGCCGAGCAGGCCACCGAGGATCATCGGGAAAACCGAGCCCAGCACGCAGCCCCAGTAACTCGCCATGAACGCCTGACGGCTTCCGGTGCCGGGCGGCAGATAACGCGAATAGTCCGAAACGTAGGGCGCGTAGGCGATCTGCCAGAGCGCCGCCGTGGACAGGCCGCCGAGGAAGCCTGACATGGTGAACGTGCCATGCGACAGCGTTGCGGACGAAACGCCGTTCACACAGAGTATCCACACGAAACACAGCGCCAGAGCGATGCCGGACACCACCGTCATCAGTCGGGTATAGGCGTGAATCAGGTCATGGCCGTAGATCGTCGCGACGAGACTGACGAGGCCAAGCAGGATGACGCAGGCCTTTTCCGGAAGGAACGTCACCACCGTATGCAGGGACTCACCACCCAGCACGAGGTTGGAGGCGAAGAAGCCGACATACATCACAACCACCAGACAGATGACCGCCATCGCTCCCATGGAACCGAACTGGCCGCGCGTCTGCACCATCTGCGGCACGCCGAGCTGCGGTCCCTGCGCGGCGTGAAGCGCCATGAACAGACCACCGATCATGTTGCCCAGCACCGCCGAAAGCAGAGCGGGCCAGAACGGCAGGCCGAACACCGTGGTCGCCAGCGCACCCGTGATGATGGTCAGCATCATGATGTTGGAGCCGAACCACACTGTGAACAGATCGCGCGGGCGTCCGTGCCGCTGGTCGAGCGGGATCTGGTAAATAGTATGGGCCTCTGGGCCTCGTGCCGTCGCAGCGTCTGTCATGGGGGCGGTTCCTTCCTCTGGCATCAGGCGTGTGTCCGTGGGAATTTTGTGTCGAAATCGTAATATTGAGAGCCAGAAAAACCCCGCCGACGCCTATGGCCTGACGGGGTTTGTTATCAGATCATTCCCGTTCGGCGATCACATCGACCTCGATCAGCCATTCCGGACGGGCGAGGGCCACGACCACAAGGCCGGTGAACACCGGAAAGACGCCCTTGAGGCGACGGCCCAGCACACGATAGGTCGCCTCGCGATGACGAATATCCGTGAGATAGACGGTAACCTTGCAGATATCGGTCAGCTTGCCACCTGCTTCGGTCATCAGCAGTTCGATGTTGTCCATTACCTTCTCGGCCTGCGCGATCGGGTCGCCCACGCCGACATTCTCGCGCGTGTCGAGATCCTGCGGCACCTGCCCGCGCAGATAGATCGTGTTGCGCGTGATGACGGCCTGGCAGAGATCGTTGTCGAGCGCCTGCTCGGGGTAGGTGTCCTTCGTATTGAAGGGGCGAAGACGGATATGGGCCATGGTCTTTATCTCCCTGTAAGGGCTGGTGCGGCTCGATAGCGGCCTGTCATGCACCGCTGCGGATGGTCCTGCGCGAACGGGGACGGTTTGGCGCCGGAAACACTGGCGGGTTTTCAGCTTGCTTCCCGCATGATCCTGTTGCGAGTGTGGAACGATTTTGACTTTCAGAAAAAGAAGTTATTTCTGACGTTTTGCCTCGGTTAATCTGATGCACCCGCTACCGAACGGCTTTCATCGCAGTAGCCTTCTTAAAGCTGCCCACAAGCGCACCGTTCGGGATCGGAAAGAGACGATCAGGACACTCCAGCACTCAGTCTGACAGATATTTCTGACAGCAGGGTATCGGCACATTCCATTTCACATGAATGATTTTTCATCATGCTTCTCCGTGTTCCGGACGATAGGCCATGTAGCTACGCTGCTTGGCGATATGATCCGCAACATATTTCGCGTCATGCCACACACCCCAGATGAAGGACGAGCCACGGCGTGTCTGCCAGGGCAGACCCAGAAAATAGATGCCCGGTTCAGAGGACACACCGCGCTGATGATGGGGACGACCGTTCTCGTCCAGCGCCTCCACTTTCAGCCAGCTGTAATCCACACCGAATCCGGTCGCCCAGATGATTGTGGTGATCCCGGCTTTTTTCAGATCCAACTCAAGCTGGGGATGCTTCACGCATTCCGGCTCAGGGAGAAAATCGCGCGCGGACGGTTCTTCCGGCAGGTCCAGACCGTTGCGGGTGACATAAGCATCCGCCTCCCCGAGAAGGGACAGATAGTTGGCATCCCCTTTCGCAATGTTTTCAGCAAGGTCAGGAGCGAATGTCAGTTTGCCGTCCGAGAAATTTTCGGTGCGCCCAAGCAGTGTCATGCCTTCTGAGGCAAAGCGTCGGAAATCAACGGTGTGACCACCATTAGCGCCACTGACGGCAATCGTCGTATGTTCCACACCCGGTGTCGCTTCGGCATCCCATTTGTTGAGAACACCCAGCCACCACACAAAATCGCGACCCCGATAGCTGCGAGGTGGACGGTCATGCGGACCCACGGAAAGATAAACCTTTCGACCGCTGCGCATCAGCTCCTCGGCAATCTGCACACCGGAAGAACCTGCTCCGATGACAAGCACCGCACCTTCGGGAATCTGGTCCGGGTTGCGATAAGTGGACGAGTGAATCTGGGTCAGCCCCTCACTCTCCGGCACCACTGGCGGAATGACCGGAATCTGGAAAGGGCCGGTTGCTGCAACGACAGATTCGGCTTCGATCGCGCCTTCTGAGGTCTCGATATGAAAGCCGGTCTCTCCCTGCTTACGGCGCACATCTCTGACTTCCACGCCACAACGGACGGGAGCCTCGATCTTCTGTGCGTAAGCCGCGAGATAGTCGGCCACCCTTTCCTTGGGAACAAAATCGTCCGGACCATCTTCAGAAAAGTCGAGACCCGGAAAGCGGTCGTGCCATGCCGGTCCATTCGCGACGAGAGAATCCCAGCGACAGCTGCGCCAGCGTTCAGCCACCCGGTTCCGCTCCAGCACGATATGCGGGATGCCGTAGCTGCGCAGATGTTCGCTCATGGCGATACCGGCCTGACCGGCTCCTACCACAAGGACTTCGGTTTTCTCGACAGACATGGCTGTCTCCTTGATTCATGACCGCAGCCGAATGCGGCATAATGATTTGATATCGAAACCAATAGATGTGAATGACAGTCGCTTCTGCCGGAATGCGCCTCAGTCGGCGAAGAGCTTATTCGTCGCCGGGAACGCCGTAAGACGGAGCGGCTTCCGGGTTGAGACAACGTGTGACGTAATCATGCATCTGCGGTTTCCACACGGACCACAATGTTGCCAGACGTCCAATCGGGTCATCCTCCCAATCCACCCGCAGATCGGCTAGAGGCCATGCTTCCCGATCAACCACCAGCATCCCGGCGGAGCGCACGGGACCGGCTTCTCCGCCCGCATGCAGCCCTGCCTGCATGGCCAGCACCACACGCTGTCCGAGTTCCAGACCTGAGCCGGACTGCTCGAAGCTGCGCACGATGGTTTCCGGCACTTCCGCCGAGGCAAGAAGATTGCCGGCAGACACCACGTTCATCCCTTCGGCCTGTGCATTGATTCCAAGGGATTTCTCACCCGACCACAGAGCGGTGCGGCCTTCGCGATCGATCAGGGTCATCTGGCGATAGGACGCAAACGTGCAGGTGCGGGCGATAATGTCACGAGCCTCCCCGGCTGACGCACCGGCCTGCATGAGATCGAGCGCCCACGGGCCAAGGCGTGGATCTGTCACGTTCTGCGTGGTGACCGCCCCTACACCGGCTCGGGCGAAAGCGCAGCGGGCAGCCACGGCAGGCGAGGATGACGACACGGCGACGGCGAACTGGCCGGTACGGGAACAGCGCGCAACGAGTGAAAAGGTCATGGCTTCGATGTCTCTCCGCAGTAAAACCCTGTCAGCCAACTAACGAATTCTGACTGTATGCAGAAGCTAACATCTCTGTTCTGGTATCGTAACAAGGACTTTCAGAGGCGCAGCTTCCGTTTTCCTGAGGCTGGAATTGTTTAAGGATCAGGGAAACCGACATCAGACATGATGGAAGTTGGTGCGGTGCGTAAAACCGTCAGTCAAAACCGCGGGGCTGGAGAGTCCTTTCCTCCCCTTCTTCTATAAAAGCCATTATTTCATCATCAGTAAAAACGAAAAGAGGCAGCCCGTTAATCCCGGCGCTGCCCCCTTCAACCACCTTCAGGAAGACAGAGCGCAATGTCCCTGCCCTGCCGGAATGACAGTATTTTTCACTTCTTCTGCATGTAGGAACGCCAGCCGCCAGTCGCAGTAATGTCCGTGCCGCTACGGGCAACAGCTTCGCTACAAAGGAAACCACAGACTTCCTTACCGTTCGCAAGCGTGATGCGCCCGATAGACATCGGCTGCGGAACGGAAGCGACAAACCGCCCGAAACCTGCCGCATCCAGTTCATACACTTCGACTTCGAGTCCAGCGCCTGCAAAGCCTCGCTCACGCACAAGACCCGGCTTTGGCGGTGTCGCATCAGGCAGCGCAAACAGCCTGTAATCGGATGCCGTCAGCGTTGTCTCCCGCAGAACGGCCTGCTCCTTTTCAAGCTGCCAGTGCAATGGGAAACCTTTCAGATGCGCCCCGACGACAGCCAGAAGCACGCGTCCAGAGGATGAGGCATCCTGCCCTGTCGCAGCCTCGGGCTTCTCATTGCGCGCAACGCCGATACCTTCGCCCAGAGCCTCATGAAAACGTCCGGCCAGAGCGGCCAGATCCTCATCAGTAAAGGCTGGTGAGACGAACGTCACACCAAAGGGCAGGCCGTCGGGCGCAAAACCGGCAGGCACGGCACACGCCGCCATATCCAGCAGATTCACGAAATTGGTGTACGCGCCAAGCAGGCTGTTGGCTGCGATGGGCTGTTCGACAACTTCCTGTTTCGTGACGATACGGGGCGCGGTCGGCAGGAGCATGACATCGAACTTATCCCACATCCGCTGTGCAATCTGCTGTAACGCATGCTGGCGATAGATGCCGTCGAACACATCTGTCGCTGTATAGTTTGCAGCTCCATCAAGGATAGTTCCAACAGTCGGGTCCATATCCGTGCGATTGGAATTATAAAAATCCTTTATCGCAGCCAGACGCTCCACCACGAAGGGACCGCTATAGAGTAGCGCCGCCGTTTCCTTCAGAGGTGCAAAATCCAGCTCGACAGGCGCGCCTCCAAGCTGCTCAAGGCGCTTTATGGCCTGCTCATAAAGCGCGGCGTTGGCTTCGTTACCATCAAAAAAGCGATCTTCTGCCGACAGAACAGCGAAGCGGAATGTTGCAAGCGGCAGCGAACGTGGCGAGAGGGACCGCGAGAAAGGAGCACGCGCATCCGCAGCGCCGGCTATCCGCTCAACTTCCCATGCATCAGATGTCGATCCTGCAAAAACAGAGATGCAGTCTAGAGATTCACATGCCGGAACAAGACCATAGGTGCTGAGAACGCCTCTCGACGGCTTGAGACCGACGATGTTGTTGAATGCAGCAGGAACGCGGCCTGATCCCGCCGTATCCGTTCCGAGTGAAAATGATACAAGTCCGGCCGCCACGGCCACAGCAGAGCCGGAGCTTGAACCACCCGAAACATAGTCCGCGTTGAACACACAGTGCGGCTGGCCATAGGGCGAGCGCATCCCGACAAGTCCTGTGGCGAACTGATCAAGATTGGTCTTGCCGATGACAATGGCTCCGGCTGCTTCCAGCCGCTTGATCACTTCAGCGCTTTCAGTCGGTTCATAGGCAAAAGCAGGACAGGCCGCTGTCGTCGGCAGACCGGCGACATCAATATTATCCTTTACCGCAAACGGAACACCGTAAAGCGGCAGATCAGCCGCGGGCAGCTTTTCCAGTTCAGCCGCACGAGCCAGAAGCCGCTCCATTGGCACGCGACAGATCCAGACTGCCGGGTCCTTGGCCGCGTAGGCCTCAATGCGCGCAGAAACTTCCCGCACGATGTCTGTGGGTGTCAGCGTTCCGGCGCGACAGGCGGAAAGCAGGGATGTTATCTGCAACATGTTCGGGAGGGTCATGATGTTTTCCTGTTCTGTCAGCGTCGGATTGTTCGTGAAAGTCAGTCTGTGCGCACAACCATGATGCGTTCGCCGCCACGCACTTCCCGCCCCTTGCGGCAGAGAATATCCATGATCACGCCGGTTGCAGGCGAGACGATTTTCATCTCGGTCTTCATGGATTCAATGATGGCGACAGTGTCTCCCACTTTCACAGGGTCGCCCACATTGACGGGAAGCTGCCACACGCTGCCGGGCACCGGGCTGTCCACACCCATATGACCTTCGGGAAGAAGGGACTCATCAGCCTGATTATCGTTCGTTTCTTCCTCGAACGTGTCAAGACCTTTCGAAATCCAGTCCTGTCGCTCGGCCTCAAAGGCGGCCTGCTGCCGGCTCCGGGCAGCTTCGATCTCGTCCTTGTTCGCCTCAAGAAAAGCACGATAGTCCCGCAGACTGAACTGCGTTTCCTCGATTTTCACGGAGAAGCGGCCATACGGAAAAGCGGCACGCGCCTCCATCAACTCGTCGTGCGAGACGGGATAGAAACGGATCTGATCGAAAAACCTGAGAAGCCATGGCTTACCTTCATGGAACACATCCGTTGTGCGCCATGTATTCCAGACCTGCGTGGTACGGCCGAAAAGCTGATAACCGCCCGGCCCTTCCATGCCGTAGATGCACATATAGCTGCCGCCAATGCCCACCACATTGTCAGGCGTCCATGTGCGGGCCGGATTGTATTTGGTCGTCACCAGTCGGTGACGCGGGTCAATCGGGGTGGCGACAGGCGCGCCGAGATAGACATCGCCCAAACCCAGAACGAGATAGGAGGCGTCAAAGATAATGTCTTTGACTGCGTCAATGGAAGGCAGTCCGTTGATGCGGCGGATGAACTCGATATTGGACGGGCACCATGGCGCGTTGGGACGCACAAGCTCCTGATAACGCTGCATGGCCAGTTGCGCCTGCTCGTCATCCCATGAGACGGGGAGATGCACGATACGGCTGGGCACCACGATATCGTCGTCGCCTGATGGGAGCGCCTGCTCGATGCCGTGCAGGATTTCCAGAAGTGCGGAAAGACTGATGACATCGGGATTGTAATGAACCTGAAGCGACCGGATGCCGGGGGTAAGGTCAATGATGCCGTTCACAGCTTCGGTTTTCAGGCGCTCCAGCACAAGCTGGGCACGCAGACGCAGCGTCACATCCAGTTCAGGAGGACCGAATTCGAGCAGCAGATAACTGTCGCCCGCACGACGATACACGACCGGAATTTCACCTTCCGAACGGAACAGGATGGGACTGTCGCTTGTCACTGGGGCGCTCAGGAATGGCAGATTCAGCGGCTCAGGCTGCACGCGACGAAAGCGTACCGTGTCGCCCGGATGAAGCTGGCCCATTTTCCACAGCTCATCGCGGGTAAGCACGGCCGGACAGACAAAACCGCCCAGGCTCGGGCCATCAGGCCCCAGCAGGATCGGCATGTCGCCGGTAAAATCAATGGCGCCGATGGCGTAGGCATTATCGTGAATGTTGGAAGGATGCAGTCCCGCCTCGCCACCGTCCGTGCGCGCCCAGCGCGGCTTCGGTCCGATCAGGCGCACGCCCGTACGGGCGCTGTTGAAGTGAACCTCATATTCGCTGGAAAACAGCTCGGCGATATCCTCGTCACGGAAGAAATCCGGTGCGCCATGCGGGCCATACAGAACGCCCAGTTCCCATGTCCGCGTCAACGCCGGACGGTCTTCGACAGGAATCGTGATGGTCGGAGGCGCATCCGCCAGCGGCGCAGCAAGTCTCAGAACATCGCCGGTACGCAACTGTCCGGTCGCATGACCACCGAACTGACCGAGCATGAAGGTCGAGCGCGATCCGAGATAAAGCGGCGCATCAATGCCGCCACGAATGGCGAGGTAGGTGCGATGCCCTGTCCCCTTGATCTGCCCCAGCGACAGAACCTGCCCGGCCTGCACCTCGATCGGCTCCCAGTAAGGGATTTCCTTGCCATCCAGTGTCGCGGGCATGAACGCCCCGGCAAGGCCGATGGTAGCAGGCGCATTGAAACGAAGGACCGGACCGGAAACCGTGAATTCCAGAGCCGCCACACCTTCCGCATTGCCGACAATGCGATTGGCGAGCCGGAAGCTGCGATCGTCCATCGGGCCATTGGGGGGCACACCCACGTCCCAGTAACCGATCCGTCCCGGCCAGTCCTGCACAGTGGACTGAAGACCCGGCGCGATGACCTCGATTGTGGTGGGTGTATAAGCAAAACTGTTGAGCAGGCCGGTAAAAACCTCTCCGGCCAGAACCGCAGGCGCTGCGGTGATGGCGCGCAGATAATCGAGATTGCTTTCCAGACCGCCGATGCGTGTCGCTGTCAGTGCTTCATTGAGGTTATGAAAGGCTTCTTCCCGCGTGGCGCCCCGTGCGATGACCTTGGCCAGCATCGGATCGTAATAGGGTGTCACTTCCGTGCCGGTCTCGATCCATCCATCCACGCGCACATTGGCCGGGAACTGCACTTCGGTCAGACGACCCGTTGAAGGACGGAAATTTTCCGCCGGGTTCTCGGCATACACGCGAGCTTCCACGGCTGCGCCCTGCGGGATCAGACTATCCTGTGATGGCAGGACCAGACTGCCATCCGCCTGACGCACCATCCACTCAACAAGATCGATTCCGAACACTTCCTCGGTGACACAGTGCTCGACCTGAAGGCGTGTGTTCACCTCAAGGAAATAGAACTCGCCGCTTTCGGTGTCGTAGATGAACTCTACCGTTCCCGCAGATTCATACGCGACTGCGGAACACAGGGCGCGGGCGGCTTCACGCAATCCCTTGCGTGTCGTCTCCGACAGGCCGGGGGCAGGTGTTTCTTCGATTACTTTCTGGTTGCGGCGCTGAAGAGAGCAGTCCCGTTCGCCCAGTGTGAGAATGTTGCCTTTGCCATCACCAAAGATCTGCACTTCGACATGACGGGCGAAGGCAATGAATTTTTCAAGAAAGACGCGGGCGTCACCAAAGTTGTTGCCGCCCATGCGGGACACTGCGGCAAAACAGTCACGCAGTTCGGCTTCGTTGTGACAGACCTGCATGCCGATGCCGCCACCGCCAGCAGTACTCTTGAGCATGACCGGATAGCCGATGCGCTGAGCCTCGACCGCGGCCTCATCGGCTGTGCCGAGAATATCGGACCCCGGCAGCAGCGGCACATTGTTCTGTTTGGCCAGATCGCGTGCGGTATGTTTGAGGCCGAACGCCCGCATATGCTCCGGACGCGGCCCCATGAAACGGATGCCTCGTTCAGCCAGCTTTTCAGCAAACTCGGCCCGTTCACTGAGAAAACCATAACCTGGGTGAACAGCCTGCACCCCTGTTCTGGCGCAGGCGTCCAGAATCGCATCCATGTTCAGATAGCTGTCTGTCACCGCCGCCGGGCCGATCAGCACGGCCTCATCCGCCTCCAGAACGGGAGGCGTAAAGCGGTCCGCTTCCGAACACACGGCGACGGACGCGATATTCATGTGCCGGAGCGTACGGCTGACACGCCGGACAATTTCTCCACGATTGGCGATGAGAACCTTACTGAACATGACTGGACTTCCGATGGATCAGATGGAGACGGGATCACCGATGACCACGCGAATGGGCGTGGGTGTGAAGCCATTGCATGGATTATTGACCTGCGGGCAGTTCGACACCACGACAAGCGTGTCCATCTCGGCGCGCAGATCGACAAAACCGCCGGGCGCGGACAGGCCGTCATCAATCACCAGTTCGCCATTCTGCATGATGGGAACATTCATGAAGAAGTTGACGTTGTTGACGATATCCCGCTTGCTCATGCCGTATTTTTCGACTTCCAGAAGGAAGTTTTCACGACAGGCATGCATGTATTTCGTCTCATGCCCGAAGCGCACCGTGTTGGATTCACAACTGCATGCGCCTGCCAGAGTGTCATGACGCCCGCAGGTGTCCTCCACAACGGTCATGAGCACATTGCCTTCATTGGAAAACAGCCGACCACCCTTGCCGATATAGGCTGCTCCCTGATTGACGAGCGTATCCTGTGCGCTGTAACGCTCGTGATAGGCATGGGCGTTGTAGAAAAGCGCATCGACAGCCTGCTGGCTTTCAAGATCGATGATACGCAGGACCTGTCCCTTGCGGACCACGCCGGACCAGGGAACGCGGGCAGCGACGACCTGATCGAGAGTGATGGTCGAGAAGACCTTGCTGATGTCATATTCTGGCATGGATCGGACTCCCGGATCAGACAAAGAGAGGGTCGGTATTTTCGAAGCCGCGACGGGCTTCTTCACAGAAAGTCCGGCACAGATCATCCGGCTTGATGGCGGGAGCCTGCCAGCGCACGGCCTCGATCGGTCCGGGCGCAAAGCTCTTCTCGGGAGCCAGAGGATGTGGACAGTTCGAGACCGCTACAAGGAGATTCATCTCCGCGCGCAGATCGACATGGTCACCAGCCCGGATATCACCATCAATCCAGCGGAAGCTGCCGTCCGCCTGCGTGCTGATATGCGAAAAGAAGGTGATGCAGGACGTGACGTCGTGCTGCGCCATACCGTGCTTACCTGCGATCAGACGCAGATTGTTGCGTGTGTTGCGCAGACCCTCGTTACCGAAATTCCGTGCATTGCTCTGCGGCGTGCTCCCTCCTGCCAGCGTGTCGCTGAAACCACAGGAGTCACCGATGATGGAGGTCAGAACACGTCCCATATCCGAGAACAGAACCCGGCCCGTTGTCAGACAGGTCGTCCATTGCAGCTTGATGGTGTCACCAGCGTTGTAACGTTCGCTGAGATCATCCGCATTCCACAGCCCGACGGAAACGCCATTATTGCCTGACGTGTTTATCAGTCTCAGAGCCTGCCCACGCGGCAGGAGCGTGCTCCAGTACCACCCGCCCGGGATGGTTTCACGGTGCAGAACGCTGCTCTCGGTCATCTCGATAGGAGTAAAGGTCGGACGTGCGCCGCTCTCGGCGAGAAGAGCCTGATCGCGGAGCTGGTTGTAGCGGGCGCGATACCACTCGGGCATCTGTTGATCGATCTGCATGAAAGGCTCCTTTTTTACGGAGTAAGCCGAAAAATACCGTTCAGCACGGCGTTATATCGAGCGAAGGGGGCCGCCCCTTCTCATGGACGGGAGGGATGAGCGACGCGATAAGATGAAGCTTCCCGGAAATGACACCGGACTGCGTCATGAACTGGTCTGCAATTTCCTGAAGCTTGCCAACCTTCCCCTGCACGAGAAGAACTTCGAGCGTCTGGCGGCGCACAAGATTGACATGCAGGGAACTGATGACTTCGGCGAGATTTTCGTATTGCAGTTCGGCAAGTTTCTGGGAAAGCCCGGTCGCCGCGTTATTGTAGAAAAGAATGATGACACCGGCCATCAGTTCATCCGCGCAGTCATTGCGCGAGGCCATCAGTTCCTGATGCAGGATGTTCTGAATGGCCTGCGAACGGCTGGCGTAACCTTTCTCCGCCACCATGGCGTCCAGTTCCTGCAGGATGCCCGGCGGCAGCGAAATGCTGACACGACTGACCTGTTCCTTTGTTTCCCGATTGGTCATTGATACGTGTCCTACTCAGCCTTGTCCGTGACGAGAGTGAGGAGAGGCATATTGAAATCCTCATCCCCCTCATCCATTTCTTCGTCATCACCGCCAAAGGAACGGATAAGCCCTTCAAGATGGGCTTTCGTGGCGAGGAATTCGTCGGATGTCATCTGCGCCGCCCGACGCGGACGTGAAAGCGGGACTTCAATGACCTCCTCCACCCGGCCGGGGCGAGGTTTGAGAACAAGAATCCGGTCCGCCAGATAAATGGCTTCATCCAGATCGTGTGTGATGAAAACAATAGTGATGTCGATCTTGCGCCAGATCTCCATCAGGTAGTTCTGCATCTTCAAGCGGGTCTGGGCGTCCAGAGCGCTGAAGGATTCATCCATCAGCAACACCCGAGGCCGGGCGGCCAACGCACGGGCGATCGCCACGCGTTGCTGCATACCACCCGAGAGCTGATGGGGAAAGGAAGAGGCGAACTGCTCCAGCCCCACGACTTCGAGCCACTGCATGGCCTGACGACGCGCTTCAGCGCGTTCAGTGCCGCCCATTTCAATGCCGAACATGACGTTACGGCAGACATCCAACCAGGGAAACAGGGTGTATTTCTGGAACACCATACCACGGTCCGGACCCGGCCCGTTCACAGGTTTTCCATCCACGAGGATGCGTCCCGTGGTCGTTTCCTCAAGCCCGGCAAGGATGCGGATCAACGTCGATTTACCGCACCCCGACGGCCCAACGACACAGACAAACTCACGCCGGTGAATACCGAACTCAATGTCTTCAAGCGCGACGGTCTGATGGCGTTTCTGTGCGAAAGTTTTTCCGACATGGTCGATTTCCAGCACATACTCACGCTGTCTGATCTGATCCATGCGCTCGGCCACATCAGGCGGAAGCGTCAGGTAGTCAGGAAGCTGATGTTCGGTCATCCGTCGATCTCCCTTTTCCAGGTGAAAAACCGGCGTCCCAGCAGACCGAGAACCATGTCCGTGCCGAGCCCGACAATGCCGATGATGGCCATTGCAGCATAGACATTGTCAAAATGCTGATATCGCGCCTGCTGCGTGATGAACCATGTGATACCGGAGGACGTGCCGATCAGCTCAGCTACAATCAGATAAGTCCAGGCCCAGCCAAGCAGAATACGCTGGTCACGGTAAAGGTCCGGCAGAATACCGGGGATCACCACCCGGAAGAGCAGCTTCAATCCCTTCGCCCCGAGCGTGCGGGAAGCCTCGATCAGGGAAAAGTCCAGTTTGCGTGTGGTATTCGCAATTACCAGAATCTGCTGGAACAGCGTGCCGATAACGATGATGGCAATCTTTGGAGCATCATAAATACCAAGGATGGCAACAGCGAGCGCACCGAATGCGGGAGCCGGCAGATAACGGAAAAAATCCACCGAAGGCTCAACAAGTCTCGCAACCGCAGGCAACGCGCCGCACAGCACACCCAGCGGCACGCCGATCAGTGAAGAGATCAGGAATCCCCAGAAGATAATCTGGAGACTATGCCCGAAAGCCTGCGTGATGGAGTGTTCAGCCCCCGTGGGAGCTGAAGACGTGAAGGCGTGAACAAAAGCTGTCAGCACCTCCCCTGGAGACGGAAGATAAACCGGGTTTGTCGCAATACCTTGTGGAACAGGCTGATTTTTTTCCTTCATCTCACTTACGGCGCGGGTGAAATCAGCCCGGTTCATCCGCATGCCTGATTCCAGATAATCCTCCCCACCCGGGTCCGTAATGAGCACCTGCGGATGCCATACGAACGGGAGATAACTGACAGCACTCCAGACGAGCAAAGGCAGGAGCACCGCCAGAATACCGAAGACCCCACGGGACACTCCGTCAGTCCGGCCGTATAATCTCCATGAAGCGGCAAGGCCCTGCATGGTGGTCACTCCTGCCTCGACATTATTTTACGGCTGCAACGAAAGACGGATCGATGTAACTGTCCACATTCTGCGGTGTCTTGTAGACACCGTAACGGACATTGAAGGAATCAGAGACTGAGGAAGAACCATAGAGCGAGTCCAGTCCGTCTTTTTTTGTAAACACGGCCTTGTCGTCAGCGACCGTCAGAAGATGCGTTCCTTTCAGGAAACGCTTGTACGCTTCAGGAGAAACACCGGTCCGTGCCGCCATGATACGCAACGCGTCCGGCTGGGTTTTCGGATCCTTGATGTAGGAGACGACATGATCCCAGACACCCACGAGCTTCTGCCACTGATCACGATTGTCATGTAGGGACTGAGGATCCACCACGATGGTGTCGTAGATCAATCCCGGCGCTTCATGGGAGGTGAACACGGGACGCGCACCCGGCACCATATGTAGCGCCTGTCCGGCATTGGGCTGCCATGCCGCAACAGCAGCCACTTCGCCGGAAGCGAGCACCTGCGGTGTTTCATTGGTCTTGGTGTTGACCAGCTTCACATCCTTTTCGCTCAGACCCGCTTTTTCCAGCCCCTTGAGCAACAGGAGATGATCAACCAGCCCTTCCTCAACCGCGATGGATTTGCCTTTGAGGCCCTTCATATCGGTGATGCCTGGCTGGGCCACCACCATATCATTACCATCGGAATAATCGGTCGCGAGGATCATTTCCCCTTTATGCCCATTCGCTCCCGTTACAAGCGCGTCTCCGTTCGTGGCCATGACAGCGTCGAGTTTGTGGGCTGAAAAAGCATCCAGTGAGACGCTATAGTCGAACCATTGGAAGTCAGCATCCACACCCGCCTCCTTCAGCCAGCCCTTGTCGATGGCCACCTGCCAGGCAACCCAGCCAGGCCAGTCGCTGTAACCTATCTTCAGTGTCGCAGCGGAAGCAGAACTGAGCGTCGCCGCGGCACAGACGCCAGCGAGAAGAGTTTTGCGAAGAAGCGGGAGGAGGGGCATGATCGGACTCCAGTAATACGAATTGTCAAAATCGTATTATTCATTCTCTGCCGGAACATGCCCCGGTGCAACAGAAAAATGTTCTCTATCCGAAACTAAAGTCTGAAAGCACAATAACAAACTGATTTTATAAGATTATTTTAAAGAGAATTTTCTCTCAGATCCGGCTTAGGACTCGTTTTTTGCGATAAAAATGAAGGTAGCCGTAACATTAAGGGCGGGACATCGAAGAAAAGTATGTTTGGAAAAATCTAACAAGACATTGATGAAGCCTGCCGAGCAGTATCCGTTACATGAAAATGCAGAGGTGCCCCTCCTCATTCAGCACATGAAATCTCGGTAAGTCCGTAACCGCTTCGTCGTGTTTCTGGTATCCATGTCGCCTGCCGGCAGCCTACAGCGGAATCTGTCCAGACCTGCATTTCCTGCCGCCTTCCCGGCGATCAGGCACCCACTCTCATGAAACACCCAGACGTTCCCACAACGGCATCTGATAATCGGAGCGTGAATTCGATATTATAATGCAGAAACGTCGCAGACCACATTGTTATGACGAGACAGAAGAACCTCTCTTTGCCTCCCTAAATCTTGCTTCTTTACGAAGAACGGCCTGCAAACTTCGACCGTCATTTAGAGACATTGCCATTTGCAGCAGCCACGGAAGCAGATATGTCACTCACAGGCTTCACCTCTCATGAGATGAAGCCTGTGATCAACACCGCCAACAGTCCGAATCAATGGCCTGATGGAATCCGTTGCAGGACCTAATGCAACAAGGTCGCCACCAAAGCATGCTCATCAATAGCAGAACGAACCATTTCGCTATCTTCAGTCGTTCCCATTAGCTCGCCATTCGCCGCATAGATTGCGAAGCTTTCCTGTCCGAGCAGTGAGCCCTTGCGCACATAGACCAGTGTGGGAAGGCCCAGACTCAGAAACTGGGCGTCAGTCAGGTTGCGAATATCAATCAACTCCCGGGAGGGGGGAGTATTGCCGGATGTCTTACTCTGCATGTCTCCTCCTTTTCTGAGGTAATCCGTATCCAGAAAAAATCATTCGTCCCCGATGGTGCGGACAGACCGGGGGGATGCAGGAAGCGGACCGTCATTGGCGACCGATCTCGCAACACTTCCTTTGGCGATATCAATACGTCTTACGCGCACTTCAGGCTCGGGCCGAAAAAGGTCAATATGGAGCAATCCATTATCGAGCCACGCCCCACCGATATCAATTCCCTCCGCCAGAACAAAAGATTTCTGAAACTGACGAGCCGCAATGCCTCGGTGCAGGAATATACGTCCCTGAAGATCTTCGGACTGACGTCCCCTGATGACGAGCTGATTATCCTCCTGCGTAATCTGAAGATCTTCCATTGTGAACCCTGCAACCGCAAGGGTGATCCTCAACGCAGACGAACTGAGCTGCTCGATGTTATAGGGGGGATAACCGTCCCCCGACGACTTGGACGCACGCTCGAGCATGGTCTCAAGATGATCAAAGCCGAGAAACATCGGCGATCCAAACACTCTTCCTGACATTTCAGCCCCCTCCGCTGAGCGAGACAATCCCTGACCGGCCCCACCTGGGCGACCGGCTTCCACGTAACAATATGGAACGTCTCCTCTGATTTACAAGAGCGAACAGAGAAAGCACCTGCCACCCGACTGAGGCTGACTCTGGCATGACCGCAAAATCGGCAACGCCAGCACTCGCACAGAAAATCAGTTAATGAGACCGCTCGACAGCCTGCTTCAGCACACTCATCTGCGGCTTTTCACTTCCATCCTTACCGGGCTCCACCGAATAGATATAATTCCCCCAGAGCGGACCACCAGCCCAGTAAGTCCAGCCATACCAGACGCCAGACGTCTGATGGATGAAATTCAGGGCAGCTTCCAGATCCGCCAGACACCCGGCATTGCTGCTGACACCAAACTCGCCAAGCAGACCTTTTGCGTGATGCGCCTTGAGCCAGTCCGCAAAAGGAGACAGCCGCCTCTCCACCTGATCCTGAGGCACGCACTCAGCGGATCGTCCTGAACTGTCTCCATCGAAATACTGGTGCGCCTCAAAAATCAGGGCGTGATGCGGATCAGTCAGCGTCGCCAGAGCATCGCCATTCACCTGGGGAAAATTATGCGCGCCATCCCAGTTCACACCAGATACGGCAATGATGTTTTTCGCACCGGCTGCCCGCACGGCGTTGATGACTTTCTGCTGGATGGCCGCCCAGTCCTGCGCCGATGCTATTTTCGGTTCATTCATGAGCCCGAAAAGCACGTTTCGGTCAGCACCAAAGACCCGGGCCAGCCTGACCCAGACATCCACAAAAGCTTCAACGCTGACGGCATCCGATCCGATGAGATTGCCGCCATAGGCGCCATAATTGTGCAGATCGATAATGACCTTTGCTTTTCTTGCTTTCGCTATCGCCGCAACAGCCTGAATATGCGCGAGATAGCCGGGATCAAGGTCAGACAAAAGCTGTGGCTGCACTCTCTCCCAAAGCACCGGCAGGCGAATCAGTCTCATGCCCTGGCTGGAAAAATATTCAACCTCGTTCTCACGAGGAAACATATAATCCCAGTTATCACGCCCCGGAATCCTGCCACTGGCAAATGCCGCCGCAGACAGATTGATGCCCGGCAAAGGAGTGGCTTCGGCCCTGCCCACAGCAAAGCATGGCGCCGCCAAAACCGCGACTGTCACAAAACACAACAATCTCATTTATTTTCTCCGGATCAATAAAAGCACACCCAGACAGCCATGCAGAACCGGACCACTGCATTATATTAAGAAACAGCTTTATCGTATCAGAAAAATACTTCACATATCCTGAGATCTGCATAGCATGCGGGATACCCATACTGTTCCGACTGTCTCAGGCAATTCACCCACTCTGCCCTGCCCTTTGATCCGGGAGGGCAGAATGGCACTGATCAGCGCCATGGAAAGGCGCATATTGCGTTGTTTCTGAAAAACGGGGAAACACGTTTCATTATGACCAGCTTTCTCGTCCTTTCCGTGCATGACTTCCGCTCCCGCCGCCAGGCCAGCGTACATTTCATCGCAACCGAACTTGCGAAACGGGGTCATGTAAGATTCTATTCCACCGGGCTCAGCCGCCTCTCCGAACATCGTGGCGACACACGCACCGACCTCGCTCCACGAGCCAATCGTGTTGAAGTGAAGAATGGTGTGGAGTGCTATCTCCAGCGCGGTCTCTGGCATCCGTTCCGCATCATGAAACCCGGCCTGCAGCCGATGGAAACGGCCATGTTCCGTTTTTATCGCTGGCGGATGCCCCCCATTCTGAAACAGTGGATTCAGCAGGCGGATGTGGTTTTCATCGAATCCGGCATGGCTGCTGTCTATATCGCTGACGTCAAACGCCTGAATCCAAAAGCCCGTATTATCTATCTTGCCTCTGACGATCTTTCAGTGGTGGGAGCCGCCCGGACAATCCAAAGAGAGTTTATCCGTAATTTCGACAGGATAGATCTGGTCCGCCTCCCCTCCCGGCTTCTGCTTGAAGGAATGCCTCACAGCCGGAACACGATCTTCGCTCCTCAGGGCGTTGATCGAGACCTAATGGAACGCCCGCGACCTTCTCCTTTCAGGGGACGGCAGGCCTGCGTATCCGTTGGCTCCATGCTGTTTGACGCCAGCTTCTTCAACCTTGCCGCGCCTGAAGTTCCTGAGCTGGATTTTCATGTCATCGGAGCAGGCCGTGCAGCCGAGGCTCTCGACAAGCATCCCAACATCATCGTCCACGATGAAATGCCGTTCGAGGAGACACTCGGCTACGTGCAGAACTGCGCCTTCGGTGTTGCCCCATACAGGGACGCGAATACCCCACGCTACCTTTTCGACACGTCCCTCAAACTCAAACAGTTTTCCTTCTTTGGGAAACCGGCCGTCTGCCCGGAGTTTGCCGCGGGCGAAGACAGGGGGCGATTTGGTTATACGCCCGGCGACAGGGCTTCCATCGTTGCCGCCATTCGTGGCGCCCTCACCTGCACCGATCCGATCACGCTGGACATTCCGACATGGAGCGACGTCGTGGATCGGCTGTTAACCCCGGAACGTTTCCCGGAACATCGTGTTGTGGATGCGCTCGATGGCCAGACCGTCGCCATCTATCGCACTGAAATCCTGCCATTGTCGGAAACCTTCGTGCGGGATCAGGCCCTCGGGCTGCGGCGCTGGAAGCCGGTGCTGATTGGCGAGCGCGCGGTGGACAAGCTGCCACTGGAAGGACTTCCTGTTCAATCCGTCTACAAGGGGGCGGCCACGTTTTTGCAAAAAGCCCGTGGAGCGATTGCCCGTCGCCTTGATCTCCCTGCCCCGGGGATCATGAAAATTGCCCGTGAAGTCAAACCGAAGCTGATCCACGCCCATTTCGGCTTTGACGCCGTCGAGGCGTGGCCCATCGCCCGGCGTCTGGGCGTACCACTGGTGGTCACCCTGCACGGATCAGACATCACCACGTACATGGACTGGTTTGCCTCCGGGAAAGGTGGGCGGCGCTGGCGACGCTATCCCGGCAAGCTGATGAAACTCGTCAAACGTCCGCATGTCAGTTTCATTGCTGTATCCGGCCCCATCCGTGAAGCCGCCATTCGTGTCGGTGTGCCTGCCAGCCGTATCTCTGTCTGTCACATCGGCATCAATATCGAACGTTTCCAGCCTTCAGAACCGCCAGCGGGCGCACGCGCACCGGTCATTCTGTTCGTCGGCCGCCTTGTGGAGAAGAAGGGCGCATTCATTCTTCTGGAGGCTTTCAGACACGTCAAACAGGCCGTGCCCGAAGCACGGCTGATTATTGCCGGAGACGGACCGCAAAAAGCCGAACTGGAACGACAGGCTGCGGAAACTGGTTCCGTGACATTGACGGGCGCAGTTTCCAGAACAGTCATACAGACACTGATGCGCGACGCCCGAGTGTTCTGCCTGCCCAGCATTACAGCATCCAACGGCGATGCTGAAGGACTTGGGCTTGTCCTGCTGGAAGCTCAGTCCTGCGGTGTTCCTGTTGTCACTTCTGCCAATGGAGGGACAACAGAAGGTATGATTGATGCCGAAACCGGGTTCGCTTTTGCCGAAAAAGATACCGAAGCGCTCACACGTCATCTGATCACGATTCTGACTGATGACGAACTTGCAACGCGTTTTGGAAAAAATGCACGCGCCTACGTTGAAGAAAAACACGATATCAGAGCCTGCACATCACGGCTTGAATCTGCATATGACTGGGCCTGCGCACAATGACCCTGACCTTCTCTGTCATCATTCCTGTTTATAATGCCGAAAATTTTCTGGAGCGGGCTGTTCGCTCCGTCCAGAACCAGACAGTGCCGCCACAGGAAATTCTGGTGATAGATGACTGCTCCACCGATGGCACTTACAGCAAGGTTGCGGATCTGGCTCAAAAAGATCCTCGCATACGCCTTCTGAAAACATCGCGAAACGGCGGACCTTCCGCGGCCCGCAATCTCGGTTTCGAGAATGCCACTGGCGACTGGGTTGCCGTTCTTGATGCCGATGACGCTTTCGCACAAAACCGTCTGGAGCAGTTTGCTAAAACAATCGATCATTCACCAGCAGATATTCTTGCTGATGACCTGCTTTACTATGACGCTGGCGCCTCGTGCGTGACGGGACCGGCCAGAGCCACACAGGACTTCAATGCGAAGCCCATTACTCTGGAAGATTTCCTGAGCCACAATGTGGTCAATGGAAAATCCATGGACTGGGGGCTGCTAAAGCCGGTTTTTCGACGTGAATTCCTCGTGGAAACCGGGTTGCGCTACCGTACCGACATGCGGCACGGAGAAGATTTTTCTTTCATTATCAGCCTTCTTTTGAAAGGCGCTCATTTCATTCTGATTGAAGAACCACTCTATCTTTATACACAACGATCAGGCGCTATCAGCAAGAAGCTGTCTGATCTCACCCGCACCAGCATAGCTTACGGCACACTGGCCAACTCTGCTCTTGCCCTTACCCATCAGGAAGGGATCGCCGGTCAGCCTGAACTGGTCAGCTTGCTGGAGAAACGCGCCAGTGGCCTGATGCGACTGGATGACGCCCATTTCTTTTCTGTCGCTGTTCGGAGACGGGATCTGAAAGGATTGATCGCCAGATCTATGAAGCGTCCTGCGTTCATGAAGCAGGCGTTAGATTCTATCGTGATGGCCATATCAAGACGGGTTCCATACTCTTCCGTCCTGAAAGAAAGAGTCCGTTCCTTCAAACAATACCCTTATCTTTGGAAAGATGCCGCAAAATGTGTGTTGTACGGTTTCTCCGCACGCAATGGATCGGCGCCTGAATTTTCAGGATGGTCAGACACGATCGTCACCAATTCCCTCCCGCAGCCAGAAAGCACTATTCCGAAAATCATATGGTTGTTCTGGGATGGTGCGGAAAAACCGCCTCTTGTTCGAGCCACCATCGAACGGATCCGCTCTTTAAACCCTGACTACGAGATCAATCTTCTTGATACGGGCACTGTTTCCCGCTTCATTGATGACAGCTTTCTAACACGCTCCGACATCACCCTATCGCACAAAAGCGACCTGATCCGCCTTGAACTCCTGGCGCAGCATGGTGGACTCTGGATTGACGCCACCTGCATCTTCAATGAAAATTTCAAATGGGTGCATGAAGCAAGTAAATCTGCCTCTGCCGATCTTGTCGCATTTTATCGTGCGCAGGATACGCACAATCTTTCTTTTCCCATTATTGAAAGCTGGTTTCTTGCCTGCTCGCCAGCCAACCGGCTGATATGCGCGTGGAGAGACGAATTCAGAAAGATACTGGACAGTGGCAGTAAAAATTATTTCTTATCAATAAGCAAACGAAGCGATTATGAGGCAATCAGGCAGGGAATTGAACGTGTTGAATATCTGATAGTTTATCTGGCTGAACAAATTGCAGTGCGCACTATCGATAATCCTCGTTTATTCCTGAGAAAAGCTGAAGATGGTCCTTTTCTTTATCAACAGCTTGTCAGGTGGGATCGTGAACGGATCGCCACCCTGCTTTGCCGACTGAAAGCCCCGACTTCGCCTCCACCTGTTATCAAGCTCACTCATAGCAACCGCTATCTCCTGCCCTTTCTCATACGTGCTGGCCTGATACGGTCAGACAGCATTCTCGGACAGTTCCTGCACCCTGTCCGCAAAGAGCATTAGGAGAATTTTAATGGCTAAGATTGATGTATTGTTGCCCGCTTTCAATTGCAAAGACTATATAGCTGAGGCTCTGAAAAGCCTTCAGAACCAGACGATCAGCGATATTCGTATTATTGTAGTGGATGACGGCTCATCCGATGGAACCGGCGCCATCATACAGGAATTTGCCAGCCAGGATTCTCGTATTGTGTACCACCGACAGGACAATGCCGGCATCGTGGCCGCCATGAATGCCGGTCTGGCCTTTTGCACGGCCCCCTTCATCGCAAGAATGGATGGTGATGATATTTCCTATCCAGAACGCTTCCAAAAGGAACTCACCTATCTGGAAACCTCGCCAAACTGTGTGGGAGTGGGCTGCCGTGTCCGCCATATTGATGGAGATTCAGCTCCCCTGGGAACAACGACACGCTGGAAAGACAATACCGCGACCAACTGTTTTTCACTTCCGGCCCTTGAACCTTACATCATTCACCCGATGCTGATGTCCCCTGCCTCGGCTCTGAAAGGCGCAGGCGGATACCGGCTTGTCTATAATGCAGAAGATGCTGACCTGTACTGGCGTCTTAAAGATATTGGCGATCTGCATGTTCTGGACGAAGTGCTCGGTGATTATCGTATTCATACCGGCTCCGTCTCATCCAACTCCATTCTAAATGGCAGACAGCAGGCCGTCTGGTCGCAACTCGCCGCTCTTTCCGAACAAAGGCGTATTCAGAAAAAATCAGACATCGAATTTACCACTGATTTTGCAGCGAGTATTCGATCTCAAAAAACCTTACGAGATATTCTTCAGGCAGCCACAAAAAACCTGTCAGGCACAGAGGTCCGCTGGCTGAAAGCCGCAACCTGCGCCAAGCTTCTGGAGATATGTTATTACCGTCCCTTTGAGCCGGACAGGGACGATATCCGATATATCCTTGAGCTTCATAAGGACTATCCCGACCTCAAGAACATGCACCGGTTTGATGTCATGAAAGAAGGCGAACTTTCAGCTGCAATCCGTATGCTGATCTCTGCTCGAGTAACAGATGCCTTCACTCTTGCGGGGGCTGCAAATATTCCCGTCCTGCTAGGCCGCACCCTGTTTCGCGTGGGATTTCCAGAAAGTCTCAAAACCAGAATCAAGAAAACGCTCGGTCGCTGAACCCGGAAGCTGCGACAGCTCTTTCCCGCAGAACGATCCGGCCTGTTGTTTCAGAGCTTTTCAGACCCTGATAAAAAGCTGTGTCAGGAGAATGACTGTTCTACAAACGTCCTGTCTGCTTCAGGCTCGCCCAGCTTCCGCCATGCAGGGCGAAAACATCATGTAACGTAATGGCCAGAAAACCACCGGCACGCACCAGTTCGCGTGCGAGCGGCTCGTCCAGCCCAATGATTTTCCCTGGCTCTGAGCCACTCCCGCAAAGACGGATCAGTATAAGCGCCGTTGAATGAACCTCGAGAGCACGCCGAAGGATATTCGCAGCTTCCTGCTGGGTCTCCCTACCCTGCCCTGTCGTGCCAATCACCGCTTCATCCGCGAGAAGGCGATTTTTATTATCGAGAAAAAGCACTCGCAACTGCCCCGGCACGGCTCCTTCCAAAGCCGTATCGAAATAGCCGAGCAAAGCCTCCCAGTTTCCCAGATGAGGACGCTCTCTCGCCTCGGCTCCTCCAAGACGCTGTGCCGCCAGCAAAGACAGCCTGAGCGCCGCAATGCTGTCACTGTTCATCCCGGCTGCGGTCAATGCTGCAACCGGAGCCGACAGAACCTCTGCAAAAGAACCAAACTGGTTGATCAGCGCTTTCGCCAGCGGTTTGGTGTCGCCACGCGGCAGGCCGAAGAACAGCAGCATTTCCAGAAGCTCATAATCCGCCAGCACGGACGCTCCACGAGCGATGACACGCTCCCGCATCCTCTTGCGATGGCCATGAGGCCCCGTACTTGCGAATGGAGCTATTCCGGTGGGCTGGGGAGTGGAGGCTGAGCCATGCATGCACAAACTCTGTCACCGAACGGCGTCGATGCCAAGACGGCCAGTCGCGCGCCTCACTGAGAGCCGGTCAGCCATAAAGACGAACCGGCTTTAACGCCGTATTGTCAGAATAAAAAGTCTTCAGTGCACCGCAGTCGGTTTTCCACCACTCTTTATCCCGGAGAGCAGGAAGCAGAACGGAACGACACAGAACGCGGCAATGCCGAAGATCATGAAGGCTTCATTGTAAGCCAGCATCGCGACCTGCTGGGTGAAATCCACAAACAGATGATGTCTGGCGAATGCGTTCGCCTGAACCGAGTGATTATGATCAATGGCGACCTGACGTCCACGAGCCAGATAGTCATTATATGGCTGATGAAACGGCGTCATCCAGTGAACCATATCCGACTGATGAGCCTGCCGGCGCTCGATGATCAGAGACGTCGCTCCCGAAATACTCAGAGAACCCAGAAAGTTTCTGACCATCGAAAACAGAGCCGAAGCATCCGCGTTCATGGATCGCGGCAATGTCGCATAGGCGATCGTGGAAAGAGGGACGAATAAAAAGGCGAGACATGCCGTCTGGCTCATGCGGAACATCACCAGATGTCTGAAATCAAGACTCGGCACGAGATGCGCTGACCAGAACAAGGCGACGCCCATCAGCGTGAAGCCAAGCGCGATCACAGAGCGGATCGACATGATCGTCATCATTTTGCCCACGATGGGAATCAGGACAATCACAGCAATACCGCCCGGCGACAGCACAAGCCCGGACAGGGTCGCGGTGTATCCCATCACCTGCTGCGCAAACTGCGGAACAATGATTGCGGACGAATAAAGCAGGGCTCCCATCGCGCCCATCAGGAACGTCGCAACAGCGAAATTGCGATCCTTGAAGACCCTCAGATCCACAGCAGGACGTTTTGTGGTCAGCAGCCAGATCACGGCACCAATGATGCCGATCGCAGCCAGCACGCCCATGATACAGATGAAGGTCGAACCGAACCAGTCATCATCCTCACCACGGTCCACCATGACCTCAAGACAGCCGAAACCGAGCGTGATCAGGCTGATGCCGATCACATCGATCGGTTCGTGGCGTTTCTTCGCCCACGGCGGATCTTCCACCAGAAAACCGACGGCTATCGTGGTCAGTATCCCGAATGGCACATTGATGAAGAAAATCCAGCGCCATGAAAAGTTGTCGGTAATCCACCCCCCCAGCGTCGGGCCGAGCACTGGGCCCACGACAGCGGCAATAGCCGTCAGTCCGAAAGCAGCGGCCCGTTTTTCCGGCGGGAACACGTCAAGGATGATCGACTGCTGGTTGGGCTGGAGCCCTCCGCCAAAAAATCCCTGCAACAGACGGAAGGCAATCAGTTCACCCAGACTGGTGGAAATGCCGCACAGAAAGGATGTCACGGTGAACATCGCGATGCATACCATGAAATAGAGTTTCCGGCCGAACAGCTTTCCCAGCCAGCCGGAAATGGTCAGCACGATGCCATTGGCCACAAGATAGGAGGTCAGGGTCCAGGTCGCGTCGTCATACGTGCTGGACAGGCTGCCGGCGATATGCGGCAGGGACACGTTCACAATCGTCGTGTCCAGAATTTCCATGAACGCCGCCATGGTCACCACAAAAGCGACGAGCCACGGGTTATATTTGGGCTTCCAGTTCTCGTCCTTTTTCTCGACGTCGCTGGAGGCCGCGCTCATGGGTTGCCATGCTCCAGCTCTTCATGACCGGGATCACGGTTCACGATATGACCATCAGCGCTGCGCGCAGGTGTGCTGTCCGTATGCACAACCGGCACGACCGAAAGACCCAGCGCCAGCGGAATATCAGGGTTGAGACCGCTGTCGATACGGATCTTAACGGGCACGCGCTGCACGATCTTCACGTAGTTGCCTGTCGCATTTTCAGGCGGGAAAGCACTGAAGTTCGCACCCGTTCCCTTCTGCAGCGAGTCGATATGCCCATGCAGATCATGAGAAGGATAGGCATCGACGGCGATATCCACCAACTGCCCCGGCCGCATGTTCGTGATCTGCGTTTCCTTGTAATTCGCAATCACCCAGACTTCAGGTTCCACGATCGAGAACAGGCTCTGGCCGGACGTCACGTAATTGCCGCGTTCGATATTACGCTGAGAGATCCACCCATCATGCGGCGCGCGGATTTCTGTCCAGCCCAGATTGAGTTCCGCCTTGATCAGCGCCGCCTTCGCACTGGCCAGATCAGCAGCATCGCCCTCGATCGCCGCCTGTGCATTGCCTATGCTTGGTTTCACCGGGGTCGCGATCATGACCTGAGCCTGAGCCTGCTGAACGCGGGCCTTGGCCTGATCGAGAGCTGCCTTGGAATAGTCGATATCCTGCTGGGATGTAGCGGCACGCTCGACCGAATGCTGACGCCGGTAGTCGGTCAGTGCCTTGAATTCATCCGCTTTCGCCGCTGAAAGATCAGCCTCCGCCGCCGAGAGACGTCCAGGGAAGTTCTTCTCAGCCACAGCGAGCATCATCTGATGCGCGGTCATGCTGGCCTGCGCCTGCTGAACGCTGGCTGTCGCACGATCACGCTCGGCCTGCCAGTCACGGCTGTCAATGCGTGCAAGTAACTGCCCGGCATGAACGAACTCATTATCGTCGACCAGAAGGTCCGTCACATAGCCAGAAACGTGCGGTGCGATGGTAATGGAACGCCCCGCCGTGAACGCGTCGTCCGTTTCAATTTCAAAACGGTGCAGAAACCAGTACGCCACAGCTCCCGCAATAACCAGCAGCAGCACGAGGATAAGGATCACACGGACAAGCGGATTCCGCTTTTTCTCCGGCTTCTTCTTGTCGTCCTGAATATTGTCCTGAGTCTGCTGTCCGTCGGCCATGCCGTCTCCGTCCGCCTGATACCGGGTTTGTCATGGTCAGCGCCCTGTACCTGAATCCGCGCTGACCGATCGGTTCGGTCAGTTTCATGGCATGCCAGAGCCACTCCATCAAGTCAGGAGGCGCATGCCGCCCCCGACACGGACGTCAGGCGTTTCTGGAAATGAGAAGAAAGCGCCCCTCCAGCCGGGATAATTCCCGGCCTACAGGCCAGGATCGCCCGGCTGTGTCTCCCAGCCCAGCCCAATGATCGCCGCGCGACGGCGTCCTGCGCCATCCAGCCGGAGAACGATGACATTCTGCTCTTCAAGCCATCCCAGAATACGCCGCGCCCGCCCGGTCGAATGCGTGCCGTAAACCTTTGCGACCGTCGTATCCGAAGGACAGATGGCCTGCTCCAGCGCTGCCCGCGCCAGATAAAGAAACACACCCTGCATGTCTTCAGGCAGAGTGGAGGCCACGGCTTCAGCTTCCAGCCATTCCGCTGATTCGGCAGCTTCGACACTGATACCGCTCCGGGCGGACGCAAGGGCGCGCCGAAAATCCTTCATGTCCATCGCATCCCGCCCGAATCCGGCAATCCGGCAGCGGACGAGAAAATCCTGATAGAGCGAAGCGGGTGGACGAAAACCTCCGTCATCCTCCGCCAGCACATCCCGCAGCACCGCTTCCATCTGCTGACGGCGCTCGCGTGGATCAATAGGGTCGACTTCTTCAGCCGCTTCTGTTTCAGCGCGCGACGCTCCATGCGTTGCAAGCTGGGTCAGCAGATCCGGAGGCGGTGGAGCCACAGGACGCCTTGCACGCTGCATCACCTCGGTTTCCGGCAAAGGCGCGAGAATCAGATCTGCGATCTGCTCGGACGGCGGCCTGAACGGTTCCAGCACAGGCCCGGCAGACCGGCTTTCCGTCTCCACTTTTCCGATCCGGATCGTGACAGGACGGCGACACAAAGCCGGACCCAGCGCCACGAACGTGCCGCGCTGAAGATCGCGGAAGGCTTCGGCCTGTCGCCGCTCCATGCCGAGCAGATCGGCGGCGCGCGCCATGTCGATGTCCAGAAACGTGCGTCCCATCAGAAAATTGGAGGCTTCGGCCGCGACATTCTTGGCGAGCTTGGCCAGACGCTGCGTGGCGATCACTCCCGCCAGTCCACGTTTTCGGCCGCGACACATCAGATTGGTCATGGCTCCCAGAGAGGCCCGTCGGGCTTCATCCGAAACCTCACCCGCCGCTGCCGGCGCAAACAGCTGGGCTTCATCGACCACGACCAGCACCGGATACCAGTGCGCCCGTGGCACATCGAACATACCACCGAGAAAGGCTGCCGCACGCTTCATCTGAAGATCCGCGTCCAGTCCTTCCAGATTGAGGACAACAGAGGCCCGATGCACCCGCATCCGCTCCCCCGCGACCTGCAGCGCCACTTCCGTATGCTCAGCCGCATCGATCACCAGATGGCTGTAAGCCTCGGCCAGACTGACGAAATCGCCCTCCGGATCAATGATCGCCTGCTGAACAAGCGCCCCCGTCTGCTCAAGCAGACGCCGGAGCAGATGGGATTTCCCGGAGCCCGAATTGCCCTGCACAAGCAGGCGGGTCGCAAGCAGTTCAGCAAGGTTCATCATCGCCGGGCCGCCGCCGACAATCTCGCCTAATTCGATCGTACTGGTCATGGCGACCGGATACAGTCCCGACTCCTGTTCAGGCAACAGCTTCCCGCTCGGCAAGCCATTCCAGAACGCCCTGCCCCGCCGCCCGCCCGGTCGCCATGACGGCCTGCAACAGATAACCTCCCGTAGGCGCTTCCCAGTCGAGCATTTCCCCACACACGAAGACGCCCGGCAGCGCCTTCAGCATGAACCGCTGATCCACGGCGTCCTGACAGACGCCTCCCGCTGAAGAAATGGCGCGCTCCAGAGGCTCCGTTGCCGTCAGGCGAAGAGGAATGGCCTTCAGACGCCGCGCCAGTCCTTCAGGGTCCGCCGGGACCTCCCCGGTTTCCCGCAACAGACCCACTGCGACAGAAGAAAGCTGTAGCGCTTTCCGCAACCGATTGGAGAGGCTTTCCCGCGCACGGGAACGCTTCAGCCTGTCCGTCATCTGCTCAACATCAAAATCAGGTCGCAGATCCAGAAGAACCTCAACCGTGCCGTCACGCTCCAG
This sequence comes from Acetobacter aceti, assembly GCF_002005445.1. Taxonomy (NCBI): domain Bacteria; kingdom Pseudomonadati; phylum Pseudomonadota; class Alphaproteobacteria; order Acetobacterales; family Acetobacteraceae; genus Acetobacter; species Acetobacter aceti. The sequence goes on from NZ_CP014692.1 coordinate 2,598,485, forward strand.
AGCATCGCGCAAGCGGGCTGACAGGGCGTACACGACCCCGCCTTCGAGACCTTTTTCCGTAATGACAGCCTCACCCCGACAGGCTTCTCCGGCAAAAGACAGAGCTATCCGTTTCAGAGGGACACCAGAGAATCTTTCCCTGAAACCTTCAGACCACTCGACATGAAACCCACAATTTGCCGGGCGCAGCGGCGCGACCGGGATGCCGGCGGCTGACAGAAGGGACACCCAGCCGCCATCTGAACCGAGCCTGGCCCAACTCCCGCCACCCAGAGCCAGAACGGTTGCGTCAGCTTGCAGAATTTCTTCAGAGCCATCGCGCGCAGTCAGCACGATCTTCCCGTCGTCGTTCCAGCCCTGCCACCGCAGTCCGGGTCGAAAATGCACCCCACGCTCAGCAAGCCTCTTCAACCACGCACGTAATAACGGTGAGGCTTTCATGGCTTTCGGGAAAACCCGTCCTGAGCTGCCGGTAAAGCAGGACTGCCCGAGATCGTCCGCCCACGTCGTCATCATGGAGGCGGAAAATGCAGACAAGGCTGGCGCCAACCATTGCTCAGCCACGCCATAGCGTCGCGAAAATGTTGATTCATCTTCGGCGTTCGTCAGGTTGAGACCGCTGCGACCGGCCATCAGCAGTTTTCGCCCGAAGCTTGGCATTTGATCAACGACTGTAACTTCGCAGCGCCCATCTGTCAGGATTTCAGCCGCAGCGAGTCCGGCCGGACCTCCGCCTATCACCACTATCTGTGGGCTGCTCTTTTCTGTCATGCTGATGGCTCCCCCGATCGTTCGCGCGCAGGGGCTTCCTATCCGTACATCATCGCACAAGGATAGGATTATCCTTCACGGTGAATCGGCTGGAATACCGTCACAGCACCGGCTTACGCTGCGTCCCGGCCGGTTGTTTCAGACGCCATACGTATGCAATAATGGCTGCAACTGCCTGAAAATATTCGTATGGAATTTCGACATCTTCCGGAAGCTTATACAAAGAACGCGCCAGGGGTGGATTCGAAATGACGGGCACTTTGGCCTCATAGGCAAATTCCCTGATCCGCCCGGCCAGCTCATCAGCGCCTTTTGCCACGATCTTTGGTGCGCCACTCGTGCCGACTTCGTAGGACAAGGCGACAGCGTAATGCGTGGGGTTCGTCACAACCACAGTCGCTGACTGAACAGCTTTCCTGATCAGCTTCCGGTTACGCTGCATGCGCAGCTGCCTCTGACGTCCTTTGACATGCGGATCACCTTCTGAATCCTTCATCTCATCCTTGATGTCCTGTCGGCTCATTTTCAGATCCTGAAGTCGCTTATAGCGCGTCCAGCCCTCATCAAGGACGATGATCCCAATCTGGACAACAAGAACGGAAATCAGAATCCTCAGTGTGATTTTGCTTATCTGGGCAGAAAATGTTTCAGCAGACCAGAACATTGTTCTCGGCGCGAGCACAAGAACATCCTTCACGACAGCATAGAGGATAAGAGAAAAGACTATTACTTTCAGAATAGATTTCAAGGCTTCTATAAGACTTGAAACCCCGAACATTTTCTTGACACCCTTGAGAGGATTCAACCTTCCAATATCGGGCACCAATGCTTCAGGACGAAACAGGAAACCGGACTGCATCGCCGCTGTTGCAATCCCGCCGGCTACAGCAGCTATAATAACGGGGAATGACAGCATCATCAGCATTTTGCAGCTCATTTCCAAAAGAAAGGCTACAGTTGATGGATCAAGGCGGATTTGCTCCACATGGTCACAGAGACCAGCCATCTGGGAGATAAAGCTGCGCGCACTGGCAGGCACGATCATGACCAGAGCGATAGTTGCCAGGCCAAGACCAGAGAAAATATGAAGCTCTCTCGATTGAGCGATATTGCCCTGCTCACGGGCTTGCTCAAGCTTTCGGCCAGTCGGGGCTTCTGTGTTGTCACCGGCACCGGATTCTGCCATTTATATTAATCCGATATGCAATTTTCTGTATTCAATGGACAAGCCCGTATCCAGGCAACTGGACCAGACTGGCAGAAGTAGCGTGAGTCCACACAGACAACATGCCCTTGAGCAGCAAGGCCAGCAGGAATATTCCCCCCAGCAGCTGCGCGGGCATCGCAATATTGTAAACCTGCAATCCCGGCGAGAAACGGCTCAACAGACCAAGCATGATCGGCCAGACCGTGCCGATCAACACAACGGGCATTGCGAGCTGGAACGCCAGAAAAAAGGAATATTCTGTCGCTTTCGCAACAGACTTCGCTGCATCACCGAGAAAGGGAAAATGCCCGGGCGGAAAAATCTGGTAACTCCCCACCAGCGCATTCAATGGAAAAACATACAGGCTGGATGAGAAAACAATCAGAGTGATCGAAAGCTGACCCAGATGACTGAGAGGCGTACTTTGCGCGCCCAACTCAGGATCCGGCTGCAATACGTTTGACACACCAATGAATGTTGACATGATCTGAACCGAGATGGGGAAAGACAGCATCATCAACTGAGCCAGCCACCCGATCAAAGCTCCGCTGAGAAAATCAGAGCAGATCAGGACCAGAAGACGTGCCGGCACCATGACATCATCAGAAATGGCGGAAGCAAACTGCGTTTGTACGAGCGGAAACAGCAGCAGACTGACACCAATCGCCATTCCGGCTCTGACTGTTATCGGTGCAGACGCAAACATGAAGGCCGGAAAGGCCACAAACATCGCCGCAACCCGCGCAAGAACAGCAATGAAAATTACGGCCTGCGTTGGCAAAGTCGCGATGAACTGATCCAGGTCAGGATTCAAGATGCCCCGGCAACAATCAGTTGATCAAAAACATGTCGCGTATAAGTTACGAGAGTAGCATACATAAATGGCCCTCCCACAAGTAATGCCGCCATTGACGCCAAAAATTTTGGCAGAAATGCAAGCGTTGACTCGTTAATCTGTGTGACAGCCTGGAAAATGGAAACCAGCAAACCCGCTCCCATGGACGCCAGCAATGCGGGAGCGCCTACCTTTACGGCAACAAAAAGAGTTTCTCGTAATACAGATGCAACATCAATTGAATTCATTTAATTAAACCTAAAAATATTAAATAATTAAATAGTCATGCGCATAATATCCTGATACGACTGAATCACTCTATCGCGGACAACTGACGCTGTTTGCAGCACCATCTGAGCCTGAGAAACCGAAGTGACAATATCGGTCAGATTACCATGCCCTTTCAGACCCGAAGCTGCTTTCACTTCAGCCTCTTTATTGCTGGAAATAGCACCTTCAATCGCTGTGCCCAGCACATCTCCAAAACTTTGTCCGCCGGAAACGCCTGACACCACTCCATCGGCATCATCGGATGAGAGACCGGTCTCAAGAGATGACTGAGTTTTTGCGTAGGCTGCCGCCGCAGTAGAGTTACTGGCTGTTGAGGATATTATCATTTCAGAAGATCTATTGTTCGGGTTACCATCGTGCGGGTCGTCTGAAAGGTGTTCAGATTCGCTTCATAAGATCGTTGCGCTTCATGGGAATCAACGACTTCAACCATCGTGTTGACGTTGGGCATTTTCACATATCCCCTCGAATCCGCAGCTGGATTTGCAGGATCATAGCGCATTTCAAAATCGGACATATCGTGTCCGACCTTTTTCACCTTAACTTTTGATATACCTGTATTGTTATCAAGAATATTTTCAAATGAGATCGTTTTCCTGCGATAGGGATCCGCTCCCGGAGTGGATCCCACCGTATCTTTATTGGCAATATTCTCCGCCACAACACGCAATCTCTCTGACTGAGCCTCCATCCCGGCTGCGGAGATGGATAATGTCGAATTAATATCCATCAATTAATCCTTTCTTATTTACCCAGAACAGAATTGAGCATGCTTCGGTAACTTGAATAAACATTAGTCGCCAGCCGCTGCTCATCGGCCGTTTCAGCAACAAGCTGCATCTGCGTCTCCAGAGAAACCCGATTGCCATCCAGAGACTGCGTCTCTGAAGAAGCATCAGACTTCTGATACCTTCCACTCTTGCCAGCAATATGACGCTCTGAAGTGGTCGCCAGTTCTCCCTCAAATTGAGACAGCATACTTTCAAAAGGCGCCAAGTCTTTCGCAACATATTCAGGCGTGTCTGCGTTTGCGATATTGGCTGCCAGCACCTGTTCACGGTTATCCAGCCATTCCATACGTCTCTGAGCAAGCCCAAAGAGGTCAACACCACCCGCAGCGGGACGCGAAGCATCAAACATTATGCAACTTCCTGTATCATGTGGGTGAAGCGTTACTGCACCAGAAACTCTCATCCGTTATCAGACAGAAAAACTGCAATATCGTTAACATTCCATCCGAATGGACCATTCGTTTACACAGAAAGAAAACGGTTCGCTGTAAAGGAATGATTAATCTTCAGGGCCCAAATCTGACACTTCCGGAACCTGGACCACGGAAACTTGTCTGCATGGGATTCTACGATACACTTTCTGTGACGCTCGCTCTTGTTGCTGTTCTGGCCATGATTCTGCTGAGCCGGAAAGGCTGGAAAATTGCAGCACGTTTTGGTGGCGCACGGCGGGGTTCAAGTTCACTCGCCCTGGAGTCTTCCCTGGCTCTGGACACCAGAAGACGGCTGAGTGTCGTCACATGGGAAGGGAGGCGCTTCCTTCTCCTCACAGGAGGGCCCAACGACCTCGTTGTCAGTGGGATAGACCCCCTGTTCTGCGTTGAGGAGAGTGAAACATGACTGTCGGCCAACGCTCTTCATTCAAGCGCAACAATGCTCTTCTGGTCTTTCTTTCTCTCGCCAGCGTGGCCCTGCTTGGTGGTGTGCTGCTTGCAGTCTGGCCTTCAGCCGCTCACGCGCAGGCCATAAGCCTTGATCTCGGCCAGAAAGCCGGACCGGGCACGACAGGGCGCCTCGTTCAACTTTCCGCCCTGATCACCGTGCTGTCCCTCGCTCCCAGCCTGCTGGTCATGGTGACGGCCTTTACGCGAATCGTTATTGTCTTGTCGCTGTTACGTGGCGCGATAGGCGCACAGGGCACCCCCCCCAACACGGTTTTAATCGGACTTGCTTTGTTTCTGACGTTTTTTGTCATGCAGCCCGTATTCGAACAGTCATGGAAAGACGGCATAGCGCCCTTGGTCAACGGAAGCGTCAGTGAAATGGATGGCCTTCAGGCTGCGGCTGAGCCATTCCGGACATTCATGCTTCACAACACCCGTCCGGCTGATCTGGCTACTTTTTCCGGTCTCGCGCACGTAAAGCCGCCGACCACCGCTGCCGACACACCATGGCGTATTCTGATGCCTTCATTCATGGTCGGCGAATTGCGCAGAGGCTTTGAAATGGGCTTTCTTCTCTATCTGCCATTCCTTGTTATCGATCTGGTCGTATCAACTGTCCTCATGAGTCTTGGCATGATGATGCTACCGCCCACGACAATCTCACTCCCGTTCAAACTCATCTTTTTCGTGATGGTGGACGGCTGGCAATTGACAGCCGGCAGTCTGGTAAGAAGCTTTGGTGGATGACGCTCTCGCCGGCCCGGCTTGGCCGCCTGAATACCGCCTTCAGGAGAAATTTCGATCACCCAGCCTCAAGCTGCTGATAAATTCCGGCCTTTGCTGAAAGATCTTTCAGAATAGCCGATCAATTACCACAGCGATCGATTACAAAAAAATACACCCAGGAAAACACAGCCATTGAAACAGAAGCCTATAATTAACCAATATCCTTAAATATTAACCAAACAAACCATGTTCTTGGGGGCATCTATGTCTTACTGCAACAGACAGATAGAACAGGCGAACAAAACCCCGCAGACAGTCTCATTTTTCCTTGGGAACGGGCTGGAATGCGTCTCCTGCGGCGGCTGGCTCCGATGGCAGGGGCAGCACGCCGGATGCCAGAACAACTGCAAACACACCGTAGTCGCCATTCGTCAGAAATAAGCCTTTGCTAAATCTGCTTTTCCTGATCCATACAAAGAAGATCAACAGCTTTGACAATCACCTCAGTCGGATGATCTACCGCGTCCAGAACAAGCATGTGTTCATGGGCAGATGGCACTTCCAGCGTCTCCAACTGACTATCCAGCAGCGTGACAGGCATGAAGTGCTTCTTTCTCCCTTTCAGACGACGCTCAAGCTCATCCCGCGGCACCCTGAGAAAGAGAAATGTTATATCCATCCCACCCTGTCGCAGAATATCGCGATAAAGACCCTTTAACGCGGAACAGGCGAGAACGCCTCCCTTCCCGTCCCGTGCGCGCGCCACAAGCCACTCCCGGCATTTCTCCAGCCAGGGCAGCCGATCTTCATCCGTAAGAGGTTCTCCCGCCGACATCTTTGCGATATTTTGTGGAGGATGAAGATCATCGCCTTCCTGAAAAGGCCAGCCAAGCCGGGAACAGAGCCCTTCGGCGACCAGCGTCTTGCCGCTGCCGGCAACGCCCATGACAACGACCAGACGAGGCGTAATTCCGGTCGGACATGAGTGCGTCATAACCTGTGCTCTCTCCTGCGTTACGGCTTCAACTCAAAGACAAGACGGGCAAGAGCCAGAATATTCCCTGTCCGTTTTTAAAGTCAGAGCGCGTTCACGCACCAACAGTCAGATGAGCAATACCTTCTCCACCAGCCACAATAGCGTCAGTGCCCATTCCGACAAACAGACCGCTCTCCACCACACCGACAATTGAGCGAATATCCTGCTCAAGACGCCCGGCGTCGGAAATTACAGGAAAACGGCAATCAAGAATCAGATTGCCGCCATCACTGACAAAGAATGCGCCTTCCCGATTACGGCGAGGAGAAGCCTGCGCTCCCAGTCGTTCAATCTGTCGTGCAGTCGATTCCCAGCCGAACGACGTCACTTCCACCGGCAGCAGCGTTTTCATACCAAGATGATCGACCAGTTTTGTCTCGTCCGCCACAATCACCAGACGGTCAGACGATGCGGCGACGATCTTTTCACGCAGGAGCGCACCACCCAGCCCCTTGATCAGATTGAGCGTACCGCGCTGAATTTCATCAGCTCCATCAATGGTCAGGTTGACCCTTGCATGCTCCCCAAACGTCGTGAGAGGAATACCGACACCAAGCGCCTGCTTTTCTGTCGCCAGAGAGGTCGGGATTGCCACGAAACGCAGACCTTCCTTATGTCGACGCCCGAGAGCCTCCACCACAAACGCAGCCGTGCTGCCTGTGCCAAGACCGACGACCATACCGTCTTCAACCATCTCGGCCGCAAACTCTGCCGCCTGCCGCTTGTATTCGCTCGCGCTCATCGTTCCGTTTTCCCCTCGGCCTGCCCCGCAGCGCCTCTGTCGATAATCCACACAACCTCACCATCCGAGCATATATGGCTGGCTGGTTCAGCCGCATCTCCCGCACGGACCCGGCCAAGCACGCCCGCCTTGGACGTTCCTGTCACGAGAAACAGCACATGCCTGCTGGACGCAATCGCCGGATAGGTCAGCGTCAGTCTTGTATGAGGGGCGTCGTCAGGCACGCAGGACGCAACCCACCGTATCTTCTCTTCCAGAACAGGCTGTCGTGGAAAGAGAGAGGCTGTGTGGCCGTTCTCACCCAACCCCAGCAACACGACATCGAAGAGCGGCTTATTCGCAATGAGCGTGTTCCCACCATAAGCCTGCTGAAGATCTGCCTCATAGGAGCGAGCTGCTTGATCCGGTTCGCCACGATCCGGCATCGGATGAATATTCTTCGTCGGAACGGGAACGTGGTCGAACAGGATCGACTGCACCATCCCCCGGTTACTGTCGGCAGACTCTGCCGGGACAAAACGATCATCCCCGTAAAAGAACTCTGTCCGGCTCCAGGGAAAGCGGTCTGCATAACCAGCCTCCGCCATGAGCGCGTAGAGTTTGCGCGGCGTCGAACCACCTGAGAGGGCGATACGAAAAACACCTCTGGCAGAAAGCGCTTTTTCCAAAAGAAAGTCCGCTGTCCACTGCGCCACGGCATCAGGGTCTTCCAGCACGACTTCCCGTGCAGTCATCACATCCTGCGTACTCATCAGTCCCGCTTCCAACGAATAACCATCATGACGCTTCTTTCGAAAAACCACCGTAACTGTCGGGCGGCTTTAATCCATCCGAAAATCAGACGCAACGCCGGGAACTGACCGCCCGGTTCGGGCAACCACTCTCAGGACGACAGAAGCGCGGCCTTATCGACGTCTCAACCAGCCCTGCCGCCGACCCGAGGCAGTATCCAGTCCTCGACTGCTTTCGCCCAGCCTTCATTATCGTTCGTATCCGTCACGAAATGCGCATGTGAGGCGACTTCGTCCGTGGCGTTCCCCATGGCGATCGAAAGACCCGCAATGTCAAACATCGGCACATCGTTCTGCATGTCACCCAGGCAGGCGATTTCATGAGGCTCAAAGCCCAACTGCCGCCCGACCTCACACAGCGCGTAGCCCTTGTTGGCATGGAGCGGCGTGATATCCAGATAATACTGCGCCGAACAGGCGACGCTGGCCTGCCCTTCCAGCATCTGGCCGATTTCCCCCTGAAGACGTCCCAGAAGATCATAATCCGCACTGGAACCGGTAATCTTGCCGACCTTGTCCTCCCACGGGCCAAAATCTTTCGTCACGATCGGGGCGAGGCCAAGAACCTTGTGCTCATGAGGCACGTATCCCGCTGTCTCGTCCTTGACGATCCAGTCGGAACCACAGAACAGCCAGCCATCGACTTCATGGACATCCAGCATGTCGATGGACGCCTTGACCGCATCCACGGGCAGGGAGAGCGTAGACAGGGTTTTCCCCTGACCATCACGCACAATCGCGCCATTCATGGCGGCGTAAGGTGTGTCGAGCTTCAGGGCCTGATGATACCGCTCGATCCCCACGGGCGCCCGGCTGCTGACAAGACACACCGCTACACCTGCCGCCCGAAGCCTGTCGATCATCTCGACACTGCTGCGCGCCACCTGTTTCTCCGGCGTCAGAAGCGTGCCGTCCATGTCCGTCACCACGAGACGGACACGATCCGTCGGCGCAGGCTTCGCATCATGTCTGGCGATATCATCAACTCTCACAGCACACTCCCCACACCGCAGACAGAACGTTATTTTTCCTCGACGTGACCGCCAAAGCCGAAACGCATGGCAGACAGCACTTTCTCGCCATAGGTATTTCCGCTGCGCGACCGGAAGCGCGTGAACAGCGCCGCCGTCATCACCGGCACGGGAACAGCTTCCTCAATGGCCGCTTCAATCGTCCAGCGGCCTTCGCCTGAATCCTGAACTTCGCCGCTGAACTCGGACAGTTCTCCATTGCGCGCCATCGCTTCGGCCGTCAGATCAAGCAACCAGGACGATACGACGCTGCCGCGACGCCAGACTTCGGCAATATCGGCCATGTTCAGGTCGAACCGCTCATCTTCCGACAGAAGCGGCGAGTTCTTGCTTTTCATGACGTCGAAGCCTTCCGCGAAGGCCTGCATCATGCCGTATTCGATGCCGTTATGGACCATCTTCACGAAATGGCCAGAGCCTGCCGGGCCACAATGCAGATAGCCCTGCTCGGCGCGGGGATCGAGACCAGCGCGGTCACGATCCGGCGTCGGTGGAATATCGCCCTTGCCGGGAGCCAGCGCACTCAGGATCGGATCGATATGGTCAGCCGCCTCTTTCGAGCCGCCGAACATCATGCAGTAACCGCGTTCCAGACCCCACACACCGCCGGACGTACCGACATCGACGTAATCCACGCCCTTCGTTTTCAGAGCGGCGGCACGACGGAGATCGTCTTTGTAATAGCTGTTGCCTCCATCAATGAGAATATCGCCCTTACCGAGCAGATCACCGACAGACTGAACAGCCGTCTCGGTGATCTCACCGGCGGGCAGCATCAGCCAGACGACCTTCCTGTCGCCCGACAGCTTCGACACCAGATCGGTTTCACTCACCGCGCCGACGGCGCGCCCCTCCTCGGCACGCTCCACGACCCTCTGCACCGTGGCGGCGTCACGGTCATATACCACTACATCATGTCCATGACGGGTCAGACGAACCGCAATGTTGCCACCCATACGGCCGAGGCCAATGATTCCGATCTGCATGTTCTTCTTTTTCCTTCCTCCTCAGATCGCGGCTTTGATCGCGGACGCAAGCGTCGCCAGACCCTTTTTCAGATCGCCCTTGATGTGCACGCGCAACGCACGGCGGCCACGCTCGGCCAGCACGTCGAAATCACCACGGGCCTGCGCCGCCTTCACAACACCGAAGCTGTAACGCTCGCCGGGCACCGGCAGATCCTGCGCGTCATCCGCTGTGATCTGAAGAAACACGCCGCTATCAGGTCCGCCCTTGTAAGCCTGCCCTGTGGAGTGAAGGAAACGCGGGCCGAACTCGGCAGCCGTTGCCACCGCCCTGGCGTCGCGGATGGCCAGACGGATGTGCTGGATCCACTCGATACTGTTCCGGTCACGCTCGATATAGGCCAGCAGACCAACATAATCGCCAGTCTTCACGCGGTCGAAATGCGCCTTCAGGATTGCCTGCGTCGTGTCGCCTTTCAGTGCGCCGGCATTCTTCCTGTCAGCGAAGAACTCCAGATCACCATCCGTGGCGAATGGCGATTCAGCAGGCAACGAACCGGTTTCGTTATAGGCGGCCGTCAGCTTCTTCGTTTCGATCTTGCTGGCCTCGACATCCGGCTGATCGAACGGGTTGATGCCGAGAAACGCGCCCGCGACCGCCGTGGCGATCTCCCAGCGGAAGAACTCCTGCGCGATCTGACGGCGATCATGCAGATTGATCGTCACAACGGGCTGGCCTGCATCGATCAACGTCTTCACGGCCTCGTCCTGCTCGTGAGAATGCTCGTTGGACAGGCGGAAATAAACGAACAGGCGATCCTTGCCGTAATGCGTCGGACCCGCCAGCGTCTCGTCGTCGATGGGGATCAGACCCTTGCCGAGCTTGCCTGTGGATTCCGCAATAAGCTGTTCGGCCCATGCGCCGAAATCCATCACCTGTTTAGTGGCGATGATGGTGATCTTGTCGCGTCCGAATTTCTCGGCGCCGACACCAAACACCGTGCCGAGCAGCACGCCTGGATTGACGGCAGGCGGCACGCTGCCGTCGCACGCCTTCACGCCACGTAGCGCATCCTCGAGGAACAGCTTCAGCGGCACACCGGCAGCGGCTGCCGGAACCATGCCGAAATTCGACAGCACGGAATAGCGGCCACCAATCTGCTTGTCGCCGTTGAAAACTTTCCAGAACCCATCGGCAACCGCCTTCTTCTCCAGCGCCGAACCGGGATCGGTCACGGCGACGAAATGCTCACCAGCCTTCTCACCGAGCGCCTTCTTCGCGACATCGAAGAAGTAGGAAAGCATGATGTTCGGCTCCAGCGTGGAACCGGACTTGGAGGAGACGATGAACAGCGTTTCTCTGGGATCGATCCTGCCTTCGAACGTGCGGACCTGCTGCGGGTCGGTGCTGTCCAGCACATAGAGGTGACCGTAACCCTCATGCTTGCCAAAAGTCATGGCCAGCACTTCCGGCCCCAGACTTGAGCCACCCATGCCCAGCAGCAGCACCTGCCTGAAACCGCGCGCCTTCACCTCTTTCTGGAACGTCTCCAGTTCCGGAAGATGCTTCAGAGCGTCAGCAACAATACCAAGCCAGTTGAGCCACTTCGCTTCCGGGCCGTTCGTCCAGACCGACGCATCCTTTGCCCACAGACGGCGGATGGTCCCGCCTTTGCGCCACTCATCCAGACCGGCTTTCACGGCGTCATCAAAATCTTTCGGCAGGGACAGCTTCGTTTCCGTCAGCTTGTTGCCGAGCAGATCATTCTGCTTCTTCGCCACTGAGCCGAGGAGAGCATCGAAAGCCTCTTCAAACGAGACGACACCTTCTGAAACCAGCTTTATCGTCATGCCGTCGAGGTCGAGGCCAAGACGTTTGACCTCCGCCATGACATGCTTCGCATCAGCGACATTTTCTTCCAGCGAATCACGCGGCGTTCCATGATCACGGAACGCATCCAGTGTTGCAGGCGGAATGGTGTTGACCGTCTCCGGACCGATCAGTTCATCAACATACAGAACATCGCTGTAGGCCTTGTCCTTGGTGCCGGTGGACGCCCAGAGCAGACGCTGCGGCTGCGCACCGGCAGCTTTCAGCTTCGCCCAGCGATCGCTCTTCATGATCTCCTGCCAGTACAGATAGGCCATCTTCGCGTTGGCAATGGCGACCTTGCCACGAATGGCCTTCAGCGCCTCGGCGTCCCTGTCGCCCGCCTTCACCCGACGGTCGATCTCACCATCGACCTTGCCGTCCACACGGCTGACGAAGAAAGAGGCGACCGATGCAATCCCGGCGACACTCCTGCCTTCCTCATGGCGCGCTTCAAGACCGGAGATCCATGCCTCGACGACGGCCTTGTACATGTCCAGCGAGAACAGCAGCGTGACGTTGATGTTCACACCATCCGCGATCTTCTGATGGATAGCGGGGATGCCCTCCTTCGTCGCCGGAATCTTGATCATCAGGTTCGGCTCGGACACTGCTGTCCAGAGACGTCCGGCTTCCTCAACAGTGCCAGCCGTGTCCAGCGCCAGATAGGGCGACACTTCAAGACTGACATAGCCGTCGATGCCCTTGGTCTGGTCAAAGACGGGTTTCAGCAGCTTCGCCACTTCCCGAATGTCTTCAATCGCCAGACGTTCATACAGTTCACCGGCGGAGACGATCTCCTTATCGAGCACATCACGGATCTGGGCATCGTAATCCGTGCCCTCACCCATCGCCTTCTGGAAGATCGCCGGGTTGGAGGTGACGCCCTTGACGCCATCCTGCTCGATGAGGGCCGCCATTGACCCGTCCCGCGTGTAACCCCGACGCACGAAATCCAGCCAGGGCGACTGCCCGAACTGTTCCAGAGCGCGTAAAGGGCTTTTTCCGTTCACGGATGATGCGTTCATCGAGCAATTCTCCCCGGCAGCAGCAACGGAACCTGCCGATTTATTCATTTGATAAAAAGTCCTGCACCCGGACCCGGATGCAGGGCTGGTTTCCTAAAGCGCCAGTTGCCGACGGGCAGCTTCCAGCACGGCGTCCACCGTAAAGCCGAACTTCTTCATCAGCGCCGAAGCCGGAGCCGATGCGCCGAAGCCGTTCATGCACACGATGTCACCCGTCAGGCCGACATAACGATGCCAGCCGATGGGAGACGCCGCCTCGACAGCCACACGCGCCGTGACGGAAGGCGGTAGCACCTCATCACGGTAGGATTGTGGCTGCTCCTCGAACAGTTCCCATGACGGCATGGACACGACACGCGCCGCTACGCCTTCGGCTACCAGCTTCTCGTAAGCCTCGACCGCCAGTGAGAGTTCGCTGCCCGTGGCAATGAGAATGACCGCAGGCGTCTTCCCGCTGTCACCCAGAACGTAACCGCCCTTCGCCACACCGGCAGCGGACGCATACTTGCTGCGATCCAGCGTCGGCAGGTTCTGACGGCTCAGCGCCAGCACGGCAGGACGATCACGGAACGGGATCAGCGTGCGCCATGCTTCAGACACTTCGTTGGCGTCACCCGGACGGATGGTAATGACGCCCGGTGTGGCCCGAAGCTGCACAAGCTGCTCGATCGGCTGATGCGTCGGACCGTCTTCGCCCACGCCGATGGAATCATGCGTGAAGATATAGATCGTCGGCAGATGCATCAGGGCCGACAGGCGGATCGGCGCCTTCATGTAATCCGAGAAAATCAGGAAGCCTGCGCCATAGGAACGCAGACCAGACAGCGCCATGCCGTTGATGATCGAGCCCATCGCGTGCTCGCGCACACCGAAATGGAAGTTGCGCCCGGCATAGCTGCCGCCCCATGCCTCCGGCTGGAACCCGCCACCGTCCTTGATGAGCGTCTTGGTGGACGGCGCGAGATCGGCGGACCCACCGACAAGCCATGGAATGTGTTTGGCGACAGCATTCTGCACTTCACCGGAACTGGCGCGGCTGGCCACACCCTTTGCGTCAGTCGGATAGGTCGGAATGTCGGCGTCCCAGCCCTTCGGCAGATCACCGGACAGGATCAGATCGAGTTCCGCCGCCTCGGAGGGAAATTCCTTGCGGTAAGTAGCGAACAGATCGTCCCATGCCTTGCTGGCGTTTGCGCCGCGGGCCCCCAGACCCTGCTGGAAATGCTCGGTCACACCTTCCGGCACATAGAACGACCTGTCTTCCGGCCAGCCGTACGCGCGCTTGGTTGCAGCAATTTCGTCAGCGCCCAGCGGCTCACCGTGTGCGGCGGCCGTTCCCGCTTTCTTCGGTGCTCCCCAGGCGATCACGGAATGAACGATGATCATCGTCGGACGCGCGGTGTCCGCCTTCGCTTCGGCCAGCAGCTTTTTGAATTCCGCCGTGTCGTTGGCGTCCTTCAGCGTCAGAACCTGCCAGCCATAGGCTTCGAAACGCTTGCCGACATTTTCCGTAAAGGCGAGGTCGGTCGAACCTTCGATCGAAATCTGGTTGGCGTCATACATCCAGATCAGGTTGCCGAGCTTCAGATGACCGGCTGTGGAAGCAGCCTCGCTCGACACACCTTCCATCATGTCGCCGTCACCGCACAGCGCGTAGACATGATAATCGAACAGCGGGAAACCCGGCCGGTTGAAGCGGGCCGCCAGCCACTTCCCGGCAATCGCCATGCCGACGGAATTGCCACAGCCCTGTCCGAGCGGCCCGGTCGTCGTCTCGACGCCCGCCGTATGGTGATATTCCGGATGGCCCGGCGTCTTCGAATCAAGCTGACGGAACTGTTCCAGATCGGCGACCGTGAGCGACGGCGCGTTCAGCACCTTGCCGTTTTTCACGTCACGGATGCCGCTGAGGCAGATCAGCGAGTAGAGCAGCATCGACGCATGACCGACGGACAGCACGAAGCGGTCACGGGCAGGCCAGAGCGGATTGGCCGGGTCGTAGCTCAGCACATCCTGCCAGAGCGTATAGGCCACCGGAGCGAGCGCCATGGCCGTGCCGGGATGGCCGGAATTCGCCTTCTGCACCGCGTCCATCGACAGCGTGCGGATGGTGTCAATGCAGGTGCGGTCAATCGTGTGACCGGCGGCTCCGCCTGTTTCAGGCGCACGGGTCGCACCAGCCAGACCACTGGCCATACCGTCTCCAGACACGGCGTGGAAAGAACGCATTGTAACCGATCCTCTATCAATCAGGCCGGCAACGGATCGTCTTCCGTTGCGGCGGAAACCCTCCCGGCACGAGAGGGCCATACCATCACATGCCCCTTTTGCCCCGACAAGGCGGCAGACAGGGACACCACACACGGAACTCAGGAACTCAAGCCCACAAGGTAGCCCCGGTTCCCGTCATCACGAGTTTGTGAGAAATATCAGCGATCAGCCGCCAGCGCCCGTGCGCCGATATCGCGCCGCCAGACACCCTCTTTCCAGCGAATGGCGGAAACTCCCTGATAGGCGGCGTCAATGGCCTCCTTCATGGTCGGCGCGATACCGCAGACAGCCAGCACACGCCCACCGGACGAAACGAGATGCCCCTGCGGGTCACGCGCTGTTCCCGCCTGAAAAACCTGCACACCCGGCACAGCTTCCGCACGATCAATCCCTTCGATCAGGCCACCTTTGACATAGTCTCCGGGATAGCCTTCCGCCGCCATGATGACCACGGCGGAGGCGTCGTCCGAGAACGTGATCTGCACGTCGTCCAGAGAACCTTTCGCCAGCGCCACGAATGCAGGCAGCAGGTCGGACGTCAGGCGAGGCAGGAGCGCCTCCGCTTCCGGATCGCCGAAGCGGACATTGTATTCGATCAGTTTCGGCCCCTCGGTTGTCAGCATCAGACCGGCGAAGATCACGCCGCGGAACGGCGTCCCACGCTTCACCATCTCTGTCAGCATCGGACGCACCAGAATGTCGAGCGCCTTTTCCTGCGCCGCACGGTCGAACCCGGCTGGCGGCGAGACCGCGCCCATGCCGCCGGTGTTCGGGCCGGTATCCCCGTCGCCAATACGCTTGTGATCCTGCGCCGCGCCGATCAGCACCGCCGTCTCGCCCGAGCAGAAGGCAAAGAGCGAAACCTCCTCCCCAACCATACATTCTTCGATCACCACCGAGAGGCCCGCGTCTCCCAGCTTGCTGGACGTCATCATGTCGGTGACGGCTTCTTCGGCTTCCGCCGCCGTCTGCGCCACGACCACACCCTTACCGGCAGCCAGACCATCAGCCTTCACCACGATCGGCGCACCACGACGGCGCACGAAGGCAATCGCATGGGCCGGATCAGTGAAGCGCTCCCATTTGGCGGTCGGGATGCCTGCCGCGTCACACACTTCTTTCGTGAAGGTTTTGCTACCCTCCAGTTGCGCCGCCGCTTTCGTCGGACCCGCACAGGGGATGCCGACCTCGGCGCAGGCATCGGCGAGTCCTGCGACGAGAGGCGCTTCCGGTCCCGGCACGACGAGGTCGATGTTTTCTTTCTGGGCAAACGCCACGAGTGCGGCGACATTGCCAGCCGCAATGGCGACATTCGTGCCGCACAGGGCCGTGCCCGGATTGCCTGGAGCGATATAGAGCTGCGTGAGAGCTGGCGACTTCGCCAGCGCCGCCGCGAGCGCATGCTCACGACCACCCGAACCAACCAGCAGAACTCTCATCGCGTCACCTTCTTTCCGACCACATGGAGGGGCTGTCCCAATTGCGGCTCTTGTTGAGAACGCAGCGTCTGTAGCATAGGGTCGCATCATGGACGATGGCTCTCCGACACCTCCCGCTTCCTTTCCCGGCGTCAATGTGCCGGAATATTCGGTCTCCGAAATTTCCGGGGCCATCAAACGCACCCTCGAAGGAACGTTCGGGCGAGTGCGCGTGCGTGGCGAAATCACGGAATTCAAGCGTTACAGCTCCGGCCATCTTTACTTCTCGCTAAAGGACGAAGGCGGAAAAATTTCCGGTGTTGTCTGGCGCGGTTCCGTGTCCCGCCTCGGGCTGGCGCCGGAAAACGGGCTGGAGATCATCGCCACGGGCCGCGTCTCTTCCTATGGCGAGCGTTCCAGCTATCAGTTGATCGTCGAGAAGATGGAGTATGCGGGCGAAGGCGCGCTGCTCGCCCGTATCGAACGGTTGCGGCAGAGGTTGGCGCAGGAAGGACTGTTCGACGTCGAGCGCAAACGGCAGATTCCCCGTCTGCCATGTGTGATTGGCGTGGTCACTTCCATGCAGGGCGCGGTGTTGCACGACATCCGCACGACCATCGCCCGCCGCTTTCCCCGTCACCTGCTGATCTGGCCCGTCGCCGTGCAGGGTGAAGGGGCCGCCGCACAGATTGCTTCAGCCATCGAGGGATTCAGTCTGCTGGGTCGCTCTGGTCCCGGCGAAAACCTGCCGCGTCCGGACGTACTGATCGTCGCGCGTGGCGGCGGTTCGCTCGAAGACCTGATGGCCTTCAATGACGAAGCCGTTCTCCGCGCCGTCGCCGCCTGCCCGATTCCGGTGATCTCCGCTGTTGGGCATGAGACCGACACCACGCTGATCGACTTCGTTTCAGACATGCGGGCGCCGACCCCCACAGCCGCCGCCGAACTGGCAGTGCCGGTGCGTGACGAACTGCTGGCCGATCTCACCCATCGCATCGCCCGTATGGGAAGCGCACTGAACCGGATCGCACAGACCGCACGCCTGCGTCTGGATCGCGCCACATCCGGCCTGCCGGATCTCCCTTCCCTGCTCAGCACGGCGCGGATGCGTCTTGATGACCGGTCACACAGGCTGGACCTCGCCCTGCCCGCGCTGCTGGAACGTCGCAAGGCGGCTCTGGGTGCAGCAGAACGACATATGCCCGCGCCGTCAGCCCTGTTCAGCGATCGGCGCTCCCGTCTTTCTCTGGATAATGCCGCTCTGGGCGCCGCCATGGCGGCCTCCTGTCGGGCCGCGGAAGCCCGTCTGGGACGCCAGCGTCTGACCGCCGCTCCCCTGCAGGCCCTGTGTCGGGAACGGCAGGCGCGCCTGTCAGGTGTCGGAAACGTGCTCGAATCCGTCTCGCCGCGTGCTGTTCTCGACCGTGGCTATGTTCTCGTCCGTGACGCGGCAGGCGATGCTGTCACACGGGCAGCCGGATTGAAGTCCGGCCAGCACGTCACACTTGTTTTTGCTGATGATGAGCGCCTCGCCCGCATCGAAGCCCCCAAGGATACGGCTCAGGGAGCCCTTGATCTATGAAAAACATCTTCAAAAATCTGAAGTCCATTAAACCGGATTTCAGCCGGATTGCCTCGCCCGATGCCGATGGCGTGGAAAACCGTCCTGAAAAGCTGATGTTCATCATCATGATCGTTCTCGCATCGCTCTCGATGCTTCTTTATATCGGCGGGTCGTTCGTCAATGCCATCCGTATGTCAGAACAGCCTGCGCCTGTGGAGCAGCACGCGCCTGTGGCACAGCCAGACAGCACGCAGCAGTAACTGGTTCAGTGAGTTTGGCTATCCGAAGATTTTGAAAAAACTTCACCAAAATTTTCATTTATCGAGAGTCTTCAAGACTGTTTTTATAGTTTACAAACAGAGGACAGAGCAGCCCACTGCCCTTCCCGCCTTCGCGGTTTAATACATCGGGTTCAGAGGGACTGTGTCCCTTTGTAGGGTTCGGGGCAAAGCCCCGGAAACCTCTGACTTATGCTTGCAAGATAATACGAACGCCTTTTCAAACGGGTTCCAGAGCGCCTTTGTGCTCCCCAAGCCCGTTTGCAAGACACACTCAATCGACAAAAACCTCAGCGCTCCGTGTAACGCACATGAAGCTTCCCGACGCCTTCACATTCTCCTTCGAGTCTGTCTCCCGGCTTCACAGGCCCCACACCGGATGGCGTGCCGGTGAGGATAAGATCTCCCGGACGCAATTCGACAAAACTCGAGAGGATGGAAATAACTTCCGGAACTGACCAGATGAGGTCACTGATATCCCCGTGCTGACGCACCGTTCCGTTGACCGAAAGACTGATCCGTCCTTTCACCAGATGCCCCGCCTTCGACACCGGCACAATCGTGCTGATCGGACAGGACTGGTCGAAACCTTTACTCAGATCCCATGGTTGACCGGCTTTCTTGGCGACGGCCTGCAGATCACGCCGCGTCATGTCTAAAGCCAGAGCATAACCGAACACATGATCCAGCGCGTCCTGCACGGCAATATTCACGCCCTGCTGACCAATCGCTACAGCCAGTTCAATTTCATGGTGTAGATCTTCTGTGTGCAATGGATAGGGAAGAACCTCTTCCATTGTGACTGCATCAGAGGGTTTTGCAAAAAAGATCGGAAGGTCATGTGCGGGATCTCCCCCCATTTCCCGCGTATGTTCTCCATAGTTGCGTCCGACACACCAGATCCGATGAACCGGGAATCGTGCTTCAGTCTCAAGGACTGGGACGGACGGAATCGAAACAGGCTCAAAGAAATAATGCATGGGGACAAATCCATTCTTTTCGGACACGGATAACATGACCTCGCACTGGTTTTCATCCAAGACTGCGACGACTCCCATGATTGTGTTGAGACCCCGCTTATTGCGATGGAAGACGCCTCCATTGCTTCCGCAGGATCAGGCCGTCTGCGGATATTCTCATTGCCCTCATAAACAAACACCCGCCTCGAAGAAGCGGGTGTTGTCCAAAACCTGATACGGCGGCAAAAAACTTCTGATCCCTGCGCTTATTCCGGCGTGACCAGATCATAATAACTCTGATCAAGCATGAAATGCGGCGAATAGGCCGGGTCACGCTGATAGATCGCATGGTCACCCCAATACTGATGCATATGCTGGGTCTCGGCAAAGAACCGGGCCTCATGCTCGGGCCGATCATCGCTTCCACGCGACACACTCTCATGGTGCACCGCCACGAAATTGTTGCACTGGACAATACGCCAACCGGCCTCACGCATCTTCAGGCAGAGATCGACGTCATTATAAGCGACTTTCAGATTAATCTCATCAAAGCCACCGGCCTCGCGGAAGGCTTCGGCGCGAACCAGCATGCCCGCCGCCGTGACTGCCGTGACTTCATGCGACAGAATGGCGCGGGAAATATAGCCATAGTCATGCGCCTGAAGTCCGCGATGCGCATGGGACGCCACGCCATCGGGGCCCACCACCACACCCACATGCTGGATAGCGCCGTTGGGATAGAGGAACTTCCCGCCGACAGCCCCGATATCCTCACCCGCGAGCGCTTCTCCCACAATGGTTTTCAGCCATTTGGGATCTTCCACGAAAAGATCGTTGTTCATGAAGAAAAAGAATTCGGATGAGCAGGTCGCCGCAGCAAGATTGTTCAGACGCGAGAAATTGAACTCTTCCCGGATCGAAAGAACCTGAACGCGCTTGTTCCGGGAAATCTCCTTGCAGAAGGCCAGCGCATCTTCATCTGTCGACCAGTTATCGACCAGAATGATGTCATAAGCCTTGTAATCCGTGTGTTCCAGTATCCGTGAAACACATTCCCGGGTCAGAGCCGTCTGATTACGGAACGGAATAATGATCGATACCGTCGGCTCGCGACTGATCCCCCACCACACATTGTAGATGGTCAGATCATTGATCGCCTCGACCCGCGCCTCATGTCCGACACGCCTCAGATGATCGGCGACAGCCCGGACACCGGCATTCACCGCATACTGCTTGTTGGCAATCGTCATCGCTGTCGAGTTCGGAGTCTTCCGCCAGTGATAAAGAACTTCCGGAACATGCAGGAAGCCTTCACGCGGCACGATCTCCGTCAGACGCAACATCAGATCATGATCCTGCGCGCCATCATAACTGGCGTTCAGATCCCCGACCTGACGCAGCACATCCGTACGCACCATGGTGAGATGGCAGATGTAGTTACAGCCCAGCAGATACCGGTAATCAAAATCAGGCTTGAAATTCGGCTCCAGAAAATACCCAGCCTGATCGATCTTGTCCTCGTCTGAATAAATCACCTGAGGATCAAGGCCCGAAGCCGCCTGCAACATGGCCTCCAGAGCCACGTCAACCATGGCGTCATCGTGGTCAAAGAACGCGACCCAGCTGCCTTTCGCCGCCTTGACGCCCTCGTTTGTCGCTCCGGAAATTCCCAGATTTTTTTTCAGACGAATCAATTTGATACGAGGATCATTCCGGCAATATTCCGCCATCCTCGCCGCAACTTCCAGAGACTTCCCGCCATCGTCCACGACGATGAGCTCCCAGTTGCTCCAGGTCTGCGCCATGACCGATTCAACTGCGGCGATGAAGTCGGTCATGTCCGGTTTGTAGGTCGGACAGATGACACTCACCAGCGGCCCCTTGGCGACAAAGCCCGCGCCAAGCTGCTGGCGACGCTCCGCTACGCGAGCCCTCAGAACATTGAAGTAACGACGCGCCCAGTTGTCATAATCGCCAAGATTGAACCGCTGCTCGGGGAGCAGGTTGTTTACTGTCGCACGCAGGGACGAGATTTCACGATGAAGGCGCGCGATGGTTTCGCTGACGCCCAGCAGATGCTCTTCGAGCCTGTTATCAACCAGCGACGTGTTGATGGGACTACCCATCAGTTCCACATCGCCCGGCACAGCAAAGAAACTGATCGTCCGGGCACCTGTCTGACGACGATGCTTCGGGATGACCAGTTCGAAACCGCAGTTTGCCTCGCCTCCTACGGCCGACGCCACATCACCCCGAAAACGGTCCGCACGAATGCGCGCGAAAGGCGCTCCATCGATAAAAACCGCGACTTCGCACTGCCCTTCACGGTTCCCATTCGCCGCATTGATGCGTTGCACCCATCCCCGCAGCGCGCCCCGCGAGAAGCCATCCACGCAGGATTCGTAATTGAAACGCGGCTGAAGAACGATCTTGACGTCTTCTTCCTTGATCGTGCCGTCCTCTGTCACCAGACAGGGTACGACCGAACGATTCGGAAACCGCAGCCCGATCCGATGCTCCCTGCCATCAGCAAACGAATCCGGCAGCACGAAGGAGAAGCCAAGATTGGGCGTCATGACCCCGATGTTTTCCTGCACGTCCGATCGCGGCTGATCGCAGATCACGGACCCGACTTCCTGTCCGTCAATAATGACGTGAAGCGTGGCAGGCACACGCGGCGCAGCCAGATTACAGGCCCACCCCCTTACTTCCAGCCCCTCCAGACGATCGAAATAACCAATAAACTGCGTAATCTGACGGGAAGTCGGCAATGGAGCTTTCATGAAAATCCTCGTTTTCCTGACATGTGCGAAAAAACACAGATCAGGATAAAGCGCTGTCCGAAGGGCATATTAAAAACATCCCTTCTTCAGAACATACCAGTTCAAAACAAACTCTTCATGCAGAACAATCTGGAAGAGGCCAGAAACGCCATAACCGCAAAACATGACCGGCAAGGAAATTTTCCGGCCATGTCGCGGGCCTGACGCCCTCTGAAACATCATGATGATAAGGCTGAAGCCTTAACTTCCAGAAAACGCTGCATCGATTTACGGGCACGGGATGCGTCACCTCCAAGCCGGATCAGGCTTCCGATCTGCAGGGGATTACGCAGCAAGGCTGCTGCCAGAGCACCCACTCCCAGCCCGCCGTCCGGCGACAGCGCGATGCCCGCAGCGGGAGGCAGCGTCCGGTCAGCCGGATCACACACCACGCGCAGCACGCCGAAAGGTCTTTTCACGGACTGCGCCGCCACCGCCAGAAAGCCGCTCTCCATATCAAGAGAGCAGCAGCCGCTCTCCAGAGCCAGACGCTGCTTGTCCTCAGCGGTCAGCACGACGACATCGCTGTGCAGAAGCGCGCCTGCCACCACACCGGAGGCTTCCGCCCCCAGAAGACGTCGTACGGCTGGCGCGCAGGGATAGAGCTTGCCGTCCTTCACCACCGCATCCGGCACAAGGATCGTCCCCGGTCTGAGCGCCGGATCAAGACCCGCCGCGAGCCCGAACGACACGACAAAAGGCGCGCCCGAGGCGACCAGCCGTTCGGCTCCCTTCCGTGCGCCCTCCCGTGTGGCCCCGCTGATTGCAATCGGCGAGCCGGGAAAAAACTGTCGCAGAAGAGAGGCCTCAGCCTTCAGTCCCACAAGAAATCCGATATCGGCTGGAGAGGGAAGGCTCTTGTTCATGATCAGAAACCGTAGCTCACCTGGCCGGAGTTGCTGCTCTTGAGATTCCGGTAGCGCGACACAGCCAGAAGCGGGAAGAACTGCCTGTAACCGTGATACTTGAGATAGAACACCTTGGGGAAACCAACGGCGTTATAGGGATCTTCTTCCCACTCGCCATTGTCACCCTGATGCTTGGATAGCCACGCGATACCCCGCACCACGGCCGGATCATCACGACGACCGACCGCCATCATGCCCAGAACCGCCCACGCCGTCTGGGAAGGCAGGCTTTGTTTGTACTCGCCACGAGGACCGTCTTCATAGCTCTCGCAACCTTCGCCCCAGCCGCCATCGGGACGCTGGACGGAGCGGAGCCACTCCACGGCGCGCACCACCATCGGATCATCATGGGAAATACCGGCTGCGTTCAGGGAGCACAGGACAGACCATGTACCGTAAATGAAATTGGTACCCCACCGACCAAACCAGGAACCGTCCTCTTCCTGATCGCCCCGGAGATACTCCAAAGCGCGTTCAATCACCGGACGATCCTCGGCATGACCAAGCTGCGCCAGAAAAGACACACAACGCGCCGTCACATCGGCTGTCGGCGGGTCAAGAAGCGCACCATGATCCGAGAACGGAATATGGTTCAGCAGTTCCTTGTCGTTATCGACATCGAATGCACCCCAGCCGCCATTGGTGCTCTGCATCCCCACGATCCACTTGCGGGCACGCTCGATCGCTTCATCATTGGCCGGGTCGTTCTGGCGATGCAGCAGCATGCCGACAACCGCCGTATCGTCCACGTCAGGATAATAGTCATTGCGATACTGGAAAGCCCAACCGCCCGGTTCGAGGTCGGGGCGATTGATCGCCCAGTCACCCTTCACATCGAGAATCTGACGGTCGCGCAGCCATTCAGCCGCCTTCGCCATCTTCTCTTCCGTTTTCTTCCGCGCGACAGGATCGGAACCGCTGGCCGCTTCCATCATGGCGTGACCCGCCAGTCCGGTGTCCCAGATGGGAGACACGCACGGCTGGCAATATACCTCATCCCCATGATCAATCAGAAGCGCCCTGACCGACTCCCATGCCGTGGCGGCGCGGGGATCACTGTCCGGCACGCCCATGGCGCGATACATCATCACCGTGTTGGCCATGGCCGGATAAATCGCGCCAAGACCGTCAAGGCCGTTCAGCCGCGGTTCAATGAAATCAACGGACGCCCTGATGGCCTTCTCGTGAACCTTCTGAGGAATCAGCTTCACCACCGGACGCAGAACCTGATCCAGCACCTTGAAGGCATGTCCCCACCTGGAACGGTATGGCCCCCTGATCCAGTCCTTCACCTGATCCGGCGGCGTGACGAACAGTTCCTGCACATGCACGCCGCGCGGATTGACCGCCACCGGACGCAGCGCCGCCAGCACCAGCAGCGGCGCGATCACGGTGCGCGACCAGTAGGACATGTTCCAGACCGAGAAGAACGCGGAGCGCGGCAACAGCATCAGTTCGACCGGCATGACCGGCGTGCCATGCCATGGCACCTCCCCGAACAGCGCCAACTGGAAACGTGTGAAGACGTTGCTCCGCTCGGCGCCGCCATGATCGAGAACAGCCTGACGGGCGCGCTGCATGTGCGGCGCGTTGATGTCGTCACCAATACATTTCAGCGCGTAATAGGCCTTCACCGTTGCGGAGATGTTGAAATCGCCGTCATGATAGAGCGGCCAGCCACCGTGCTCGCCCTGAATACGCCGCAGATAAACGCCGATCCTGTCTTCCAGAGGCTGATCGATCCGGTCGAGAAAATGCTCAAGCAGGACATATTCCGCCGGAATGGTCGCATCGGCTTCCAGTTCGAAAACCCAGTGCCCATCGTCGTTCTGCTTGCCGCCCAGTGCTGCATGCGCACGCTCGACCACACGATCCAGCTCACTCGGAGCCAGTTCACCGGAGGTAAATCCCGTGTTCTCGGTAATGGCAGAGTTCGTTACATCGTCCAGCATGGCCTGCAGTCATTCCTCCAGTAGAAACACGTTTCTTCAGAAATCGTGCCAGTCGTTAACGCGATCCACGGTCTTACCGTGATATCGTAATCAGAGTCAGTCAGGCGCCATCAGCCAGACAGGGGCCCGCGAAGCCCCAATGCCTGCACGGCGGTAACGCCTGAACGAATTGAACCGTCAATGGTGGCGGGCAAACCCGTCGTCGTCCAGTCCCCGGCCAATGCCAGATTGACCAGTCCCGTCGCGGCGCCCGGTCTTTTCCGCAGTTGCGCAGGTGTGGCGGCAAAGGTCGCACGCTTCTCCCAAACCAGCCGTTGCAAGGGTGGCTCGGCAGGAAGCGGTCCTGCCAGAAGTCCGTCCATCGCCTGCCGCACCTCCTGCCAGATCTGTCGCCCCAACTCATCAGGATCACGCTCGGCATAGCGGTTGGCCGCGCTGACCGTGACCGACAGGATATCATTCTTGAGAAAAATCCATTCCGTCACGGCGCCCACGACACCGACAAAGCGGGTCTTCGCAAAGGCCCCGACAGGCACGGGAGGTCGTTCAAGACGGAAATGCGCGTTGAAAATACCTTCAAACTCATCCGGCACCACCAGATCGGGCAGCGCCTCTTTCAGCAGGCTCGCCGCCACGGGCGCGGTGACAGCCAGAATGACCGCATCATCCTCGCCAACGTCGATACGTTCGTCCGGGAAGATCAGCGCCGTGACACGACCGTTCGCGGTTCCGATACCGGTGACACGCCGTCCGGTACGGACCTCCGCCTTCAGAATGGACAGATGCGACAGAGCCGGGTCCACAAGGCTTTCGGACAGGCCGATCTTAGGGAAACGCGGCAGGCAGGCGCGACCACCCTTGGCCAGCGATTCGTTGATCACATGGCCGAGCAGAGCCGCACTGGCTTCATCGCTCGGCGTGTTGAGCGCGGCGATGGAGAACGGATCGAGCAGGCGACGCGAGAACTCGCCCGGCAGCAGGCAGTCGGACACGACCTGATCGGGTTTCGCGTCAATCAGACGCTTCAGGCTGAGCAGCTCGCCGAGCTTCATTCCCGGCACACGCCGGTTCGGGCTTAATACCCACCATGGCACCCGCCCCATCGAGAGGTCCAGCGTCCATACGCAGGGCTTCCTGAGGTCCACAAACGGAAAAATCGGCTGATCCGGCCCCTGCAACGTGTTCAGAGCGCCGATCAGCCCCATATATCGAAAGACAGCCTCGTTGGCTGTCAGCAGCAGGTGGTTGCCGTTGTCGATCCGGCAACCCAGCTTCTTGTCCTCGTAGGAGCGGGCGCGTCCGCCGCAGGCGGGACCGGCCTCATGCACGATGACATGCTGCCCGCTGCCCGCGATCTCGACGGCGGCGGACAGCCCGGACAGACCCCCGCCGACAATATGAACCCGACGCGCCATCCGTATCAGGCCGCGAATGCCAGCACGACACCAACTGCCTTGCTGGCCTTCGACACCGCAAGCGGAACGCGCACCTGCTCCCAGCCCCGTTTTGTCAGGGCGTTCAGGATCGCCAGATAGCAGCCGCCCATCATACGCGCAGGCATCATGGCCTTGCGGTCACATTTCTTCATGGCCCGGAACGCCTGACGGAAATGGTCCTGTGCCCGCACGGAAAGAATCTGCATCACGCCAGCCAGACCGGGCGCTGCGAGAACCTTCTGCGGATCGGCCGGCACGTCGAAGCGGGCCAGCAGTTCCTTCGGCAGATACAGGCGGCCAATCCGCGCATCTTCCGCCACGTCGCGCAGAATATTGGTCAACTGGAGCGCGCGACCGAGATGATAGGCCACCCGCTCCGCGTGTTCCGAGCTGTCACCGAACACATGCACGGAGAGACGTCCGACAGCGGACGCCACACGGTCACAGTAAAGATCCAGCGTCTCTTCGGACGGCGCGACCACCGGTCCTGTGGCGTCCATGATCATGCCGTCGATCACGGCGTCGAAATCTTTCTGCTTCAGCGAAAAGAAACGGATGGAGGCATGCAGAACCCGGTCCAGCGCATCCTCGGTTCTGTCCGCGTAAAGACGGCCAATGCGCTCACGCCACTCGGTGAGGCGCGCTTCCCGGTCTTTTGCGTGCTCCGGACCGCTCAGGGACGGCACATCGCCATCCGCGATGTCGTCCACCAGCCGACAGAATGCATAGATCGCATACATGCCATACCGCCGGTAGGGAGGCAGAATGCGCATTCCCGCGGCGAATGACGTCCCCGCCTGCCGCACGATCGCCTCGACGCGCGCAAGATCGGTCGGGTCGCAGCCGAGCGGTGTGGGTTCGTCATGCGTTCCGAGTGCGTCAGTCATGGCATCCCTTTCCCGGACGGTTCCACACCGCCCCATAGTCCAGCGAGAGCAGACGCTCCCCTGTCTTTCCAGCCCTGTCCCCGGCTCCGTCTTCCGGCAGACATCTCAGTTCTTCCAGCCTTTGAGCGCCGCGAATGCCGCCCGTGCGAAATCGCCTTTTGTCAGCGCCACACGCTCTGCCAGCGGATCTCCCGCACGCAGACGGGCCGCCAGCAGATGCGCCAGCCGCACGACAGCGGCGCAATACATCCGCATCCGACGATCCTTTACCTGACGCAGCAGCCCGAGGGCCACCCCGTTCAGACGATCTGTCTCGTCGAGCAATATGTCGAAAACACGACGCAATGACGGGGAGGTCGTACTTTCCAGAACAGCGTCTACACCCAGCCCCTGCGCCTCAAGAAGGTCCAGCGGCACATAGCTCCGCTTCAGAAGAAGAAGGTCTTTCTGACAATCCTGGAGATGATTGAGAATCTGGAGTGACGTGCACAGCGCGTCAGACGCCGGGAAAGTCCTGTCGCTTTCGCCGTGCAGGCCCAGCAGAAAACGTCCAACCGGATTCGCGGAATAGCGGCAATAGCGATCAAGTTCAGCCTGAGAAGCGTAGCGCGATTTGACCGCGTCTTCCCGGAACGCGACCAGCAGGGAGGTCGCGACATCGAACGGCAACCCCGTGCGCAGCAGCATCTCCCGGACCCGCGCGGCGGAGCGGGCATCCTTGCGTTCAGGCGCCTGCGCCCGACCGTGCACGATGTCTTCCATCGCATCCAGCCGCGCCACCTTCTCCTCGGGCGTCAGCCTGTCGCTATCCGTCACATCGTCGCTAAACCGGGCAAAATCATAATAGGCATGCACATGTTCGCGCATGGCGGGCGCGAACAACACCGATCCGACCGGAAAATTCTCGTCTGATTGTCCCTTGCCGGACGAGACATCAGGCGCGCGCCATGGATCGATTTTGTCACGGGCGACAGCAGCCCGCACGTCTTCAACTGACAGGCTTTCTGACAGGAGGGCTGGCTCCGCGTGCGCGGCTGATGAGGAATCCTGAAACATGGCGGGGTGGTTTACACGCTCCGAAGGCTGCTGCCTACACTTACCACCGCTTTACATCCGGCCGACCGGAGCGAACAGTTGACCGAGTCACCCGCAGGAGCGTCCACAGGAGCCATGCCCCCATGACAAATATCCCCCTGCCACGTGTCGGTTGCGGGGCCGCGATCTTCCGCAACGGGCGACTCCTGCTCGTTCAGAGAAAACGCAATCCCGAAGCCGGGCACTGGGGTCTACCCGGCGGCAAGGTCGATCCCTATGAGAAAGTCGCCGACACGGCGGCGCGCGAGATCGACGAGGAGCTGGGCATCCGGATCGAATCTCCCGAACTGCTCTGCGTCGTGGACCAGATCGACCGGGCCGGTGAGCAGCATTGGGTCGCGCCGGTTTTCCTGGTGGAAGCCTTCATCGGCGAGCCCGTCATCCGTGAGCCCGAGGCTCTGGCCGACATGGGCTGGTTTGCCCTGTCCTCGCTGCCCTCGCCTCTGACCGAGGCGACCCGGCAAGCGCTTCAGGCTCTTCGGAAACGTGCAGGATATCGTTGAACCGACAGACCTGCGGAATGGTCTTCCTCACAGGACTCTTTCCCGGATGATATCCGCTCCAACCCGCTGGAAGAGAGCAGTTCCCAAAGGTCTGCGTGAGTAGGACACGGGACAAAGCGTCCTGAAACCTCCGCGGTGGAAGAGGTTTCAGGCTGTCAGCTTTATCCCGAGTGCGTCGCCCCGGTATAAGACCGGTTCTTCCATCTCACCCCACGACCACAATGATGATCCACAGCCGATCCGACCGTCGCGGCCGTGTAGAACATTGCAACGACTGGCAGCAGCAGGGCCCAGAAAGGCGACATGCGGAAACGCCGCAATGTTGGAATGTAGGACGCCATCGACGCCGCCCAGGCGAGCGCCGCAAGCCTGCGGGCCGGTCCTTTTCCAAACAGCGCCAGAAAGACGGGAAGAACCCAGACAAGCAGCATCCCCAGCACCGTCCCGACAAGGATCAACGGAGAATAACGCAGCTGAACGTATGCTGTGCGGGCGATCATGCGCCAGATGTCACGCGGATGCGGATAGGGTCGGATCGAACGGGCCAGACAGGAATGACCGAGATAGATCCGCCCACCCGATCGCTTGACGTGCGCCGCCAGCGTGCAGTCATCGATCAGGGCGCCACGCAGGGCGGCGATACCGCCAATGCGCGTCAGCGCGGAACGGCGGATAAGAATTGTGCCGCCCGCCGCAGCCGCCGTCCGGCTTTTGGGATCAGCCACCTTGGAGAAAGGATACAGCAGCGCGAAGAAGAACACGAAGGCAGGAACCAGCGCCTTTTCGGCCGAACTGACACAGTTCAGCTCCACCATCTCGGACACCATATCGAGCCCATCACGCTCGGCTTTTTCAACCAGCGTGGAGATATGGGCCGGATCATGCTCGATATCGGCGTCGGTCAGCAGAATGTAGCCGCCCTCTTCCGGCTGCTCCGCCCGGACATGCGCCACCCCCTGCTCGACAGCCCAGAGCTTGCCGCTCCAGACTTCATCAGGGCGAGGCTGTCCATCCAGAACCGTCAGCCTTCCCTGCGGGTCCGCTATGGAGCGCGCGAGATCGCCTGTTCCGTCAACACTGCGATCGTCGGTCAGCACAATGCGATACTGTCCCGCATAATCCTGCGCCAGAAGGGATGAGAGGCAGATTTGGATGGACTCGGCCTCGTCCCGTGCGGGAATGACCACACTGACGGGAGGACGTGTCTTATGCGCCTTACCGGGACGCAGAATGGGACCGGCCTGCCAGAACCGTCCATGAAAGCCGAGCAGGGCGGCCCAGATCAGTGCCGAAAGACCGGCCAGATAAACCAGCATCGTTCCCGCTCTTATTTCAGCATATCAGCCTGACGGAACCAGTTGATCGCGTCCTTGACGGCGTCATACGCCGGGCGCGGCGCATAGCCGAGGTCGTGAATGGCCTTGTCCGAGGAGAAGAACATCTTCTTGCGCGACATCGCCAGCATCTCCCGTGTCACGCGCGGTTCGATACCGAATTTGCGTGACAGCCATTCGGACGCCACAGCAACCGGCCAGATCACTCCCTGCGGGAGGACGATCCGGGGCGGCTTCACATGCGCGATCTCAGCCACCATGCGGAACAGATCGCCCAACAGATAGTTCTGTCCGCCGAGGATATACTGCTCACCCACGACGCCGCGCTCCAGCGCCAGCGCATGACCTTCCGCCACATCATCGACATGCACGATATTCACACCGGTATCGACATAAGCGGGCATCCGGCCTGCCGCGCAGTCCAGAATCATCTGTCCCGTGGGGGTCGGCTTGATATCGCGAGGACCGACAGGCGTGGACGGATTGACGACGACAGCCTTCAGCCCCTGCTCGCGCACCATACGAAGCACTTCCTGCTCGGCGCGATATTTGGATTTCTTGTAAATCCCGATGACGGAGTGTTCGTTGACAGGTGTTTTTTCTGTCGAAACCGTGCCGTCACCAATCAGCCCGAGCGCCGCCACCGAAGAGCAGTAGACGATTTTTTCCACGCCAGCCGCCTGTGCGGCCTGCATGAGCAGGCGGGTGCCCTCGACATTAGCCGCCATCATCGGAGCCGGATCAGGCACCCACAGGCGATAGTCCGCCGCGACGTGAAACACATAACGACATCCCTCGACCGCCTTGGCGAAGCTGGCAGGGGTGGAAAGATCTCCCTCCACGAGTTCGACCGGCATGTCGGCGATATTGCGGCGATCACTGCCGGTGCGGACCATCAGACGCAGGGCATGACCACGGGCCAGAAGCACACGGGCCACGGCAGAGCCCACAAAACCGGTAGCACCTGTGACAAGAGTTGGCGCGGTCATGAAATCCCTTTCTCTCAGGCATCATGGTCAAAATATGTCTTTCTGCTTTATCCTGAGGAAGATGGTTTAGACCAGAGGGACACGATAAAAGCCCGCAACCCTGTTACACTGGCGCATCCCGTCGGGGTGGTGTAAGGACTTCGCCCTGTTTTGGAGAAGGGTCGCACATCCTGTGCCGGACCTCCTGTTTCGATCTTTTCCGGACAGATTCGCCCCGCGTCCGGACCAAGCCATGAGCTACAACCGACGGATGGTCAGATACTCTTGAAAAAACTTACCATCCTTCTCACCCTCCTCGGACTTGCCGCGATTACGGCCGCCATGGCGTGGAACGGCTTTGATTCAGTGGCGGCGGCTGTCTCCCGGATCGGGATTGTCGGCTTCTTCCTGACAATCCTTGCGCAACTGGCCGTGGACGCCATTCTCGGCTGCGCCTGGCATGCCGCCTTCCCCACCATGACCTACAGGCACCTGCTGCTGGCCCGCATGATCCGGGACGCCGCTTCAACCTGCCTGCCTTTTTCCCAACTGGGCGGCATCGTCCTCGGCATCCGCGCCACCAGCCGCCATCATGCCGTGAAAATCTCCTCCATCGAATGGCCGGAAGCCGCCTGCGCCAACGTGGTCGACATCACCACGGAAGTGCTCGGGCAGATCGTCTTCATCCTGCTCGCCGTGACCCTTCTGGCCGTTGGCAGTTCTTCCTCTCCCCTGGTCAAGCCGGTCATCATTGGCGCCCTTCTGCTCGCGGTCGGAGCCGCCGGGTTCATCTGGACCCAGCAGCGTGGCGGAACGGCAGTCAAACGCACGGTGCGCCTGCTCGGCAGACACATCGCGGGACAGTGGCAGGCGACTGTCATGGATGGCGCCGGGACATTGCAGGACTGGATGGAGAAAGCCTGGTCCCGTCCCGGTCGCATTTCCGCTTCGGCAGCCATCCATCTGATGGGCTGGATCAGCAGTGCCGGCGTTCTCTGGCTCACCGTTTATCTGATGGGCGCGTCGCTGAGTTTTCCTGACGCCATCGCCATTGAGGGTGTCACCTGCGGCCTCATGTCGGCTTCATTTCTGGTCCCCGCAGCCCTCGGCGTGCAGGAAGGCGCCTACATGACTCTGGGCCACGCATTCGGGCTTGATGCCTCACTCTGCCTCGCCCTGTCCCTGCTGCGTCGTGGTCGGGAAGTCAGCATCGGCATTCCCACGCTGGTATGGTGGCAGCTTTCGGAAATGCGTGCGCTGAAAGCCCGTACGGCGCAAACCAAGCCACATGTTCTGTCGGCCGGGCTGCCCGACGCCCTGACAGATACAACGGAAGGATAATTGCCCGTGACCGATTCTTCCGACGCCCCCACTCCTTTATTCGATAAACTGGTCGTCATCGGCCCGGGTCTGATCGGCGCTTCTGTTCTGCATCGCGCCCGACGCGACAAGACGATTGCGCGACAGCTGGTGGCCGTGGATATCAACCCGGCCTTCCGTGAGCGTGTGCGTGAACTCCGTATCGCCGACGAGGTTACAGGTGACGCCGCAGCCGCTGTCGCCGATGCGGACTGCGTGTTGCTCTGCGTGCCGGTCGGCGCAATGGGCGAAGTCGCCGCAACAGTCATCCCCGCCATGAAACCCGGCGCCATTCTGACGGACACCGGCTCGACCAAGGTGGCAGTTATTGAGGCCATCAGCCCTTTCCTCCGACCGGACATCCCATATGTCCCGGCTCATCCGATGGCGGGGACGGAATATTCAGGTCCGGACGCCGGTTTCGCCACGCTGTTCGATAACCGCTGGTGCCTGCTGACCCCCCTGCCTGACAGCTCATCTGAGAGCGTGGAAACCATCACAGCCCTCTGGCGGCTTTGCGGAGCCCGCACGCGGGACATGACTCCCGAGCACCATGACAGGGTATGCGCCATCGTCAGCCATCTGCCGCATCTGCTGGCCTTCACCATCTGCGGCACGGCGGATGACCTGGCCGACGAGACCCGCTCCGAAGTGCTGGAATTCGCAGCCAGCGGCTTCCGCGACTTCACACGCATCGCGGCGTCGGACCCCATCATGTGGCGGGACATTTTCCTCTCCAACCGTGAAGCCATTCTGGAGATGCTGTCACGCTTTCTGGAAGATGCCCAGGCCATGGCCCGGGCGATCCGCTGGGGCGATTCCGACTATATCGTGGACCGTATCGAGCGTGGACGCAGCATCCGCCGTAGCCTGCTGGAAAACCGTCAGGCCTGAACCCCAGCCCTGCCCGGCTCAGAGACGGAAGAGACGTCCGGCTCACTCCTGTTGAACCGACCTGCCTGCGACACAATTCTCCGCCTGAGGCCCAGCCATTCTTCCGGCGCGATACGGCGCGCAAGCACGAGCAGCAGAGCTGCGCTGATGAGAGGAGTTGGACCGATATGCGTCAGCTCAGCGAACAGCCTTGCTCCCAGAAGATAGATATAGGCCAGAAACAGAACGAATTTCTCACCTGACCACCAGCCGGTCCGCCGTGCCTGCAACACCAGCCATCCCATCGGAAAAGCCAGGCAGGCCAGATCGTAATCCAGAAGAAAAGGCGAACAGAACGGCATCGCCGCGATCATCACGGCGACTTGCCCCGATGCCGCCGTCGCCTCACCCAGATCGGCAGAACGTCTCCGCAGACCCGCGGCGAGCCACCCGGCGATACTCAGGGCCGCCACAGCCGCCATTATCTGTACGCCATAAGCCATCCATGCAGGCGCATGCAGCAGATGAGCGGCAGCAAACACGCTCTGCATTTTCCATGCCTGCACATAGCCGTGGGAAAATGCTCCCTGCGCCTCGTGACTCATGTGCAGAAAGCCACCCCAGCCGGCATGACCAAAAGCGAGCCATGACGCCGCGATCAGCCCCAGACCGGAACACATTCCTCCCGCAATGGCTCGCCAGCGCCGGGCGCACAACAGGACGACTGGCGCCGCCACCAGCAGTTGCGGCTTGATCACCAGCCCGCCAAGGCACAGGCCCGCGAGGAAAGGATGTCCTGCCAGCAACACCATCGCCCAGCCGAACAGCGATCCGGTCAGAAGCCCATTCTGCCCATTCGCCACGCCAATCACGAGGCCCGGAAAGGCGAGAATGGGAAGCAGCGCCCACCGTTGCGGCAGCAGCCGGCGCAGGGCGCGGACGAAAGCCGTCGCGGTGAGGATCAGAAACAGTGCGACGGAAAGACGGTAGGGCAGCAGGGCAAGCGGCACACAGAGGAGGAGAAAGGTCGGCGGGTAGTAGAAAGCGAAATTCCCGAAGGACAGGCCGGGAAACGCGGACAGTTCGGCCAGATGGTGCTTCGCGCTGTCATACACCTCCGCCAGATGCCCCTGCAGCACCTGCCGGGACGCGGCCCAGAAGCTGACGAAATCGGCACAGATCGGCTGCCCTTCGAAATCGGCGCCCCAATGGGAGACCACGATGATGGAGAGAAACAGTCCCCACCCGTAGAAACCGAGAATCCTGCAATAAGCCAACGCTCGTGCGGGAGTCAGCCATTCAGCCTGTAAAAAGGCTCGCCCGAGCGCCGATTTAAGTCTCTTTGGCCGCCTGTCCATACCCTGCCTGATGCGATGATATTTTCCGGCACCATCCGGCAGAAATATTAATGAAATGCTTACTCACACAGGATCAAACAGGTCGGGTGATGATTTTTAATCCTGTTATCGCCCCCATGACCCGCGTGGGACATGGCCATGTGACACACAGGTCCCGTGGACGTATGATGCACCAATCACAAGGTTAGAACCCGGCTTCTTCAGGCATGACGAGGTCAAGGAGTCTCAGATCATGACTGCTGCCGCTCTGAATCTCGACTTTGCAGCGCTGAAAGCTGCGCCGGTCGTGGAGAGTCCTTTCCCGCATGTAGCCGTTGAACATTTCATTCCACAGGATGAACTGGCAGCCCTGCAGACATCCCTGCCACAGATCGGCTCCGGAGGCTCCTTTCCTCCCGAAGCCCTGGCTCTGACGCCACTCATGCAGGCGCTCATCGCCCAGCTTGAAGGTTCTGAACTACGCAAGATCATTGCCCGAAAGTTCAGTCTCGATCTCGACGACGCCCCCACCATGCTGACCATACGCGGGCGTACGCGGGAGAAAGATGGCCGGATTCACTGCGATTCCATCGCCAAGCGCGTGACGATTCTGCTCTATCTCAATCCGCCGTCAGCCGCATTCGAACGTCAGGAAGGCTGCCTTCGCCTGCTGAATGGTCCAGATGATGTCGAAAATTTTGCTGTGGAAGTGCCTCCTGTGAACGGTACACTGCTCGTCTTTCCCAACGGTCCGACGACGTGGCACGGTCATCGCCAGTATGTTGGCCCACGTTACACGATCCAGCTCAATTACATGGAAACCGGCGCAAAAGCCCGTTCCGAGCTTCGGCGTCACAAACTGTCCGCTCTGGTGAAGAAGATGACATTCGTGACCTGATGATCGAACATGGCTGCAAAGTGAGATGGTTTGCGGATGCCATGCGGGACTTTATTCCCACTCCCACAAAGAGAGACACCCGCTGTGATCCTGACCTGCCTTGAGTCATAAAACGGGAATCAGGCGCATACGTCCTGCGCTTTGTTGCCGAAATATAAGCTGGGTGGACCCGTTGCTGCCATCAGACTTCCAGAACCCGCATCACGGAAGGAAACTCAGGCTGATAGCCTGTAGATCATCTGAAAGCGCATAACATTTTAAGGAAATATGGTGGAAGGGGTTGGATTCGAAATAACTTCTCACGGCATGTCAGGTAGCATCACGAATCGTTATAAAATACAGAATGTTATAGAGTTACCTTTCTCTGTACTTCTCACCGATACTCTGCTAAACGCAGGTTTTAAGAGGGACACGAAAAGGGACACGCACGGTTATGAGTCGGCTCGCACCACACCGCCTGACAACTCGCCAAGTAGCCGCTCATAAGGACGGCGATCTTGCAGATGGCGGCAACCTCTGGCTGGTCGTCCGGGGAGCCTCCCGGATATGGACGTTCCGATACAAGTCCCCAATCACAGACAAGCGTCGGGAGATGAGCCTCGGCTCGGCTTATGATGTGTCTCTGGCTGAAGCCCGGACGCTGGCAGCCGAGAGCAGACGTCTGGTCAATCAGCGGCTGGACCCGCTCGAACAGCGCCGCAGTGACGATGCCAACCGTAAAAGCGACACCACTATCGGCTTCCGCGCCGTGGCCGGCCAATATATCGAGTCACAGAAACCTGGCTGGCGCGATCCGCGGGCTGAGTCGGTCTGGACCAGTTCACTGGAACAGTATGTCTATGCCATCTGCGGGGAGAAGCCGGTCAAGCTGATCGACACGGCAGACATTGAAGCGGTCCTCAGGCCAATCTGGACCGACCGCACCGAGACCGCCACACGGGTCCGGGGACGCATCGAACGGATCCTCGATTACGCCCGCGCACAGGGCTGGCGGACCGGAGAGAACCCGGCCCGATGGAGAGGACATCTGTCCGCCATACTCGCTCCACCGTCCAAGGTGATGAAGAGCGGCCACTTCGCCGCCATCGATCGAAAAGATATCGGGCGTGTGATGGCTGCACTGACTGAATCGCAGGGCGTGGCAGCGAAGGCCGTACGCTTCACCTGCCTGACTGCGGCCCGGTCTGGTGAGGTCCGCAATGCCACATGGTCGGAGATCGACCTGCAAGGCCGCGTGTGGATTATTCCGGCACACCGGATGAAGATGGGGAAGGAGCATCGAGTGCCGCTGTCAGAAGGCGCTGTGGCCGTCCTGCAGGAAGTGCTGCCTCTCCGCGATGAACATGCTGGAAATCTGGTGTTTCCCGGACAGAAACGGGGGAAGCCACTGTCAGACGTGGCGCTGTCCAAGGCGCTTCACATCGCGGCTGGCACGAAGGACGTCACCGTGCATGGCCTGCGTTCCACGTTCCGCGACTGGGCTGCCGAAGAGACAGACTACCCCAGCGAAGTGGCCGAGATGGCGCTGGCGCACGCCATCAGCAACAAGGTGGAAGCCGCTTATCGACGCGGGGATCTGTTCGAGAAGCGGCGGGAGATGATGGTGGAGTGGTATAACAGGTCTGGAAACAGCGTTATTCCTCACACATGAGGAACGCTTTGTGATCAGTAATAGGCGCGGACAGGCTCTTTTCCGGCCTCACGAGCGCGCTCAGCCATTCTGCGGAGCAACTCTCTTTTGGCTTCCGTACGGAGCCCCCCCTTGTTCCTGAGGGCGTCTATGCGCTCAGGAGTATCAACCAAACCAAGAGCCACCTTTCTGGCTTCAATGTCACACAGCATGTCTTCAAGGTGTAGCATTTGGCCTCACTCGCTTCTTGTGGGAAGAAGGCTGATGTCTCCACCTTCCTCCTCAATTCGCTTCCGCAAGTAATTAATATCAATTTTTGCGGCCAAAAGAAACATGAGTTTTGCCTGCTCAAGACGGGATGTATCGGATGGTGAAGCAACACCATGCTGCCCAAGACGGTCAGCAATAATATCTTCAATAGCCGGGAGTGTGATTGTGCGCCCATCCCGCACTGAAACGGCAACAAGCCGTCGTCTATCAGCCCTTCCGTCAAACAAGGCTCCAGAAACAGCCTGAAATCCATACTGGGGGTGCATTGGGTGATAATAGCCCATTCGGAGCCGACCTTGTCGATCTTCTTTGATGAATCCACTCCGAAGCATTGCTTTTTCAAATAATGCGTCATCAATAACAATAAAATCGAAGTCACCGGAACTGAAAACGCCCGCTGTATACAGGACTGTCGCCGCGCCCCCAACAAGCACCGCGTCGTGTCCAGTTTCCTGTTTGTAAATCCCGAAAACACCCGCCAATTCTGACAGAGCATCTAAAAATGATATTGGAATACTCATTTTATGTCGTCTTTCCGCAATTTCATGTGTGCAATCCCATTCTCAGTAATGAACTCGATGCTCGAACCTCCGGCTCCTTCCGGCCCGAACACAGTGCTTTCCTGTTCGTGCCTGTGACCCCCGCCGTGTGAAGGCGATGCTCTACGGCATGGAGGGACGATTCACCCCCTCCATAGATCTTTTGCACACTGTGTAGAGCTATGAACTCGTGCGTGCACAAGTCTCACACGTCGTCATTCGGCTTATAAAAACACAGCAGCTCATCGGCACTACGCTGTGACAGGACGGCACCCCCTATATCAGCCAGCAGGGCAGCCTCACTTGGATAGCAGCCTTCCAGATCATATTCGTCGAATACCGACTCGCCAACGGCGTAGGGCGGCCCCTTGAACCAGGAGGGGTCCAACTGGGGTTCAAGCTGAATGGCTATGATGGTGCGGCGGCCCACGTCTGTGCAGCGCCATTCACCGGAAGCTGTCCAGAATGACACGCCCTCACGGAACTCATCGTGCTTCATCAAATTTTCCGGGCGACCCGGCATGCAGATGAGTGATGCGTTTTCAGTATCACGCTCTGCTGGAGATCGATAGCGCCGCGTCGCAGAGCCACCCGCACTAACGGTGCAATGGTCTATGAAGGGCCGTCTTTTGCCTGGGTGGCAGATGGGTGACCGCATGGGTAGCAGATGGGTGGCAAGGTGGTAGTCGGATGGGTAGGAGTATGGGTCGGTAACGGATAGCCTGGACGGTTATCCCCCATTCCGGGCTTTAAGGAATGCAGCATACCTAGCTGAATAAGCTTGATCATATTCAGCTGTACCCTCTTTGGCCTCTGCCACGCGGTAACAGGCTAGCCCTAATTCGATCATTCGACGAGCGGCTTCAGCTCTGGAGGGAAGATCTGAAACGCCACGTCGCCAGTTATCTATTTCATCCTCTAAATGAGGGGGGAGGCGTAGCTCGAAGCGGGTAGGTTTTCGTTCCATATCTCTATAATACGGTAAATACGTATCATACGTCAATTCTGTTGACGGGGCAGGTGAGATACGGTAGATACGTATCAGCCGGATGGGAAGGTGGAATCTCCCACACCCGGCCTAACCACAACCGAACCGGAGTTTCGGACATGGCTGATCACGCCCATATCACACCCGCGCCCCAGTGGGCAGAGGAAACACGCGCCAACATTCTGGCGGCTGTCCTCGTTTCATTTCTCATCGCGCTGTCCATAGTTGGACTGGGATCGTCTGATCCTGTCACGACCGGCCATGCCTATGCAGTGGAGGTCGTGCGATGAACAACGCCGAAGCAAAGCGCCTGGACGATGCCATGACCAACCGAGAGCATATCGGGATGATCGTGGACCTTCTGAAAACGATCCATTCCCGCCCGCTGCTGGACCAGAGCTGTCATAGAGAGGCGATCTTCTGGCTCCTCGGTGAAATCGAGGAGGGGGCTGAGATCATGCGGCAGCAGATCGCGGGGGCATGCTCATGAGCGCGAAGCAGACACCTCCCAAGACCATCACAGACCTGACGGAAGAAGAACGCGATGTCGTCATGAATATGCGGTCGCCGTCCGTCCTTCTGGATGAAATGCAGCAGATGGCGGACCTGTTTGTACAGATCACCCACCCCGATAGAGACGGCTTCCCGCCCGAGATCACAGAAGGCCGCGCCGTGCATTGGCTGGCGTGCAGGATGGCAGACCGGGCGCAATGGATGCGTGAAGCATTGGATAAGGAGACCGACCTTGCCATGCTTCGGGGTGCGCGACTGGTAACGGCCTCGGAGACGGAAGAAGGACGTGCCTGGGCGGAAGCGCGGATCAAGCAGATGACGGGTGGTGATCCGATAACCGCCCGTTTCATGCGACAGGACAACTTCACGTTCGTGCCGCACTTCAAGCTGACCATTGTCGGCAATCACAAACCGGAGCTGAAGAACGTCGATGATGCCATGCGGCGACGGCTCAATATGGTGCCGTTCATTCACAAGCCCAAAAACCCAGATCGGGAACTGGAGCAGAAACTGGTCGATGAATGGCCTGCAATCCTGCAATGGATGATCGAGGGATGTCTGAAATGGCAGGCAAGCGGATTGCCGCGTCCAAAGGTCGTGCGTGAGGCAACGGACGAATACTTCGAGGCTCAGGACAGTTTCGGACAGTGGCTTGCCGAACGGTGCATTCTTGATCCGGGACTTGAGACGAAACCCTCCATGCTGCTGAAGGACTTCCAGGACTGGTCGCGGCAGAATGGTGAGCATGAACCCGATAACAAGCGGCTCAGGGGGCTGTTGGAGCGGACAGACGGGGTTCGGTATCATCGACACAAAAAGACAGGGCAATCGGTTCGGGGGATCGGTTTGAAACCCAAGGAACACGATCAGGCACAATGGGATGATCGTTACAGGTGATAGGGTATGATAGGGTTCTATGTATAACTGCCCACACGCGCGCACATGAGCAATAACAGTTTTACCCTATCACACCCTATCACCCTCGTATTCCGAGAGGTGGGATTTGAGATGGCGGATATACCCTTAACCCCTCAAAAATCGACTGAACGCGTACCTGCGCGCGCGCCGTAAAGGTGCCTGAGATGGTCAGCTAAATTGTTGCCACGGTGGCGGAAATTGGAAGCAGGATCTCCGTTACGGAGATGCAGCCCGCTCATCAGATGTGAGAAGTGAGGACTGCCGGGAAGTCAGTAGTTTTTCCGCCCTTGAAAGATCCAACCAATGGCCAGCCGAATACTTGTCGGACATTCACTCCAGATCGGACGGAAACAGAAGTTCGGTTTCTATTCTATGCTCCGAACTTGACCGAAAAATCCCCTGAAAACAGCCAGAACGTAAGACGTTAAACAGTATAACCCCTCTTTGTGTCCCTCTTAATGTCACACCAAACCGCAAATCGAACCTTCGTGGCACGTTTGCCGTCAAATCGGCCCTGAAATACGCATTCTGGTATATTTGCAATAATTTGTGATATTCGTCCATATTATCCCGGCGTATCTCTGCATATCAGCGCATGTCTGTGTGGTAGTTTAGTAATTGCAGAAGAATATACTCTTTCGTATTCTTTTATTGTATTGTGGCACTCATGAATACGTCCCCAGACACTTCTGTCATGCTGAACACGGAGACCGCAGCACGCCGAATTGGTGTCAGTGCTGTGACCCTTCGTCGGATGCTGAAGGAGGGCAAGGCTCCACCTTCAATCGTGCCGGGAAGGCGCAAGCGCCTCTGGCCCGAGGCGGCCCTGACTGAATGGGTGCGTTCCCGAACAACAGAGGAGCGTAGCCAGTGAGTACGCTTGAACAACTGGCCACACAGGCCGGACTGAAAGACACCGCCCTCCTGCAATGCGTTCGCTCCGACCTGCCGCCAGTGGGGCAGATTGCGGACCTGAAACAGCGTTATCCCGCCGCATTCCCGGCTCCGTTCGATGCCCTGACGGCCACGAAAGCCGAATACGAAGCGCGCCTGAAAGAGATGGGATATCACAGGCGGAGTCCGATGTAATGCCGACAATGACTGAAGAAAAGCCGATTGGCATGCTGGTTGAAGAGATGCTTGAAGCCCACACTGCCGCCCGCAGTCGTAACGGTGTGCCGTGGCAGAAGCTGGACGGCATGGTCATGCAGGCTCGGCACGCTGCCAGCCGCTACAACGACACAGGGGCAAACCCGAACAGTCCTGAAGATCGCCGTCATAAGAAGCACATCCGCGCCGAGGTGGAACGTGTGAGGCAGGAGTGCATCCGTTGGCGGGACATGCCGCATCAGGACATTGGCCGTGAAGCCACGGTGGCCCTTGCACCTGCTCCGCAGCCTGCCGCCACACCGCAGCAGATCGCCCGGCGTCTGCTCAACGAGTTCTCGCAACGCGGCATCCGTCTTGAAGTAGGGTCCAAAAGCCGCCTGAGCGTGCGTCCGGCCCATCTGCTGACTGATACTGACAAGGACAGCCTGAAGACCTTTCAGGATGACATTGCAGCGGCATGGCTGGAGCAGAATCAGGTCTGGATCGTCGAGTGAAATCACCCGTCGAAAACGCCTCTGAAACGTCGGACGAAATTACCGGCGAAAATGCCGTTCCGGCGACCGGCGCGACGAAAAGAACAGCGGCCAAAAGAGGGCGTTCGTGCAGCATCTGCACCCACCCTCTGGCACGGGAGATCGACCGGGCTCTCATCAACCCGGACACCTCCTGCGCCTCGGTTGCGGAGGCGTTCCCCGGCGTCACGGCCCGCTCCCTTCAGAGACATTACACAGACCATCTTCTCCCCCGGGTGGGAAAGGCGACCGGGCTTACGTCCGATGAGATCGAGCCGACTCTCGGTATTGTCGCCCAGCTTGAAGAGCTACGTGGCCGCGCCATGGCGCTGCTCGACCGGGCGGAGAAGGCTGGCAAGCTGAAGGATGCCATCGCCGCCATCCGTGAAGCCCGTGGCGTGCTGGACAGTCAGGCCCGTGTGACGGGTGAAGGCTCCCGCGCTGGCGTGCAGATCAATATCGTCAACGCGCCTGGCTGGACGGTCGTGCAGGGGAGTATCCTGTCCGCACTGACTCCGTTCCCGGAGGCGCGGGCCGCCGTGGTGCAGGCGCTCGGACAGGTGATCGATGCCTGATCTGGCGCAGGACATGGCTCGCGACATCCGGCACGGTCTCGACCCCGTGCTGTTCGCCCGTGAGCGCCTGGGATTCACCCCTGACCCATGGCAGGGAAGCGTCCTGAACTCGACCAGCAACCGCATTCTGCTCAACTGTACCCGGCAGGCGGGCAAAACCAGCACAACCGCCGTGCTGGGACTTCATACGGGCATGTATCAGCCCAATTCCCTGATCCTGCTTTTCTCCAAAGCCCAGCGCCAGAGTTCGGAACTGCTCGCCAAGATTTACGGTCACATCAACACGATGGAAGGACCGCCGCGCCTGGTGAAGGAAGCGGCGACTGAACTGAAGCTCGCCAATGGTTCCCGAATTGTCAGTCTGCCGGGTGACGGTGACAGCATCCGTGGCTATTCCACCCCGAACCTGATCGTGGAAGATGAGGCCGCGTTCGTTCACGACAGCCTGTATGAGGCTTTCCTGCCGATGCTGGCGACCAGTAACGGACGGCTGGTGCTGATGAGCACGCCCAACGGCAAGCGCGGACATTTCTATCATGCCTGGGCTGGTGGAGATCCAAAGTGGCAGCGGGAGAGTGTCAACGCTCTTCAGGTGCCTCGCATCAGCCCTGACTATCTCGAAGACATGAAATCCGAATACGGGCCGCACAAGTTTGCTCAGGAGTTCATGTGCCGGTTTGTCGAGGCTGACGACCAGTTCTTTTCCGATGAGGCCATCGAGCGGGCGTTCTCCCGCGACGTGCCTCTGCTCGAACTTAATTTCTGAGGCCACAATGGCAGATATTG
This sequence comes from Acetobacter aceti, assembly GCF_002005445.1. NCBI lineage: Bacteria > Pseudomonadati > Pseudomonadota > Alphaproteobacteria > Acetobacterales > Acetobacteraceae > Acetobacter > Acetobacter aceti. The sequence goes on from NZ_CP014692.1 coordinate 2,642,156, forward strand.
CAGATCAGATCGCTTCTGTTTCCGATGATCCCCCCCTTCTGACGATGGCGGCCATTCTCATGAAAGGCACTTCGTGGGCTCTGGTCAGGGATAGGGTGACCGTGAAAGTCGTGAGAACCAATGCGTCGGACAGACACCCCTTTCAGGGGATCGAGGGGGTTCCCGACAAGCCGGTACCTTCAGGGAGCCATGTGCCTGAGACTGGCTATGCCGTGGTCAACGTGACCGGGCATGAAGATTTCACACGTCCGGGTGTGCCGTGCGACCAGTGGGGCAACATGCACCCCAGCCATGGCTCACATTTCTGATGGGAGTGATCTCACCAGGCCACAAAGTCGTCGAAGATCGCCGCGTCATCACCGAGGGTCATCTGGATGGGTATTCCATCGGGCTCGATCTCGGAAAGTCGCAGGATTTTACGGCCATCTGTGTGGCGGAAGTTTTTCTCTGCGAGCGTCAACGCTGGCAGAAATTGCAATTCGAGCCGCTTGCCCAGATCGTGCAGCGCCGGGTGACGTGGCGCTACCGTATCCGCAACGTGCATCGTTACCCCCGTGGCACGTCCTATCCCGATATCGCCAGATCGGTACGCAATGTCATGGGACAGCTTCCGGCGGCTCCTGTTCCGCCCGCGCTGTTCGTGGACCGCACGGGCGTCGGGGCTCCGGTTGTCGATACCATGCGTGAAATGGGGCTGGCGCTTGTCGGCGTGTCGATCACAGGCGGCGCGAAGGTGAACAAACCGAACCCCCGTGAGGCGAATGTGCCGAAATCGGTGCTGGCGTCCGCGCTGGATATTGCCTTTGCCGAGGACCGTCTCGAACTCACATCGCAAGCCAGCGCGTCTGAAGCTCTGAAATCTGAATTGCAGGGCTTCAGAGTGAAGAAAACGGCGCACGGGAACGAGACGATGGAAGCGTGGCGTGAAGGCATCCACGACGATCTCGTACTGGCCACGGCGTTGGCGGTCTGGGGTGGCGAGCAACGCATCCGTCCGCGCCAACCCGTGCAGTGGAGTATGGGCCGATGACCATCGCCACAATCGACCCCGGCAACAGCGGGGCCGTCGCCATCCTTTCCAATGCCGGCGACCTGATCGAGATCTTCGACATGCCGACCGTGGCCGTCACAGTTGGGAAGAAGCAGCGCAACGTCGTGTCGGCTCCGCTACTGGCGACGATGCTGCGGGCGCATGACCCGGCGGAGATATGGCTTGAGAAGGTCTCGACCAGACCGGGCGAGGGTGCCGTGGGGGCTTTTGCGTTCGGTCGTGGCGTTGGCGTCATCGAGGGCGTGGCTGCTGCCCTTGGCAAGCCTCTGTCCACCGTGACGCCAGCCGTCTGGAAGAAGGCGACCGGATGCCCTGCCGACAAGGGCGGGGCGCGTGCCAGGGCGATGCAGCTTTTCCCGACCGCAGCCGACCAGTTCAAGCGTGTGAAGGATGACGGGCGGGCAGAGGCGGCGCTGATTGGGGTTTATGCCTGCCGACTCGGCTCCCAAAGCCTCAGAACAGCGCTCTGAATGTCTGCCCCTAAGAGGGACAACATGCAGGACGGAGTTCTGTATGGGGCAATAAGCCACTGATTTTGTTCGTTAAATGTAATATGGATGGTGGAAGGGGTTGGATTCGAACCAACGTAGGCGTACGCCAGCGGATTTACAGTCCGCCCCCTTTAGCCACTCGGGCACCCTTCCGTTGGGCCGACGAATTAAGGGTGTTCACGCTGTCTGTCAACCGGTTTGGCGGTTTCTCTTCCATTCCTGTCATCAGACCTGATGACGACGGCACGCAACCCGTCGTATAGCAGCCCCATGCGCACACCTCGACAGTCCCCCCATCAGTCCTCCCGACCGCCTCGGGCCGATTCCCGTGACACCGGTGAAGCCCGCCGTAGCGGCCCGCGTCCCCACGGAAAGAACCGGCAAAAACCCGGCGGTCCCTACTGGATCGCAGGCGTCCATGCCTGCCAGGCCGCTCTGGAGAATCCACACCGCACGGTTCAGCGTGTTCTGCTCTCCGCCGAGGCTCAGGACGATTTCACGCAGCGTCTGTCTGTCCCCCTGCCCGCTTACGTCGAGCGTGGAGACAAGGCCCGCTTCACCGCACTGCTCGGCGCTGAAGCCGTGCATCAGGGGGTCGCCGTGCTGGTGGAGCCGTTGGAAGGCGTGGCCATCGAGGATGCTCTTGAGCGTCCGGGACCGGTCCTCGTGCTCGATCAGGTAACCGATCCCCGTAATGTCGGCGCGATTCTGCGTTCGGCTGCTGCATTCGGTGTGTCCTGCGTGGTGATGCAGGATCGCAACGCACCGGAAGAAGGCCCGGCTCTGGCCAAGGCCGCTTCTGGCGCTCTGGAGGTTGTGCCACTGGTGCGTGTGGTGAATCTGGCCCGTTGTCTGGAAACCCTGAAGCAGAATGACTGCTGGGTTGTCGGACTCGATGCAGGCGGAGGACGGCTTGAGGGCAGCAGCCTTCAGGGCCGTCGCGCGGCTCTGGTTCTTGGCTCGGAAGGCGATGGTCTGCGCCGCCTTACTCGCGAAAACTGTGACGAGATCGCCGGCCTTCACATGCCGGGCACAATGGAGAGCCTCAATGTCTCCGTGGCGGCGGCAATCGGGCTGTATGAACTGGTGAGAGCAGGCTGAAAAAGGCTTGCAGCTCAGTGGGGTGGTCGTTTTAGGGGCTTTGCCCTACGCCCCACAAAGGGACGCGGTCCCTTTGATCCCGACCGGCGGTTCCTTACAAACGGATCAACGCCACCACATAGACAATCAGTACCATTGCCAGCGTAAAACCGACAAGACTGATGACCCGTCCGCGCTGGCGACGGAGCAGTTCACCCTGTTCCACTTCAGTCAGATCAGTCGGCACGGTCATCATGCTATCCACCATGTCAGGGCGTGGTCAGCCAGCAGGCCACAGAACAGCAGAAACAGATAGGCCAGCGAGAAACGGAACGAGACCCGTGCGGCCTTGTCTCCATCCAGGCTGACGCCATTTGCGTCCTGCTTTTCCAGAAGCACACGAACGGCGCAGGCGATAAACCCGAGGCCAAGCAGCAGCGCAGTCGCCGTATAGAGCATCCCGCTCAGATGCATGAAGGACGGCACCAGCGACACGGCCAGCAGAATGATGGTGTAGGCCAGAATATTCCAGCGCGTGTAACGCGCGCCCTTCACCACCGGCAGCATGGGAATACCCGCTCGCCCGTAATCCTTGCAGGCGTAGAGCGAGAGCGACCAGAAATGCGGAGGGGTCCACAGAAATACGATGGAGAACATCACCACCGGCATCACATCCATCGAGCCGGTCGCAGCGGCCCAGCCGATCATCGGCGGAAAGGCGCCCGCTGCACCACCAATGACGATGTTCTGCGGCGTCGAGCGCTTCAGCCACATCGTATAGATCACGGCATAGAAAAAGATGGAGAACGCCAGAATCCCGGCAGCCAGCGTGTTCGTCGCCAGCCACATCAGGATCACCGAGAAAACCGACAGCCCCAGCCCGTAAGCCAACGTCTCATCAGCAGGAATACGACCACCCGGAATCGGGCGCGTCGCTGTCCGCTGCATGATGATGTCGATATCGCGATCGTACCACATGTTGATGGCGCCCGCCGCACCGGAGGCAAGGCAGATACACAGGATACTGATCGCGGCCATAAACGGATTCATGTGACCGGGGGCCATATAAAGACCGGCAGCACCCGTAAACACCACAAGGGAAATCACTCGCGGCTTGAGCAACTGCACCCAGTCTTTCGCATTCGTTCCAACACGAGCTGCGTCAAAACGAACGCGGGCAGGACGCGCTTCAGCAGTCGCACCGCTCATCGACGAATCTCCCGCATGACGACGTGACCGGAGGCCGCTTTCCGGCCTGCACTCAGGACACTCAACAGCACAAAAGCCAGCACCCAGAGCGAAATCGCCATTGCCGCACCACCAAGCGCCTGCCCCAGACCCGTGTTGCTCTCAGAGGCCAGAACACCAAAAAACATGAGGCCAAACTGCACTCTGGCAAAAATCCGGGAGTAGCGCCCCTTCGTCTCTTCGTTCAGCCATGCGTAAAAACCGCCGAACAGGACGAACACAGCGCCATTCAGAACCGCCGTATGCACCCCCGAACCCATCCAGCCAGCAGCAAGCAGCACGAAAAAGCCTGATACCCACAACACTGGCACATCCAGAGCCACTCGCAGCGTCACGGTCTGCCGCCACAGGGCGCGAATCCAGATCCCTGTGAAAGTGATCGCCGCGACAGCAGCCAAGATGGTTCCCGCCTGCTGCACGGAAGCCGGGTTCGCATGTACGAACGCCATACGCCCCCAAAGCACGGGACCGCCAATCGCCACCGTGGCGATAATGGCGACAGCCATCGCCTTCAGCTTCTGTCCGACCGGAGCGATTGTATCAAACACTCTGGCCGCCAGACCGAATGCTGCGACCAGCACAATCAGGGTTGCAGGCATCTCAAAGCGCGGCATCACACCAGATGCGCCAAGAAGCTCCCGGGTCGCTCCCGCCGCCAGCACCGGCGCGGTCAGCAACAGACCAAGAGCGGCGCAAAGCTGCGTCCAGACGAAAAGGGAAAAAGGCACAAGACCGCTCACCCGCTCCTGCCCTCGGGGCGCGATGAGACCTGCTCCGGCGCGCGAATCACAAATGATCGCCACTGTCGACGCTGACATGAGGACAGCCCCGAGACTCCACAGGCACATGCCGGACAGTTCGGCATGTGCAGCGCCGCTCAGGAACATCAGCAACGCCATCAGCATGGCGGCAAGCGCGGCGCCATCAAGCCAGGGAAGAGCTTTCACCCCGCCCCTCATCAGATCATGTGTAAGAAAAAGTCGACCAAAAGCGCCAAGAAAAGCCGGAATACCGACAAACAGCAGCATGGCGCTGGGATGAAATCCCGCCATTCTTGCTTCAAATCCTGCTGGCAAAAGATGAAGCTGGGCGGCGAGAGCCGTGGCTCCGGCCAATCCACCTACCGCCACTGACAGCGCCAGATAACCGGTAGCAGGAGCATAGGGAGACAGTCTGCTACGACGGCTGACCGCTTGAGTTTGGGCAGGTGTCACAACAGCCATCGGCGTCCACGTCTCTCGTTCATCAAGGCTTTTATTATAGGCGGCAACGGCCGGCACGCCGACCGTCAATGGCACTAACCTGATCAGACTAACGGAAACTCCCGTTAATCAAAAGCGCCCTGCTACCCGCCCGGCGGCACACAGACCTGCTTGCAGTGCGCGCCAGTACAGGCCAACCGATCAGGCGACGACCTTTTCCCGACGCTTCAGCACCTCCGCCACAGCGACTTCATGCTCCAGCGTGACCAGTGTGAATAATCCGGCGGGAGGAACGGGCTCAATCCGCGCACGGGCCAGATCTTCCGGTGGAAGAAGGGCTTCCATGGCAAAATCAGGGTGCCAGCCAAGGGAGTGGGAAGCCCGGGCCATACCACGTTCGATCACGCCGCGCACACCGGTCGGGGCCAGAAAATGATTCACGAACAGGATATACCCGCCCGGACGGACCACCCGTTTCAGTTCGGTCAGCAGTTTGCGCGGATGAGGCACAACAGAGGCCACGAACATCGCCACGGCGATATCGAAGGAATCATCGGCGAAACGCGTTTCCTCGGCGTCCATTTCCAGCAGCGCATCAACATTGCTGAGATGGTCACGGCGCACGCGTTCACGCGCCCGGGCCAGCATATCGGAGGAAAGGTCGATACCGGTAATCCGCTTGCTTGCCGTATAGTGCGGCAGTGCAAGACCGGTTCCGACACCGACTTCCAGAACCCGTGAGCCAGGCAGCCGATTCACCGCTGCAACCGCTCTTTTTCGCCCGAAAGCCGAAATGCCACCGAATACGGCGTCATAGACTCCAGCCCAACGCCGATATGCAGCCCTTACAGCATCTGCATCGAGCGCCACACGAGGCCCGTGATTTTCCTCCGTATGGGAGACGCCTTCCGCCGTTTCACTGCGGACATCCTGCAAGACTTCGCTCATTACGCCCTATCTGCTGCCCAATGGTTGAACATTGAGACACGACCAGGGCATCGTAAAAACACGGTCGTGCTCAGTATTGTGGCGACACACTGCCACACGAGACGGCAACGACCAAGCCCACGGAACAAAGATGTCATGGGCAAACCTCATTTCGCGCCGTTCCGAAGGTCTTTTCCGTGCGACAAATGGTCCAGTTCACTCACGCCAGAGCCTGAATAACGACCACAAGCCGTGCTTTCCGCATCCCGGCCATGCTCAGGATTGTCCAGAATACCTTTTTTCAATGACATCTTTCTCTTAATGTTATCATGTCAAAGATGTTTCCGCCTGATGTACAAGGCTGCGATATTGCGGCATAATGGATGGCAACGCACGACGCTACCGGAGAGAAAACTTGAATATTTTCCTGATCATCGTCTGCATTGTCATCTGGTCGGGAATGCTCATCGTGCGGTGGCGGCAGGCCATTTACATGTGGCTGGACAACAAGTTTGACCTTGAGCGCCTTCGCCGGGTCGACAAGGAGAAAAACAACTCCTGACTGTCGTTCAGCCTGCATTCCGCGAGACTTTGGCCTTTATTGAGAAACAGAACAGCCACCATCCACCGCAGTGTAGGAGACCAGTCTGCCCCTGAAAACCAGGACCTCAACACTCAAGAAGGCAGCACAAGTTGCCGCCCCACTCTGATATTTCACAAAATATTTCTATAATCAGACGTTGCCATCTGACAGCAGAGTCCATCGGTCCTGAGAGCAGCGTCAGGCCGACAGACGGCTCTCGATGCAATCCCACAGCAATCCTGCCGGATTGATGCCGTCAAACCGCTCAAGCTCCTGAAGACCCGTTGGTGACGTCACGTTGATTTCCGTCAGCCAGTCACCAATCACGTCGATTCCCACAAAAATCAGCCCACGCTCTTTCAGCATCGGCCCGATGGCGTCGCAGATTTCGACATCGCGAGGCGTCAGTTCCACGCGCTGCGCCACACCGCCAACATGCATGTTGGATCGTGCCTCACCTTCAGCGGGCACGCGGTTGATGGCTCCAATCGGTTTGCCATCAGCAAGAATAATCCGCTTGTCGCCTTTCCTCACTGCGGCTTCATAACGCTGAATCATCAGAGGCTCTCTTGAACGGGCGAAATGCATCTCAAGAAGCGCATTCAGGTTCTGATCGTCCTCACGAATACGGAAGACACCACTGCCGCCATTCCCGAAGAGCGGTTTGACAATGATGTCTTTCCACTTCTTTCGGAACGCATGGATTTCGCCGACATCCCACGTCACCAAGGTCGGCGGCATGAGTTCGGGATAATGTGTAACGAGCAGCTTCTCCGGGGAATCCCGCACGGAACGCGGATCATTGACCACCAGCGCCTTGCCGGGCCCCACACCGTGAACGTGCTCAAGCAGATGAGTCGCGGTGATATAGGCCATGTCAAACGGCGGATCCTGCCGCATGAGGATCACATCCATTTCAGCCAGATCACTTCGCTCAGCATCCCCGAACGTCGCGTGGTTACCTTTTTCGCGCCGCACCGTGACAGGCCGCACCGAAGCCGTCAGGCGGGTTTTCTCACCATGCCCGCCCTCCAGCAGCGCCAGAGAGTCCACGCCGTATACGAAAAGGCGGTGTCCCCGGGCCTGAGCTTCCAGCATCATGGCAAATGTCGAATCACCATTGATATCGACCTCCTCGAGAGGATCCATCTGCACAGCAACATCAAGCCCAGAACGCATCAGCCCAAACTCCTTTTCCAGAGCGAAACTCTTAAAGCACTTCCCTTCCCAAGCAAAACGCTTCCGGATTTACAGGGGTGAGGGATAGGTGATGGCTATGATTTCGATCAGATCCGTACCTCGCGGGGTATGCAGCGTAATCTCATCTCCAACCACCCGCCCGAGGAGCGCCCGGGCGACAGGGGCCAGCAAGGTGATTTCGCGTTTTTCAGAGATAGCTTCGTCCGCTCCGACAATGGTGACCGTCGTTTCCCGGTCATCCACATCGGCATAAGTCACCGTCGCACCGAAAAACACCCGGTCACGACGTACCTGCTGCGCGGGATCGACCTCGATGGCCGTCTCCACCCGCTTGGTCAGAAAGCGGATGCGGCGATCAATCTCACGCAGCCGCTTCTTGCCGTAAATGTAGTCGCCATTTTCAGAGCGGTCACCGTTTCCGGCGGCCCATGAAACAATTTCCACTACAGAAGGCCGTTCGACACGCATCAGATGCGAGAGTTCATCCCGCATCGTGCGTAAACCGCCAGGCGTTATGTAACGGGCGAGATCCCCGTTTCTGTCAGTTTTTTCACTTTGTTGCGCCACGCGGTCCCAAACCTGTTCATCGGTCTTATCCGATGGAGAGTTCATTGATCGCGGTATCGATCTCCTGGAAACTCGGCATCAGATGCATCGGTATATCCTTCCGGCCGATCTCAACACTGACCTGTGCCGGGTTGCCCTGCAGATAGGCGACAAACACGACCCTGATCAGGTCATAATAATGCGCGTCCTCTTCCACAACACTCTGGATACGACCGGCCAACGGACCAACCATACCATAAGCCAGCAGAACTCCAAGAAAGGTACCAACCAGCGCGCCGGCAATCATTTCACCCAGAACTTCCGGTGGCTTGCTGATTGATCCCATGGTCTTGATGACACCAAGCACGGCGGCAACAATGCCAAGCGCAGGCAGACCATCCGCCAGCGTCTGCAGACCGTGCGCCACATGAGTGTCTTCCTTGAGATTCTTTGTCAGTTCACGGGACATGACTTCATCGAACTGAAAGGCGTCATCCATGTTCATGCTGATCATGCGCAGATAATCACAGATCAGATTGCGGACCCGGTTATTGTCCCGAATTTTGGGATAGGCGGCAAAAGCCGTGCTCTCCATTGGCGTTTCGATATGCGACTCAAGCGCCATCACACCCTGTGTCTGGGCCAGCCGCGCAAAGAAAAACAGCAACCCGAGAAGATCAATATAGTCCTGACGACCAAAAGACGGTCCCTTGACTGCCGTCTTCAATGCGCCGGGCACATGCTTTATATCCGCCATCGAATTGGCCATGGCAAACGTGCCGATACCCGCACCAAGAATCGTAATAAGCTCGAACGGCATGGATTTGACAAGCGGCCCGATCGCGCCACCCGATGCGGCAAACGACCCGAACACACAGAGCAGCAGAAACACCAGCCCACCGATTAGCAACATCTAGTCTATCCTCGTTTCAAGGCCGGACAATTGCGCCGCGCCACTTGTCTTCACTGTGTATTCGGCGCCTGGGTTGCCGCGTCTGCGGCAGACTTCGGCTGATCACCGCTTCCTGTCAGGGGAGAGGCATCATCAGGCAATTTCACTTCATGTTCCCGATGCAGCACGAGGACCACGCGCCTGTTCACCGCCGAGGCCGGGTCATCCGCATCCGCCAGATCGTGCGCCGCGCGTCCGACAACTTCAGCCAGCCGCTGTTCAGGGAAACCCGCAGCCGACAGGACTTCACGAGCCGAATCCGCCCGCGCCGCGGATAATGTCCAGTTGGAAGCACCCTTTTTCTTGTAAAGAGCGCCATCGGTGTAACCGTAGATTGAAAGATTCTGCGGCATCGCCGTCAGATACGGTGCGATCTTTTGCAGCAGGCGGGTCGCCCGCTCGTTCAGGCGCGCAGAGCCCGTATCGAACATGGGGTTACGATCGCTCTCCGCGAGCTGGATACGCAGCCCGACAGGAAGCACATCGACCGAGATCTGCGACTTCAACTGTGCCGTAGACGGGTCCTGCGCCAGCGCCTGCTCGATCTGCTTCCGGTCCGCCTGAAGATCCGCTTCTTCCTTTTGTGCCGCGGAATTTTCGCCATCACCAATAGACGTAGCCGCTCCGCTCTTCTCGCCACCAATCGGTACGATACGAGGAAGATCAGGAGGCAGCGTCACTATTTTTCCTATACTTCGATCAGGAAACGCCGGATTGGGTACAGCGAAAACGCCACGTGTGCGGGCGTCAGTGCCTGTGCCGGAATTCTCATTGCCGACAACAATGGAAATACCGGCTCCCATGCCTTCCGCCGTAGCATTCTTGTCTTTTTTACTGAGAGTCAGTGCGCCCGGCGGCAGAATCGCATTCTTCGCGTTCTGAGAAACCTGCAACTTCTCGGACGCCTGCGCCTGCTGGGAGGCCTGTTCTCCAGTCATCTCGGAACCGGTCGCATGTCCGGCATTATCCGCGTCGCCCTGCACGACGGAAGATGAGCGCCCCGGACCACTCGTTGTCTGCGCTGCGGCATCCCCGGTGGTGGCCATCGGATTGAAGAAATTGGCAATGCCCCGCCGGCGCTGTTCCGTAGTGGCGTTGATCAGCCACATCACAAGAAAGAACGCCATCATGGCGGTCACGAAATCCGCGTAAGCGATCTTCCATGCGCCGCCATGATGACCCGCCGCACCTCCGCCGCCACGCTTGACGACTATGATTCGCGCTTTGTTATCCCCGTTTTTACGTGGCATCTGCCTCTCCAACCGCCAGGCCATGCTGGAGGAAGCGGCTTAAAACACGCTTAACAAGGACGTGATGGCGTTACATTGCCGTTTCAGCCACGCCCTGCACCGGGGAGTTTCCGCAACCAGCCCGCAGGCTCCGGCGGTATCGGGCAAGGGATCTGGTAAAGATCATACCGCTCGGCTTCACGCCCTCCGCGCGAACGCACGATGGTCCCGACCGGTTTTGCGAGAGTCGCCCAGGGGCTGCCGGGGGGAAAGGAGCGACGCCCGTTCCGCACAAGCAGGCCCCAACCTGCCCTGCAGGACCAGACAGGCAGATCAAACAGCGTCCAGCGCGGCTCAGCGCCGAGCACCACACGGTTGGGCAGGCTGAAGGCCAGTTCCGACGCAAGGCCATATTCGTCAGAGGCGATAAATGCGGCCTCCTGAGAGCGCAGCGCAATATTTTCGGAAAAAGTCGTCCAACCGCCACCCTGCCGCAAGGCAACGTCAAAATGCCTGTTCAATGGCAGAAACCCTGTCGCCGCCTGACACACCAGCAGTCCCCACAGCGCGTATCCGAGGCGGACAGCCCCTTTCCACCTGCGTTCAGCCTGCACACCGATCAGGCACATAAGAGCCGGATAGATCAGCACGGGCCAGTTCGGCTGCACGCGATCGCCCAGAGCGTGCTGAAGAAACACAGCTCCCGGCACGCACGTCAGACACAGCAACAACCGGTCAACGTCGGTGCGTCTGCGAAACGCAGCAACAAGCGCCATCCCGGCCAGCAGAAAAACGCCCGGCGTCAGCAATCCGAACTGCCCGGCCAGCAGTTCGCCGAGATACCCGGGAGCACTCGCCGGATGCCAGTCGCCCGTGCGACCGCCCTGCCGGACAAAACTGGCCCAGCCATGCGTGGCATTCCACCAGACCACCGGGGCGGTCAGCGCTGCGCCTATGCCCAATCCGGACCACGGCCATGGGGTGAGCAACTGCTTTCGCCGCACTGAAGACAGCAGGCACCACAGACCCAGTCCGGCGACTGGCAGGATCATGGTGTATTTACTGTCGAATCCAAGGCCGGCGCTGACACCAAGCAGCACCCACCAGCGAAGATCGCCGGTCCGCACCAGTCGCGCCGCAGCCCGGAGAAACAGGGCCATGAAAAAGAGCAGCGGCGTGTCGGGGGTCATCAGGGTCGCCCCAACGCCGAGCGCCAGCGTGGCATTGAGCAGGATTCCGGCAGCTACCGGATCCAACATCCGTACCAGCGGCCTGTCCCGTAACAGGACAGTCTGAAAGTCCCGGCAGGCCAGAACGGCCAGAATGGTGCCGACCGCCGCTGCGATCGGGGCTGTCAGCCTGATACCAAGGCCGGTATCGCCGCAGATCAGCGTGCTGATGTAAATCCACCACGCCACCATCGGTGGATGGTCCAGATAACTGGCCTGAAGAGTATGCGACCAGATCCAGTAATAGGCTTCATCGGGGGTAACCGGCAGGCAGGCTGCAAGCAGCAGACGCACGACCGTCAGCGCCACCAGACACATCAGTGGACGCGTCATGGGAACTTTCAGGAATCGGGCCAGCGCACTCCGCGCAGGGCGCAGACTCACCGCCGCATTCCTGACGGATGCGTCACTTCCTGCGCCAGATCAACGTCGAGGACACCGCATAATTCCAGACGACACCGATCACCGCCCCGGTGGCGCTTGCCCGGTCGAAAGTCTGGCCATCATCACGGAAGAGTTGCGCAATACCGATATTGGCCCATGCGCCTGCCGAACACACGACAAGAAACACCAACAGGCCACCGTACAGCCGGATACCCCTGAGCCTGCGGTCACGATAGGTCAGCGTATTGTCGAGCCAGAAATTGACCAGCATGGCGGCGAAGGTGCCCACCGTCTGGGCGACTGAAAAGTCGGTGCCAGACAGACGCAGCACATTCATGATGGCGATGTTCACGATGATGCCGATCAGGCCGACAAACGCAAAGACCAGAAAACGCATCGGCAGCCAGCCATGAAACAGCTTGTCGAGCATCAGCCCGAGGAACTGGAGCATGACAAGGATGTCGAGCTTGCTCTCTCCGGCAAGGCGCGGCTTGAACGTGCAGGGAATCTCTTCCACACGCACTTTTTCAGGTGCGGACAGAACCAGGTCCATGAGGATCTTGAAACCCGCTCCGGACAGACGCGGGGCCGTACGCACGAACAGATCCCGGCGCAGGGCGAAAAATCCGCTCATCGGATCACCCAGCTTCACCGGCAGGATCATCTGCGCCAGCGTGATGCCGCCGTTGGACAGGGCATGTCGCCACACATTGGCAAGACCACTGTTATCGCCACCCGCGACATGCCTGCTCCCGACAGCAATATCACAATGTCCGCCTGCAAGCGCGTCGAGCATGACTCCCAGCCGGGTTTCATCATGCTGAAGATCGCCATCCATCACGGCGATATAGGTCGCGGAGGAAGACAGTGCGCCTTCGATCACGGCCGTTGACAGCCCACGCCGCCCGATGCGGGAGATGCCCCGCACACGCCAGTTGCTGCGCGCAAGCTCCCTGACAGCCTCAATGGTGCCGTCAGGAGAATTGTCATCGACAAAAACAACTTCCCAGTCGCGTCCGGCCAGAGCCTGCGTGAGCGCGTCCACCAGAGGCCGCACATTCGGCGCTTCCCGGTAGCAGGGCACCACAACCGTGATCTCGGGACTTCCTGCACGCATGTCTTCAACAGCGGTGAAGGTGGAGGTGGCGGTGGCGGTTCGTGACAACTGATCCGGCAGGACGAGAGTGGTCACGGCAGTTTGCCGTCCGCCGCCCCTTCCGGTGACGGAAAACGCGAAAGGGTCGTACGGATTGTCTGGAGAGTCTGCACGCGCACCACGTGAGGAGCCTCTGTCAGGCGGCGGGTCATTTCATTCTCCTGCGTCGTGTTCCGTGCAACCATCCGGACCAGAAAGTCGGTGCTGCCACGCATCATGTGGCATTCGACAGCCTCAGGCCATGACGACACCATGGCCTCGAACTGTGACAGAACTGTTTCTTTCTGACTGTCGAGGCCGATCAGGGCGAACAGCGTGATGGGCCAGCCAAGCGAGTTGGCGTCGACTTCGGCATGATATCCCTTGATGACGCCGATTTCTTCCAGCCGCCGCACGCGACGAAGACAGGGAGGCGCGGAAATACCCACTCGACGGGCGAGTTCCACATTTGTCATGCGTCCGTCCGCCTGCAGTTCGACAATAATCAGCCGATCCACCGCATCGAGCTCCGCTTCCGTCACCAGCCTCTCCATCCGCGACCTCGCGTGCATATAGGACGAACCCCGTCATCTGTCCAAAACCCTTTAGCGTCTGCCAGTCCTGCATCAGAAGCTTTCCGCCGGCGCTTGCCCCAGGCGGAAAACAGGACCATATCGCTCCTCAATCAGTTCCATCGGGCAACACGATGGATGCAGGAACAGGGCACTTTCTCCAGACCGTGCCGGATGACAGGACGAAAGCGAAAGGCGTCGCGCACCATGACAAAAACCACTGATCTCCTGATCATTGGCGCAGGGCCGGCCGGTTACACCGCCGCCATCTACGCGGCCCGCGCGAATCTCAAGCCCGTTCTTGTCGCCGGCATGCAGCCCGGCGGCCAGTTGATGATCACCACCGAGGTGGAAAATTATCCCGGCTTCGCGACCGCCATTCAGGGACCGTGGCTGATGGAACAGATGGCGGCGCAGGCCGAGCATGTCGGGACGCAGATTGTCCACGATCTTGTTACTGAAGTTGATTTCAGAAACGGCTCGCCTTTCCGCATCACGCTCGATGGTGGCGACGTCTATCTCGCCCGCAGCGTCATCATTGCGACCGGCGCGCAGGCGAAGTGGCTCGGGCTGCCTTCTGAAAAGGCTCTTCAAGGCGCCGGTGTTTCCGCCTGCGCCACCTGCGACGGCTTCTTCTTCCGCGGCAAAAAGGTCGCGGTCATCGGTGGCGGCAACACGGCGGTCGAGGAAGCGCTCTACCTCACGCACCACGCGTCCCACGTTACGCTGATCCATCGGCGCGACTCGCTACGCGCCGAGAAAATTCTTCAGGACCGCCTGGAGGCCAATCCGAAAGTGTCCGTTATCTGGAATTCGGTCGTGAGCGAGATCCTCAGCACGGGCAATCCGGCGACGGTCGAGGGCGTGAAACTGCTCAACACTCTGAACGAAACCATGAGCACGCTGGAAGTCGAAGGCGTATTCATCGCCATTGGACATTCTCCGAACACCGCTCTCTTCCACGACCAGCTGATGCTGGATGCGGAAGGCTATGTCGTAACGGAACCGGGCACGACCCGCACGTCTGTGCCGGGCGTCTTTGCGGCGGGCGATGTGCAGGACAAGATCTACCGTCAGGCCGTCACAGCGGCTGGGACAGGTTGCATGGCCGCTCTTGACGCCGAAAGGCATCTGGGCGGACTCGTTTCGGAATCAGGACAGAATACTTGACCATCTGAAGGATTTCCTTCACCAAAAACCATGTAGGCACATCAGATCAGACGATGTGCCTCAAACCAGACAAGGGAGATCGGGGTGGACTGGGACAAACTCAGGATATTCCATGCGGTTGCGGAAGCCGGGTCGTTTACCCATGCGGGTGACGTGCTCAACCTCAGCCAGTCTGCCGTTTCACGTCAGATTTCAGCACTGGAGGAGGTTCTCCAGGTACCACTTTTTCACCGTCACGCCCGTGGTCTTATCCTGACCGAGCAGGGTGAGACGCTGAATCACACTGTCAGGGAAGTCTTCTCCAAACTGGAGATGACCCAGACACTTCTGACAGAAAGCAAGGAGAAGGCCGCAGGACGCCTTCGCGTCACCACGACCACCGGCTTTGGAAGCTGCTGGCTGATGCCGCGCCTTCATCGCTTCATGACGCATAACCCGGATATTTCCATCACGCTGATCCTTGAGGACAATGACCTCGATCTGGGCATGCGTGAAGCCGATGTCGCCGTCAGAATGCACGCGCCGCGCCAGCCGGACCTCATCCAGAGACACCTTGCGGACTTCCCGCTCTCTGTCTTCGCCTCTCCGCGCTATATTGAGCAGTTTGGCCAGCCCACCTCGCTTGAAGACCTTTCCAGTCACAACCTCGTGGCGTTCGGCGGCTATCACCCGCCGGTTCCGCATGTGAACTGGCTGCTGGAAGCCGGGCTGCCGGAAGGCGCGCGGCGCACGGCCCGACTGGAAGTCAACAGCATGGTCGCCATGGCGGATGCCATCTCCGCCGGTCTCGGCATCGGGTCGGTTCCGGGCTACGCCGTCGCGGAATATCCGGACCTGATCAAGGTGCTTCCCAATGTCGATTCCCCCAAGGTAGAGGCTTTCTTTGTCTACCCGGAAGAATTACGCAGTTCGAAGCGTGTCGCCGTCTTCCGCGACTTCCTGACCAGCGAACTGGGGTTGCGTTCCTGAACGCCGCTTCCAGTTTCTGAGGTTTTTCAGGCGGGTATTGTCATGATACCCGCCTTTTCTGTCTTAAACGCCGGTATCAGGGCTCTTCAAAGACCGTAATGGCGCCCGCGAGCAGACCCACCAGCCCCAGACAGATGGCAATGGTTTCTCCGGCCGGGGCATAATGCGGGGCGCCATAAGACACAGCGACACACATGACCCAGCCGACAAGACAGACAATCAGCATGGACATGGCACGGAAACCTTCCTGAATTGCGTGGAAACTCGAGGCATTTATTTGTTCGCAAGTCGATTGATGAAGTCGTGTAATCCACCATCAATCGCCCGCTTGAAAGCGGCAAGGGTTTCATCCCCGACATAATGCTCAATACCCTCGGCATCGACCACCACACTGTCCTCACTCACGCCAAGCGCCCGCAGAAACGCTTCGACGATCCGGTGCCGGCTCCTCGCCTCTTCCGCAATTTTCTGCCCTGCTCCGGTGAGGAAAACGCCGCGATACGGTTTTTGCACAACGAAACCATCCGCCACGAGCCGCGCCAGCATCTTGGCGACGGTCGGCTGCGACACTCCCAGACGCGCCGCAATATCGACCTGTCTGGCCTCCCGCGATTCCTCCAGAAGGTCGGAAATCAGTTCCACATAGTCTTCTACCAGAACCTTGCGCCGCGCTTCCCGATTGGCCCGGAAGCTCTCTGACTGCGCGGTCGGATCCGGCAAGGAAGGCAGTGTTTTCTGTATGCGTGGCGACTTCAAGATCACGACTTTCCCGGATGATTATTCCGGATGGAATAGATCATTCCTCATGTGTGATCCAGCTTTCCCTGACCCATAATATAGCATATTGCATATATCTTAGTCATTTGTTTTAATAATAGAGAAAGCATCATTCAGGTGTAACTGTTACCGCACTGGCGCGCCCTGTTCCTGACCGTTCAGAGTGATCGGGTCCGCTCTTTCCCAGCCCATAATATAGCATTTGCTATATTGAATTGCAGAGACGTTACCGATGACACAACGCAAGATGACTTTGAGATCAGCCCTGATCTGCAGCATCGTCTCAATCGCCCCACGGAGCGCCATTGCCAACATCGCAAGCAGTCTACCCTTCCCCGACACCAAAAAGGCTTCGGAGCACTCTCTGCCAACCTTGCAAAAGCTCCCTTCACGACATTCAACCACTCCTCCTCAAACGGGAAAAGCTGTCGCCATCTCAGAACAGATCCATGTCATGGGCCACATGGATCAGGCCCGGGGACGTATTTTCCCGGCACTGGGGGCAGTCTCCTACGGCATCGATCAGCAGCAGATTCAGGCGACCCCACAGGGACAGAACGCGACCTTCAGCCAGATCATGCTGCGCCTGCCGGGCGTGGTGCAGGACAGTTATGGCGAGGTTCATGTCCGTGGCGAGCATGGCGGCCTGACCTACCGCGTGAATGGCGTGCTCCTCCCGGAAGGGCTCAACGGCTTTGGTCAGGAACTCGACACCCGCATCATCCAGTCCATGAATCTGCTGACCGGCACCCTCCCCGCCCAGTTCGGCTTCCGCACCGCCGGCATTGTCGACGTCAACACGAAAAGTGGCTCCCAGCTCAAGCATAATCAGTTTTCGCTTTATGGCGGCAGCTACCAGACCTTCGCTCCGTCTCTCCAGCTTGGCGGACACAAGGGAAATTTCGAGTATTTCACGACTGTTTCCTACAATCGCAACGCCATCGGCATCGAAAACCCGACCGGATCTTTCCGCCCGGCGCATGATCTGACCGAGCAGGAAAAAGCGTTCGGTTATTTTTCATGGCATCCCGACGATGCAAACCGCCTGTCGCTCCTGACCAGCGCTTCTTACAGTGATTTTGAGATACCCAATACGCCGGGACTGCCACAGCTTTACGCGATTGCTGGCACCGATATCCAGACACCCTCCGTGCAGTCCCGCTTTCTCAGGGACAGCCAGACAGAGCAGAACTATTACGCCGTCGTTTCCTGGCAGCACACTCAGGATGAGCTGAATTTTCAGGCATCACCGTTTTTCCGCTACGGACGCATTGATTATACGCCCGACCCGATCCGGGATCTGGTGTTTCAGGGCGTCTCTGAGCATGAGGTCAATGACTTTACAACAGGCGGCATGCAGTTCGATCTGTCATGGAATATCGCGAAGCATCATACGCTGCGGACTGGCTTTCTCGGGCAATATACTTCCGAACGGCTTGATACGAATTCGCTGGTCTTTCCGACCGGAAGCGAAGGGCCGCAGTTATCGGCAACGCCACAACGGGTGATCGACAACAGCGGCAACTGGTCTGTCGAAGCGGGCGCCTATCTTCAGGATGAATACAAGATCACCCGCTCTCTGACATTCAATTATGGCATCCGCTATGACCGGTTCGCATCCTCGTTCGACACCGAGGGACAACTGAGCCCGCGCGCCAATCTCGTCTGGAAGCCTTTCAGGAACACGACTTTTCACATCGGTTACTCACGCTATTTCGCGCCGCCGTCGCCGCAATACATCTATCCTTCGACACTCACCCGTTTCGCCGGGACGACCAATGCACCGGCATCCCCTGCCGGAGACGCCACGAAAGCTGAGAAATCGCATTACGTCGATATTGGTATTCTTCAGCGTATTACACCAGAATTCCAGATCACCGTGGATGCGTTTTCCAAATGGGCGCATGACATGACCGATCTCGGCCAGTTCGGTCGCGCCGTCATTCTGGCGCCGTTCAGCTATCGCCGCGGCCATATTTACGGCACAGAGCTCGGCCTGTCCTGGCGCAAGGGCCACTGGTCAGTATTCGGCAATTTCTCATTCGTGAAAACTGGCGCCCATGACATCAACTCGGCGCAGTATCAGTTTTCCCAGGAAGAGCTGGACTATATCCGGCACCATGACATCCAGCTGGACCATCAGGGAAAATACACCGCCAGCAGCGGTGCGTCATGGAGCAACACGCATCATCTGATCTATGTCGATTTCATCTACGGCAACGGCTTGCGCAGCGGCTTCGCCAATATCGACAAGGAACCGCAATACGCCATCTTCAACATCGGCTATCAATACACGATTACCCCAGTTCCTCTCGGCCATGCTGTCAGGCTGCGTGCCGATGTGGTCAATCTTTTTGACAGGAAATACCAGCTGAGGGACGGCAGCGGTGTCGGCGTATATCAGGCCCAGTATGGACAGAGACGAGGTGTCTATTTTGCAGCAGTCGCCGATTTTTGACGGGGCTTCTCATCGCACCATCTGGCCGATTCAGGAATAAAATTCGGGAAGTTGATCCATTCCGGAACAGCCTGCACGACATAATTTACATGGATTTAACTCACTGACCCTAAAATTCTTAATTCAATGGCGCTGATTGCGCTGCGATAGTGTTTTCAAAAGGGTGGTTAACGGGCACGTCCTGCTCATGTTGTCTGCGCAAATCAGCGCAACATTCCAAAATATCCTGCGTCGTCAACTGCATTGAGCTTCAGGCGGGCTGGTCTTTTTTCTGCTTTCGCCCCAACGGCCTTCCCTTCCTGAACCACGGACGGTCCGGGTTGACGCCGAAAGCCAATACGGGATATCGCGACGCCCTCCGTATAACCGGAGGCGCCTGGATAATCTGACTTCAGAGGCTTGCCCGTTACAGATACTTAACCAGTTATGCCTCATACAGCCCGACCAGGCACCAAAAGGGATAGACATTGCTATGAAAGAGCAATCCGTTCGTATTCCTGACAGCGATCCGGTAGAACAGAATATCAGGTTTCTCTGGTCGGCAATCGACGAAGTGTTGATCGTCGCCATCACGGATATCAATGGTGTCATTACGCACGTCAATGAGCGTTTTTGCCAGATCAGCGGATACACCAAGCATGAACTGCTCGGCCATACTCACAGGATCCTGAACTCCGGCTATCACAGCCAGACTTTTTTCCGAAACCTGTACGCGACGATCAGTTCAGGGAAAATCTGGAGAGGAAAGATCTGCAACCGGGCCAAGGATGGCTCGCTTTACTGGGTTGCAACCACAATCATCCCCCGCAAGGATGAACGGGGAAAGATCGTTTCCTACATCGCTTACCGCTTCGACGTCACGCCACTGATCGAAGCCCGGAACAGGATGAAGCATCTCGCGCGGCAGGACCCTCTGGTCGATGCGCTGAATCGCATCGGTTTCTCTGAAGGGCTGTCCGATACGCTTGAAAAAATCATGCTGTCCGATGACACGCGCCTGATGGTTCGCATTGATCTTGATGGCTTCAAGGAGGTCAACGATATCTACGGTCATGATGCCGGCGATATCGTGCTGATTGAAGTCGCCCTGAGACTCAGGAGCTTTGCCGGACCTGATGCAATCGTTGGTCGCCTTGGTGGGGATGAATTCGCCATCATCATGGATCATCCTTTTCCGCTCACCTCCGTGGATCACCACCTCGAGCACCTTCTCCGCCATCTTGAAGCCCCGGTGACCTTTGAGGAAACCTGCGTCTCGGTATCGGCCAGCATTGGTTACACAATCCTCGACGCCACGGCTGCATCCGGCCAGACATTCTTGAAAGATGCTGACATTGCCTTACTTCAGGCAAAGCAGAGAGGAGGACAAAGTGTTGTCGCTTTCACGCCGGCCATGGGCACCAAGGTCAAGAACCATCAGTTGCTGATGAGTCAGATTCATCTCGCTGTCGAGCGGGGCGAACTGGAAATGTACTATCAACCGCTCATCAACCTGTCTGTTGGTCAGGTCACTGCCTGCGAGGCGCTTCTGCGCTGGCATCACCCTGAACTCGGCCTTCTGACTCCGGCTTCATTCCCGGAAATCTTCGGTGATTTCCGTACCGGGCTGGCAATCGGCAGATTTGTCCGGCAGTCCGTCATCAGGGATCTCGGCGCATGGATCAGGACAGGTGAATACAACGGCAAAGTCACGCTGAATGTCAGCATGGCTGATTTCGGGACGGATGGCCTCACCCAGGAGTTCTGTGATCTGACAGCGACGGCGGGCGTCCCACGCGAAAAAGTCCAGATAGAAATTACTGAAACCATCTTTCTTGGCGCCACGCGATCAGACCGCGTCAGACGAGAAATATTCAGACTTGCAAGGCATGGTTTCAAAATTGCCTTCGATGATTTCGGCACTGGCTACGCCGCGATCAGCCATCTGCGCGAACTGCCGCTCACCCATATCAAGATCGATCGAAGCTTCATTGCCAATATCGGCCAGAACACACGTGATCTGAAGATCACATCCGGCCTGATCCGTCTGGCGCGCAGTATTGATATGGCGATCATCGCCGAAGGGGTGGAGACCGTCGATCAGTTACGTATTCTGAACGATCTGGGTTGCACCGCCTGTCAGGGCTACCTTTTCGCAACCCCGGTTCCTGTAACCGCCGTGCCTGATGCTGTAAAACACGCCTGCATGATCCTGAATGATTTCAGGAAATCAGCCCACGGCAGTTTTCCATCCGGGTCCGCCTGAGTCTTTCTGACCCTGCAGCCAGCCACTGTCTTCTGGCCGCAGGGTCCATCTTGCGGAAACATCCCTCTCAGTCTTCACTCATCAAGAAGAGGTTACGCCTCCACCGGCGACAGGAGTGGCCTGTCTGCTGCCATTGCAGCGACGTTATCCAGCGCCAGCATCCCCATCTCCGTACGGGTCTCCACCGTGGCGCTTCCCACATGCGGCGTCATGAACAGGTTGGGCAGTTCCAGTAACCGGGGATCAGGGTTCGGTTCATTTCGACAGACATCGAGCCCGGCTCCGGCGAGTTGACCGCTGCGAAGCGCTTCAATCAGGGCGTCTTCATTCACAAGACGCCCTCGCGCGGCATTCACGAAAATTGCTCCCCTGGGCAGTCGGGACAGGAAAGCCTGATCGACCATGCCATCCGTGTCGTCGCTGCCAGGAAGATGCAGGCTGATGATCTGGCAGCGCGGCAGCATGTCTTCGAGACTCTCCACCCATGTCGCGCCATGTTCCAGTTCGGAAGCCAGACGCCGCCTGTTATTATACAGAACGGTCATGCCGAAGCCTCGCGCCCTGCGGGCGACAGCCTGCCCAATACGTCCCATACCGACAATGCCGAGCGTCTTGTTGCTGATCCGCATCCCCAGCATTTCATCCATAGCAAGGTCACGTCCCCAGCCTTTGCGAACCAGTGCCGTATATTCGGCAGCACGCCGGGCGGCGGCCAGAATAAGCAGCAAAGCAAGATCAGCGTTACATTCGGTCAGCACATCGGGTGTGTTGGAGACGGCAATGCCCCGTGAGCGAATGGCTTTCACATCCAGATGGTCGAGGCCCACGCTGACGGTCGCAACCAGACGCACTGAAGAAGGGATCCTGCTGACATCATCCCCCTTGATCGCCGCGTGATGCGTCACCAGCAGGGCTTCGGCCTGCGTCTCCTCCGCCTGCCTGAAGAGAGCCGCCGTATTCAGCGGCTCCGGTGGCGGAGAGGGAGCATCGAACTCCCGTGCAATCCGCGCTTCCACAGCTTCAGGCAGGCGAACGCTGCGTACGATACGGGTGCGCGAGAGGGACATGACAAACTCCATCGGCTATGTGGCGTGCGTTGATCAGGTCGGGATCATGAAGCGAGAAAGAGGAACACGGCAAGAGGCTGTCAGTTTCGTGATGAATGCCCAGCCAGCCACAGGAAGGCGCTCCCGATCGGCAGCAGTTTTCATGCAACAAGGATCAGGTGGCCACATTCTCAGGCTGGATGTCATGCCGGCAACTCACCTCGCAGAGCGTCCGGGAGCTGACTTTTGAAGAGGAGGACAGGCGCAGAAATATGCCGCTGTCCTCCGGCCAGTCTCTCTTTTTCCGGGGACGAAACCAGACATGTCCTGCACACGTGGAACTCTCCGGGCGAATGAGGGTAGTCTGAAAACAATGGATCAGAGCGTTTCCACCACCCCGGAACGGGTAAAGGCCCCTTGCATGAAACAGGAAGAAGGATCGGCATGAACGACCAGATCGAACTGACGCCGGAACTGATGCTGGGAGCATACTCCGTTGGGCTGTTCCCGATGGGAAGCAGCGAAGATCCAGACAGGCTCGACTGGTATGATCCTGATCCGCGCGGCGTCATGCCATTATACGGCTTTCACCTTCCCAAACGCCTGTGTCGGACTGCCCTGAGCGAGCGTTTCACCGTGACGACCGACCGTGATTTCGAAGGAGTCATGCGGGCCTGCGCCGCCCCTGCGCCGGGGCGCGAAACGACATGGATCAGTGAAACGATTCTCAGCCTGTTCTGCCGTCTGCATGACATGGGTTACGGCCACAGCATCGAGGCATGGCGTGACGGCGAAATGGTCGGCGGCCTGTACGGTGTGGCTTTGGGAAGCGCTTTTTTTGGTGAAAGCATGTTCAGCCGGGAGACGGATGCATCCAAGGTGGCGCTGGTGCATCTGGTCGCCCGCCTCCGGCTCTGGGGCTATGATCTGCTGGATACCCAGTTCGGCACGACACATCTCTCGCAGTTCGGCGGCATCGAGATTGATGCCGCCGACTACAAAAATCGTCTACGTGAGGCCACACGCTCCGAACAGCGCTGGACACCCCTTTCTGCAACAGAAATTGCCGCAGAAATCCGACAGATACGTGAAGAGACCCGCCTTGCAGGTGGTTGACTGAGCGATGCAGATAGGGTGCTCTCGACGAGAATGTCATGGAATGAGGACTGTTCGACGTATGCGACAGGTCACCGGGAAGTCTGATGCAAGGAACAAAGCCGGGTTGTGGGGGCAGTGTCTCGCAGTGGGACTGCTGGCGGCCCTGATCCAGGGGACAGCCCATGCAGCGGAGGGAGATCACCCGCCTCTCACCCCGCTGAAAGACGCCGTCATCACCTACAGCGTGCAGCCGGATGGTGCGCCTCAGCCGCAGCAGGTCAAGGTGTGGTTCACCGCCGAGGGGGCGAGAATGCGCATCGACGCTCCTGACGGCTCGGCATCCACCATTCTCAATCGTACCGCCCAGACGGTGACGATCCTGCTACACAAACAGCGTGTCTTCACCCAGCTCGAGCAGCGCGGCAGCGTGCGAAATCCGTTCCTGCTGGATGTGTCCATGCAGTTCACGCGGCATGGCACCCGCACAATTGCCGGGATTCCCTGCACGGAATGGAGCATTGCCTCCGGACATGGTGACGCGACCGCCTGCGTGACGACTGATGGCCTGATACTGGCCGAAAACGGTGTGGATGCCGATGGCGCCAAAGGGCATCTGTCCGCAGAATCCGTTTCCTATGAAACCATTCCGGCTTCCGACTTTGCTCCCCCGTCCGACTATCAGGAGGTCCATCATCATCGTGTCGCGGGCCAGAATGGCGCAGCCACCCTTTCTACCGGCCCGGTAACGGGATCTTCCCCAGCCGGCGACGCTGTCGCGACCCCGGCTCCGGCCTCATCCAGCGAGCCGGATTCCGGACATCCCTGAGACAGCAGCCATGAAAAAACGGACATTTCGGCGTGCTTCGCTCCTGTTGCTGGCGCTCCCTCTGACCACGCTGTTTTCCGCCTGTGAAATCCGTGTAGAGGATGCAGTCGCAGCCACCAGCGGACCTTATGTCACGCCCTCCGTGGATGTGGCCGTGCATTACGAAATGATATCGCCACAAAGTCCGGCACCCGTGCATCAGGACATGCACTGGCAGGTCGCGTCCCTGCGGCAGCGGATCGATCCTGAAAACGCCACTGTCTATATGGTGACATCCTGGCGTGACCACACCCTGAACGTCGTGGATACGCTCGGACACCGGCGGAGCGTCATGCCTGCTCCCGGAGCAGTGCTCACGCCACCGGGTCAGATCGCACCCGGATCATTCAAAAAACTTGGAACAGACATGGTCAGTGGCCAGTTCTGCACGATCTGGCGCACGACCGATCAGGACGGGCATGAAAGCGACGCCTGTTACACTGAGGATGGCATTCTTCTTCAGGTGAAGCAGCAGGGGCGCATTCTGGTCAGGGCGCTCTCCGTTGAACGGGTTCCTCAACCGGATACTCTTTTCGCCATTCCGGAGACTTATTCGGTGGTCGCTCCAGCCCGCTGAATGGAAGGAAACGGTGACGGCACGCGCTCAGCCGCTCGTCCCTTTCTGTGCTCAGGCTTCCCTTTCGGCAGGTCGCGTATTCTGCGGGCTGGTGAACCGACATACAGGCCATCCGGGTCCGTGCTTGTCGATACCAGCGTCCCCGCCCCGATCACACAGCCCTGCCGGATTGTGACGCCCGGCAGGATGGTGACATTCACCCCGATCCAGCAACCGTCTTCAATGACCACATCGCCGAGTAAAGCCTCCATAGTGCAGCGCTGCTTGCTCGGGCCGATTTGATGGGTGGCGGTCACAACCGAGAAAAACTGTCCGATGCGCACATTCTCGCCGATGATCAGTCTTGCCGCCCCATCAAAAAAGAACCCGACGTTGATGAAGCTTTCCTTGCCCATGACAAGACTGGAAGAGCGCAGACGGCAACCCGACCAGATGCAGGCTGAAGGGTCAAGATTTGCGCCAAGCACATTCAGCAAACGAGTCCGCACAAAGGCAGGAATCAGTTCACTGCCAACAGTTGCAAGGCAGACCCTGCGAGCATAACGTGTAAGGATATTATCAAAAAAGGCCATTGGCCCCTCACTGTTTAATATCACCGACAAAACAGGTAATCACCCGCCATTCTATTCCCTGAAACGAATTACACAAAAAAACAACAAAAAACAATTTCATAATTCATGACTTATTTTAAAAAATAATACTGTTTATAATTTTAGACTGAGTTACTTCTGTTTTTCGTTTCATTTTACCGTTTATTACACACCATCAAATATATCCACTCAATCAATTTTAAAAATATCGATTTCCTTCTTTTATACCCTACCCATAGATACAACCCGACTTTTCAAAGCCTATGGCCACGGCTACAGAAGGTTTTTGCTTATCAGCACAACGATACCATTGAGTAGAATGATCAGAAACGTCAGGTCTTTCGCACATGGGCCACGCATGGTCGCGCACAGGATGCCCACTCTGAATTCGACACGCTTCCCCGAAGAACTGCTGCGAAACCAGGCATCATGATCTGGAGAAGATGACAGTGAATCTGTGCGCTGTCTTTATCCGTCGTCCTGTCGCAACCACTCTTCTGGCTCTGGCGATGGTGTTTGCCGGGGTACTGTCTTACCGCGTCATGCCGGTCGCCGATCTTCCGGACATTTCCGTTCCCGTCATCTATGTCATCGCCAGCCAGCAGGGCAGCTCCCCTCAGCAGATGGCCAGCGCCGTGACGACCCCTCTGGAACGTCGCCTCGGAAGCATTGCCGGACTGACCCAGATGACCTCCGACACCACGGACCGATCATCCTTCATCCTGCTGTTCTTCGACGACCATCGAAATGTAGATGGCGCCGCCCGTGATGTCCAGGCCGCTCTTCAGGCGGCTCGACAGGACATGCCGAACACACTGATCGATACGCCGCAATATTACAAGGCCAATCCTTCCGACAATCCGATCATGGTCGCCGTGCTGACATCTGACACGCGGCCTCTCACTGAACTCCGCGACCTCTCGGAAACAAGACTGCTTCCGCAACTGGCTGGCATTCACGGCGTCGGATGGGTGCAGCCTGAAGGCGCCGCCAAACCCGCCGTGCGCGTCGAGATGAACCCCTATCTGCTCTACCATTACGGTATCGGGTTCGAGGATATCCGCTCCGCTCTCGCGTCCGCCAACGCCAACACGCCCAAGGGCTTTCTGGATATCGGCACGCAGCGCCTGATGCTGACCACAAACGATCAGGCCCGGAAAGCCGAACAATATCGTGACCTCATCGTCGGCTACCGCAATGAGCGTCCCGTCCGCCTGTCCAGCGTGGCGACAGTACGTGACGGTCCGCAGAATGAACGCGAGGCAGCGTGGTTCAATGGCAAGCCAGCCGTGATGGCGATCATCCGGCCGCAGCCCGGCGCAAATGTCATTGAAGTCACCGACGCCATCCGTGCACACGCCCCCAAAATTCAGAGCGTACTTCCCGGAGATGTCAAACTTACCCTGGTCAATGACATGTCCCGGTCAATCCGTGCAGCGCTCACAGACACCCAGCTCACCCTGCTGATTTCAGTCGTTCTGGTCGTGCTCGTGGTGCTCGCATTTCTTCGTTCCTGGCGCTCAACCCTGATACCGGCGGTCACAGTGCCGGTGTCACTGGCGGGCTCCCTGGCAGCGATGCACCAACTGCATTTCTCGCTGGACACGCTTTCCCTCATGGCCCTGACCATCGCCACGGGATTTGTGGTGGATGATGCGATTGTTGTTGTCGAAAATATCGCCCGTCATATGGAAGACGGCATGGATCGCATGGAAGCGTCCCTGCTTGGCTCACGGGAAATCGGCTTTACCGTGGTGTCGATCACCATCTCGCTGATCGCGGTCTTTCTGCCCCTGCTCCTGCTCTCGGGAATTGCGGGTAAAATCTTTTTCGAATTTGCCATGACGCTGACAACCGCTGTGGCCATTTCGCTCTTTCTGTCCCTCTCGCTGACACCGATGATGTGCGCGTATCTGCTTGAAGTTCACCATGGGGAAACACCAGCCGGGAACACTGGGTGGTCACGCCGGATGCACCATCTGTTTGATGGTGTTGAAGTCATCCTGAACAGCCTGCTGCATTTCTACATGCGGTCGCTGGATGTCGCCCTTCGTCATCGCTGGCTGGTGCTGGCCTCCCTGCCGGTCAGTCTGGTCATCACTGTCGCCGTTGTTGTTTTCATGCCGAAAACAATCCTGCCCCCGGAAGACATCGCTCTCGTTTCCGCCTATCTGAGCACGGATCAGACAAGTTCGTTTCAGGCCGTATCCGACAAGACCCGCCGCGTCGCCAACACGATGATGCATGATCCGCAAGTGACATCCGTTGTGGCATTTACAGGTGATGACGCGGCGAATGAAGCGTCGGCCTTTGCCTCGCTCACGGACAAATCCACACGACCCGACACACCGGAAGCCATAGCCAAACGAATACAGTCAAAGGTGGCGAACATTGCCGGTCTGGACGCGCATATTTCCAACTCAGGCGATGTGAATGGTGGAGGCTCCCGCCAGCAGACAGGAAACTACACCTATGTTTTCCGAAGCGAAGCCGTCGATGACCTGACAACATGGGTTCCACGTCTCAGTGAAGCCCTGCGCCACAGCAGCATCATCTCCGACGTCAACACCAATATCCACAACAACGGCGCATCGTTGCATGTAGACATTCGCCGTGACGTCGCCGCACGTTATCTTGTGACACCCCAGTTGATCGGGAACGCCCTGTTCGACGCTTTCGGCCAGCGCACGGCATCGAATATTTCCACATCGCTGACGACCTATTACGTCGTGATGGAAGCCGCCCAAGTCTATCGGGAAAATCCAGAAATGCTGAAAACGCTCTGGGTTTCGACGGCTGGCGGGACAGCTGGCGGTGGAACCGTCTCGAACTCGATCCGTGTACCCCGTTCAACAGATTCCAGAGAAGCAGCCTTAAATCGTCTGTCTTTCCGCAACCAGATTGCCAACCGTCTGGCCGGGGGCGCCGGGGCGTCCAACGGTTCAGCGGTGTCGTCATCGGCCGAAACCATGGTGCCGCTGATCTCGGTGGCTGACCTCGTTACGCGCCCTACTTCCCTCCAGGTCAGTCATGAAGACAACTTTGTCTCCGGCTCAATCTCGTTCAATCTTCCTTCCGGCAAAGGGCTTACGGATGCTGAAGCGGAAATAAAGCGGGTAGGTGAAGCCATCCACATGCCCGACACCATTCGCGGGAGTTTTACAGGGCGCGCAGGCGATTTCAAGAAAGCGCTGGTCAATGAAGTTCTGGTGTTTTTGGCCGCTCTCGTCACCATGTATGTCACTCTGGGAATACTGTATGAAAGCTACATACATCCTCTGACCATCCTCTCCACACTGCCGTCCGCTGCCGTTGGGGCTGTGGTTGCGTTGTGGCTGTCGGGGCAGTCCTTTTCTCTGATCGCCATGATCGGGGTGATCCTGCTGGTGGGCATCGTCAAGAAAAACGCAATCCTGATGATCGATTTTGCGCTCCATGCAGAGCGGCAGCAGAATATGCAACCTTCCGAGGCCATACGCGCGGCTTGTCTGACACGCTTTCGTCCCATCCTGATGACCACACTGGCGGCGGCACTTGGAGCCCTTCCTCTTATTCTGGGAAATGGTTACGGAGCCGAGTTACGCCGCCCACTTGGAATTGCCGTCGTCGGCGGCCTTGCAATGAGTCAGCTACTCACTCTTTATTCAACGCCAGCGGTCTACCTGTTGATGATCACAACGGGACAGTGGTTGCGGACCAGAGGGCGCCGACTACGAAAAAAGCTCCGAAAACACGCATAAAATAACGCATTAACGAGACATCTTTGCGCAAAACCACTATAAATCCTGCATGTGAGAGGTTTTCAATTACAAGAGAATGTCCAAATGAGGTTTTTCAGGAAAACCCGATAAGTGTCACCATTGCTTTCAAAACAACGGTCTTCAGTTTTTCATCAGCAGGTCATTGCAAAACAAGGTACCGCGAAAGGCAGTCAGACCGAGAAAATCACGATTTGATACATTTTCGAAAAGCCATTTTCATACCACAAATAATGACAAGCCATTCCATATGTTTCCTGCATGCGGCACTGAATCGTCAGCATTTCACGTTACTGGCACGCTCACAGTTTATTACGAAACAGTCACATTCAGGATAGTATTGCTTTTCTGACCGACATGCTAGATTTTCAGGCATCGACTGTATTTATGGATATCTATGGTCGATATTGCATAGTTTTAACAGACGTTTCAGGGAACAGTTTGATGGCCAAGAATGACTGCAAAACAGGTGGCTGCGCTCCGGCAAAAAAAGGCTGCTGCAGCCTTAAGAAAATTGCCGGCGCCGTGATCGTAGCCGGAATCATCGGATTTTTGTGGAAAAAATTCAAGTAATCGAAAAGTGCATAATGCCCGAAATCCATTTCGGGCATTTTCACCCCCTTAAATACACAGATTCCAAAAAGATATATTATATGCAATTGAAATATATCTTTTTGGATAAAGGCGCATTCTACAAGTAAATACATATATATTATATCGAAATAAGCATGAAATCTTATCCTAAAAGTTAAAACAAGATCAGATTCAAGATAAATCATCAAATATAAATGCAAGACAATTCAAAAATAATATTTAATTTTACTAAATAACAATAAAATAAAATTATATACATCAGGACTGTTTACATAAAAACACCCCCAAATCAAACATTTAAATAAATTTTAGAAACCTCATGGTAATGTTAGAAAAACCCGAACCACTCTTCGCTTCCCACGCCTTTCTTTTCTGTCTCTTCAAGAAAAGGCGCCTTGTCATCCTCCTTATCCGGACGAAAATCAGAGGAAATTTCTACTTTATCCCCCCTACATTAAAGAACTTGCTGCATATAATATAACCGGCAGGTCTTGCACTAGGAAGCATACTTCATTATTTCAACAAACAGAGCCGAATGGTTCCACTTGGTTTTCCGTAAATGTGCGCTGAATTGTTTTAAATTGTAACGGAGTTTTTTATGTCTGAAAATAAACCTCTCTCCCCTCTTCTCGAACTGACAGCGCAAATCGTTTCGGCTCATGTTTCAAATAATTCTGCTCCGGCAGAAACACTGCCGAGCCTGATCCGTGACGTGTTTACAGCTCTCGAAACGGCCGGTCAGGCAACGCCTGAGCCTGAGAAGCTGCAACCCGCCGTCCCCGTGAAGCGTTCTGTCTTTCCTGACTACATTGTCTGCCTGGAAGACGGTAAGAAGCTGAAAATGCTGAAGCGCCATCTGCAGAGCGCCTATGGCATGACACCTGAGCAGTACCGTGAGCGTTGGGGTCTGCCCACAGACTATCCCATGGTCGCTCCGAACTATGCCGAGCGCCGTTCAACTCTGGCTCGTGAAATTGGTCTTGGCCGCAAGATCAGCGCAACCACCAGCGTTTCTTCGGACAGCGAAGAGGTCGCACCGCGTCGTCGTGGTCGCAAGGCTCAGTAAATCTGCCACATCGGCATGGTTCATTTCTCCGGGACCATGCCGAATATTTCTTCATGGAAACACTTTTCCATGAACCTTTGCTGTTGTGCTGGAATAAACTGTAATGAGTTCAGGCGTTGATGAAACTGTGGCGCACTCTGTCCAGAAGCGGAGACTGCGTCGCTGGCGAATTGGCGCAATCGCAGCTGTTGCCGTCTCGGTCCTGATTGCCGGACGTTATGGTCAGCAGCAGTCCGGCAACTGGCGCAGCGTGGCAACAGCAAAAACGCCCCACCTCGTACAGTTAAAAATACACGGCATGATCGGTTCCGATGTCTCACGCTGGACAAAAGCCCTTGCTGACGCACGTAAAGATACGAACGTCAAAGGCCTTCTGCTCGACATTGACAGTCCCGGCGGGGCTGTGACCGGCGGTGAAGAACTGCATGATGCCGTAGAACAATTTGCTCGCAGCAAACCGGTAGTCACCACCATGGGTGGAATGGGCGCTTCTGCTGGCTATATGATCGCGTTACCGTCCAAACGTATTTTTGCCGAGCGAAGCACCCTGACCGGCTCCATCGGCGTATTGATGGAAGCACCGGAATTCTCCGGAATTCTTGGTAAAATTGGCATCAATGTTCAGGAACTGGTCTCCGGCCCGCTGAAAGGGCAGCCTTCTCTCACCAAACCGATTTCTCCTGAAGGTCGCGCAATGCTTCAGGGCGTGGTGAGCAATCTTTACGACCAGTTTGTTACAATGGTTGTTACGGGCCGCCATTTGTCTGAAGAGAAAGTGCGCTCCCTTGCCGATGGCCGTCCCTATACGGGCGAGCAGGCGCTGAAGGTCGGACTGATCGACAGTATAGGTGGACACGAGGAGGCGCGTCTCTGGCTGAACAAAGCCTCCGGCCTGCCCGGTTACCCGAAAATCGTCACGATTGGCGAAGAGCATAAGGCCTTCAGTTTGAAACGGCGCATCTTTGGATGGTTTGGCGGTCAGCTAACGTCATGGCTTGGCCTTGATGCGGACATTTTTCTGCCTCAGACGCATGAAGCTATTGACGGCGCAGTTTCGATCTGGAAACCTTAGTCCTCGGCGGGAGGCGAGATGACCAGATCCGAGCTTGTCGCTGAAATAGCAGCGGCGAATCCTCATCTTTTACTCAAGGACGTTGAATTAATCGTTCATACGATTTTCGACGAACTGACAAGTGCGCTTGCACGCGGAGATCGTGTAGAACTCCGCGGTTTCGGAGCTTTTACCGTCAAGAAACGGGAAGCCAGAGCGGGGCGCAATCCACGCACTGGAGAATCCGTTTCTGTGGATGAGAAAGTCGTGCCTTTTTTCAAGGCTGGCAAAGAGCTGCGAGAGCGTGTCAACGGAGCAACGCCACAAGACGAATAGCCGCGTCATAGCGTCTCATGCAGATTAACGCCCTCACCCCACATGCCTTGTGCGTGCTTCTGATATACTGTTAGAACTGATCTTATTGCACGGTCAGATTTCGACGGCCGTTTTTCCGGGCGCTGTTATGGCTTTCGTTTGCGGCTTGTCAGATTGCAGCTTAAAGCGGGCAAACAGCCTGAGGCTCACTGCGTCGAAAGCTGGAGGCCTGCTGCTTATCGCCTGTCTGACTGTCCAGACACAGGCGCATGGGCACGACCTACCCGGGTACGCATCCCCGCCGCGCATCGCCTTCCACGGTAAAGCGCATCATCATAAAAAATCAATATTTCAAGGCTGCCTTTCCGGCGGCTCCGTTATCGTAACACATGGCCGCAAACTGCGCGCCATCGGTTCTCACGGCAGGCTTCTGGCTCCCGTCGGGCGGGCCATCTATTACACGGATGGCAAACATGGCTGCATGCCGGGTAAACATATCCGCCGTCGTGGATAAAGCCACATAGACACTATTTGATAAGATTTTAATCAACCCACGATGAAATAGCCTTTTCGACAAATTATCTCTCTGTTTCATTAGCCTTGATTTATGATCCTACGGATTACATCCCGATCTTTGTTGGGCTAAGTTTCGTGCATCAGCGGCCTGCGGCGAAAATGTTTTCTCGGAGTGTCATCAGACTAGACGTCTGACTCGCGAAAGGAAGCAAGCGTCGTCATGAACAGAACAGGGATCCAGATGACAGACAAAAATGCTTCGACCGTCATACCCGTCATTCTTTCCGGGGGTTCGGGAACCCGTTTATGGCCGATGTCACGCGCAAGTTTCCCCAAGCAACTGTGGCCTTTGCTGAGCGCCCAATCCCTTCTGCAGGAAACGGCTCTGAGAGCGAGAGACGTTTCAGTCTCCGCACCTGTGATCGTCTGCAATGAAGAACATCGTTTCCTGATCGCGGAACAACTCCGTGAAGCAGGAGTAGACTCGCCGAAAATCCTGCTGGAACCGGTGGGGCGGAACTCCGCTCCAGCCATTGCCGCCGCGGCCCTGCTGGTCGCCCAGACAGATCCGCAGGCTGTATTGTGGCTCATGGCCGCCGACGCCGCCATTACAAAGCCGGAAGCCCTGAGTTCCGCCATGCAGAACGCTGTCGCCGGCGCTGAACAGGGACTGGTCGTGACCTTCGGCATGAAGCCGACACGCCCCGAAACCGGCTACGGTTACATCGAAGTCGGACAGGCGATCTCCGGATTGGAAGGCGTCTCCACAGTCAAGGCTTTCCGTGAGAAACCAGACACGGAACAGGCCGAGTTCTTCCTCAGGTCCGGCGATTATCTTTGGAACTCCGGCATGTTCGTGTTCAGGGCCGACACCCTGATTCGTGAAATGGAAGAGCATGCGCCGGAGGTCATGACGGCCGTACGAGCCGCCTTCGAAGCCCGGAAAGGTGATCTTTTCTTCGAGCGCCTCGG
The DNA here is from genome assembly GCF_002005445.1 of Acetobacter aceti. Classification (NCBI taxonomy): domain Bacteria; kingdom Pseudomonadati; phylum Pseudomonadota; class Alphaproteobacteria; order Acetobacterales; family Acetobacteraceae; genus Acetobacter; species Acetobacter aceti. The sequence continues at coordinate 2,676,052 of NZ_CP014692.1, forward strand.
CATCGAGGAATTCAAGGCCGCACCCGATATCTCGATTGACTACGCCATCGCCGAACGGAGCAGCAATGTCGCCGTGGTGCCCGCAGATCTCGGCTGGTCGGATGTCGGAAGCTGGGATGCGCTGTGGGATATCAGCCAGAAGGACCCGGCTGGCAATGTCGCCGTTGGTGATGTGCTGATCGAAGATTCGAAGAACAGCTATGTGCGTTCCGAGAAATATCTGACGGCGGTCGCCGGGGTCGATGATCTGGTGGTTGTAACGACGGATGACGCCGTTCTGGTCACCCATCGCGATCGGGCGCAGGACGTCAAGAAAATCGTCGATCGCCTGAAGAAAGCCAAACGTCCGGAAGCTGCGAGTCACAACCGCTGCTATCGTCCATGGGGGTTCTATGAGAGCCTGATCCAGAACGATCGCTTTCAGGTCAAACGGATTGTCGTCCAGCCGGGAGAGAAACTCTCTCTGCAGAAACACTTCCACCGCGCCGAACACTGGATTGTGGTCGGTGGCGTCGCGCTGGTGACACGCGATGAAGACAAGGTTCTCGTGCGTGAAAACGAGAGCATCTATCTGCCGCAGGGCTGCGTTCACCGCATGGAAAATCCCGGCAAGATCCCGCTGACCCTGATTGAAGTACAGACCGGGGCCTATCTGGGTGAGGACGACATCGTACGGCTCGAGGATACCTACAACCGGTCCTGACAGAATTTTTACGCTTTGTGGAACCAGAACAGAGGCTTCTCCAGAGAAGCCTCTGTTCTCATTTCAAACCGCTTCCAGATTTTTCCGGGAAATACCTGTTTCCAGAATGCTTCTCACAAAAAATCATTCGTCCTGATTACTCGCGAGATCACGCAACGCAATGGCGGTATCCCGTACCGTTGGGCCATGCTCACGTTCCAGGCGACGGATGGTAAAGTGCGCCCGCGCCAGGGCCTGATAATGAGCGAGGAACGCCGCGTTCAGGGACGCCCCGCAGAGCGCGCCCGCCACCGGCATAAGTTGCAGCGAGATCTTCTGACCCAGCGCCAGCCCGTAATGCGACGCGACCTCGGAAATCAGCATGACAACCGGGCGACCACGCAGCACTGTACGGGCGGAAAAATACCCCAGTTCGCTCTCCCGCCCCTCGCCAATATTGGGGAAAGCCCGCAGAGCGAAGACTTCAAGACAGGCACGACGGGAGTCGGGATCAGACAAATCCTCACCTTCCTCGCGGGCAATCCTCGCGATCTCCCGCATGATGGTCAGGGTGGTGAAACTGATATCGGGCGCCAGCCCGGCGAGACCTGCGAAGCCGCCTACCGCACCGGATACGGCGACAGCAGCCTGCAAGGTTTTCTCACGCACGCCTTTGCCCGCCCGTCGATCCGCTGCTTCACCACTGGCGGCAGCATCGACCGGGCCGGACATCCCCAGAATGGCCACATCAAATGACCGGGCGATGGCTGTTTCGGCAATCCCTTTGAGCTTGTCCTGTATGCGGGGCGTCATCCCGAGTCCCCGCAGACCGAGTCGGGTGGCGTGTCCAACAGCGCCGCCCATGAGGTCAGCCATGCGAACCAGAATGCCCCGCCCGGCCTCCACCTGTCTCAGTGCATTTTCAAGCTCCAGGATCTGCCCATCCGTGAGAGCTAATGGAGCAAGTTGTTGTCCTGTGCTTACGGTCATCGGATGGTGTCCTGTTCCAACTGGCTCATGTGTTGCTACTTATAAATATAAGCGCTTTCGTTCGCGCAAGGTTGCGGAAACATTCATTGACCGCAAGCGCCATACGTCCGACTTTGCCGTTATCGCCGTGTCAGGAAGGCATCATGACCATGTTATCGTCCACCCCCATGGGGTCGCCCTCTTCGCGAAAGGGCCTGTTCAGAGTGGTTCTGGGAAAAACGACCGCCAGCCTCACTCTGGCCATTATTCTGGCCGGGCCGGTGTTGTGCCAGCACGCAGTCGCGGCGACGCATACGCCTCGCCACAAGACAAAGCAGCATGCCGATCTGTCTTCCGGCAAGCTTGCGCCGGCGACAACGGCCCGTTCGGTGGAATCGCAGGAAGGCGCTCCGCCACCGCCGGACGGTTATGAACCTGTCGAAGACATCGATGAGACCATAGAATCGCATTATTCTCTGGACGTGCGCAAAACGCCGCATGGCGAGCCGCTGCCATCCATTGAAGCACAGCAGATTCCGAGAGACGCCAATAACGGCGCAACGCAGTTCGATATCTTCGGCGTGCCTGTCAAATTCATCGCACCTGTTGCTGCGCCCTACAATGCGCCTTTCACCTATCATACCTACGCAGGTCAGTCCGGACGTGGGGGCGATGCTGTCGGAAGCGCAGGGTCCGCCGGCGAACCTTAATGCCGACAGTGGGCAGACCGTCATTAGCTGTTTCTTATAATATTTCACCTTTAACAGCTGAAACGTTCCTGAGCCCTGCAACCTTCCGTTTATCAAGAGCCTCATGTCTGCAACAGAAGCCCCCCTCTCTGATGCTCCGGTCACGGATGCTACCCTTCCTCTGACCGGCTGCTCCTCTGGAGAGGCGCCCGGTGCAGATGTCGGCAGTGTGGGAGACGGCAATACCGGCAAAAAAGACGAAAAGGCCGAGAAGGCCGCTTTCATCGGCGCAGCCAGGCTTCCCACACAGGAAGGCCCGGCTGGCATACGCTACGATTTCAACCTCGGCTGCCGTGTCGCTCTGCCGGATGGAAAGTGGACGATTCGCCTCAGGGATCTCGATACGGGAAACATCCTGTTCGAGACGACAACAGGCAAAGCGACCGTCAACAGCTCCAAACGTTTCTACGTCCGCTTCGGCATCCAGATTCATGATGAAGCCGGAACCCTTGTCCTGTCACACGAGTACGACTGCCGGAACCGGTCTGTCCTGATCCAGCTTCCGGTCGGCACGCTGGGCGATACGCTGGGATGGTTCCCCTATGTCGCCCGCTTCGCGGAAGTACGTGACTGCAAGGTGACATGCGTCATGGCCGCCCCGATCATCCCGCTGTTCAGGAGTTCCTACCCGCACATCACTTTTGTCACGCCGGAAGAAATCGAAAACAGCGACACGCTCAAGACCTTCTATGCGACCTATACAATCGGTCTGTTTTTCGACGATCAGGCCAACATCTGGCAGCCGACCGACTTCCGTCTTGTGGGTCTGCACAGGACCGCAGGCTACATCCTCGGGGTCGATCCGACAGAAGAGCAGCCGGTCATCGCACCGGACGAAGATCCTACCCGACCGATTGAAGAACCTTATGTCTGCATCGCCGCACAGAGCAGCTCACAGTGTAAATACTGGAACAATCCCGGTGGCTGGCTTCAGCTTGTCGCGTATCTGAAAGACTGCGGCTATCGGGTTATCTGCATCGATCAGAAGCCCGTTCATGGGACCGGCATCGTCTGGAACCAGATCCCCTATGGCGCGGAAGATCAGACCGGTGACCGGTCACTGGCGGAACGTGTGCGATGGCTGCGTCATGCCGAGTTCTTCATCGGTCTCTCCAGCGGTCTGTCATGGCTGGCATGGGCCGCACGTTGCAAGGTTGTGATGATTGCCGGGTTTACTCACCCCACCAACGAATTTCACACGCCATGGCGCATCGTGAACTGGCACGCCTGCAATTCCTGCTGGAATGATCCGACACACCGGTTTGATCACAAGGATTTTCTATGGTGTCCCCGTCATGCTGGCACACCGCGTCAGTTTGAGTGCACGCGCCTGATCACGGTCGAACACCTGAAACGGGTCATCAAAACGATCCCGGGCTTTCCGGTGAAAAACCCTGAAGCCGCCTTTTAGGCAGGGCTTCTGGCGCACGGTTTCACACGAACACCGGAAATAAATCCGGGACATGAGACATGTGCCGCTGGTGGAACCGTGGGAGGCGTCCGGACGTGAAAAGTCCGTTTTATTGAAACACTGTGCCGAAAGCGTTTTCGGTCTGTCAGTGGCGCGTTTCCAGCGGGCGAGACGGAGCAGGACGCCCCGCCTCACGATCAACTCTCCTGTAATACGGGTCGATCAGAACGGGATTTCGTCGTCCAGATCGCTGCCACCCGGCGCATCCCAGCCGCCTGTGGATGCAGGACCGCTGCTACGCGGAGCTGAAGCACCACCGCCGCCGGGAAGACGACGAGCGGCCGACGCGCCACCACCATAACCGCCACCAGCCGCTTCCGAGCCGCCACCGTAACCACCGGCATCGTCACCATCACCGGAACCCCGACCATCCAGCAGCACCAGTTCGCCACGGAACCGATCCAGAACGACCTCCGTCGTGTATTTTTCCTGTCCTGACTGATCGGTCCATTTGCGGGTCTGCAAAACACCTTCGAGATAGACCTTCCGGCCTTTTCTCAGGAATCGTTCCGCTACGTCCGCCAACCGGTCATTGAACACCACAACACGATGCCACTCGGTACGTTCACGCCGCTCGCCAGAGGCGCGGTCGTTCCATGTGTCGCTCGTAGCCACTGAAAGCGACACGATTTTCTGCCCGTTCTGGCTGGTACGGATTTCCGGATCTTTCCCGAGATTCCCGACCAGAATGACCTTGTTCACGCTGCCTGCCATTATGGCTCCTCATTTATTCTGCCGTGCAGAGTTCCTGCGTTCCGTGGAAAGGGACATGGCACTCTCACCGTGGATGTCTGGTAACCCTCAGCCGGTCTTCCTGCAAAGCGATTAATCTGCAATCGAACGCATCAGCTCTTGAATTAACATGCCATCTCCGCGCTTATTGTTCCATCATTCTCAGTCATGGCCAGCACTTGAACCGTTCTCCCCCGCCACACGATCCGGCAAAAAACCCGACCTCTTCCGGAGCGTCCACCCCTCACCCGACAGCGACCCGGCTGATCGGTCGGGAGCAGCTCGAAGCCGCGGCTGAAGCCTACTACGCCTATTGCGGAGCGGCCTGGGATGATCTCGACCCCAAGGCCCGGGCTCATTACCGCACGCGGATGCAACTGGGGCTTGAAGCATTCGTCGCCAATATCTGGCGGCCCATCAGTTCAGCACCCCGCGACGGGAGCGCTGTCCTGCTGTTTCTGCATATAGAAGGCCGGGGAGATTATATCTGGATGGATCTCTGGGATGCGCAGGATCGCCGCTGGCGTCTGGCTCCACATGGTCGCCCGACACACTGGACACCCCTTCCCGGACCACCGCAGCCGTAAAGAACGGCGTCTTTTTCAGATCAAGGGAGCGGGCGCAGAAAAACGGATCAGGCAGAAATCCGGAGTATCGGAAACCTCTGCCCTTTATTCTTCGGATTACTCTGTGGGGGCCATTGAACGGATCAGATCCAGCACGCGCTTTCTCACGCCGGCGTCGGGAATACGGTAATAGGCCCGCACAAGCTCAAGCGTTTCCCGGCGAGACAGCACAGCCGCATCGACCGTTGCCGGGGAAGGCGTCCCGGACATGGGCGGACCGCCAAATCCCTGCTGCGCCTCGGCAAACCCCATGACCGGTCCGGTCTGCGGGGCTTCGAGAGGCACTGCGGAAGGCGCCAGAGGCATATCATCGTAGAAGAACCCGATGGGAACATCGAGAACCTTGGCAATCTCGAACAGGCGCGAGGCGCTGACACGGTTTGTGCCGCGTTCATATTTCTGGATCTGCTGAAAGGTCAGGCTGATCGCCTCACCCAGTTTTTCCTGGGACATCCCCAGCATGGTGCGACGCAGACGGATGCGGGCTCCCACATGGGCGTCGAGGTCGCTGCCTCGTGATCCGCCTTCTTCTGTTGTCGCCATACCCTTGTCCCCCGGAGCAACCACACCTGTGGGTTAGAAGAATGTAAACATACAACCTGAAGATGAATTTGTTAACCTGTATTAACCATCTGACCGCAAGCGCCATCCTGAACGTGATGGGAAAAGCGCGATAAGCGCCGCCAGAAGACACAACGCGGCCGGGATCTTCTGTCCAAATCGCGAGAAAAATGTTGGAGGCAGCGCGGGCGGCATGGCCCTGACCAGCGCACCTTCCATCCCCCATTCCAGTCTGCCGAGGTCATGGCCCCGTGCATCATAAACGATCGACACACCGGTATTGGCGGCACGGGCCACCGGCAGTCCTTCTTCCACAGCCCGCAATCTGACAGCCGCCAGATGCTGACGGGGACCGGCGCTGTTACCGTACCACGCATCGTTCGTGACGTTGACCAGCCAGCCCGGTCGGTCATGAGGGTCAATCACATGACCCGAAAAAATCACTTCGTAACAGATCAACGGGCCCACCGCTTCAAGACCCGGAAAATGCCAGCTCCGAGGCCCAGGGCCTGGCGTCATACCGCCGCCCGGAACCACCTGTAACGGCAGGAAGCGCGGCTGATATTCGCCGAACGGCACAAGAGTCGCCTTGTCATAGACACCCGTGACTGTCCCGGTTTCATCAAGCTCAACAACAGAATTACGCCAATGCTGATCCGGCCCGATCCGTAGCGTGCCGATAATCCCCGCGCTGGCTCCCTCCGCCGCGCGCGCGATCATGGAGCGCGCTTCCGGATCCTCTTCCAGCACGCCGGGGAAAGCCGTTTCCGGCCAGACATAAACAACCGGATGAGCCGCGCCCTGTGTCCGGCCACTTTCTTCCAGCGCCTGAGTCACACCTTGCCGGGTGAGACGCAGATAACGCTCGAAAACCTTCTGCATGTCAGAGCGGCTGATCTTTTCCTGTTCCGGCACATTACCCTGCACCAGCGCGACAACAGGAGTCGTGGCGCTGGCTGCCGAAACATCCGCCTGACGTTCAAGACCATAAAAACGCAGCACACCAGTTCCTGCCCAAAGCAGAACCGCGATGACGCAGAAAGCAGCAACCTTGCGCCCCAGAGGCATGATCAGCGCGAGAAGCACCGTCAGAAGCGTCAGCCCGTCCACACCGATCCATGCGGCAGGCTGGATCATGATGTCGCCCGCAAGTCCATGAACAGCCCAGTCACTCCCGAGCGGATTCCACGTAAAGCCGCTGAACAGGAACAGACGTCCCATATCGCAGAGGGTCCATGTCGCCGCGAACAGAACGCACCGCCGCCATCCTGCCGGAACACAGCGACATAATGCTGCCGGTAGCGCGGCGAAGGGCGCAAGAATCAGCGCGCAACCGAGTGACGGGAACGGAACGAACCACCAGAACTCGCTGGCGCGAATCAGGATGGCGTTGATGAGCCAGTAAAGGCCGACAGCATGCAGGCCAAACCCGAAAGCAAAACCGGCCAGAGCCGCCTGCCGCGTGCTGCGGGCACGATCAATCGCGCGCATCAGCACCAGAAAGGCGAAGGGAAGAAGCGGAAGAAGGTGCAGGGGTGGAAACGCGAAAGCGGCGACACCGCCCGCAAGAAGTGGTTTCCACGTATCGCCCAGAGCACTCCCGATCCGCTTGGGCAGTCCTGCCGCCTTGCGGTCAGCAGCCCTCATCGGATCACAAGCCAGACTGCAGTTCTCTCAGTCGAGAGCGTCACGCAGCCGACGCTCATAATGACGATAATATTTATCGGTCATCAGCTCGCTTTTCACGAGAACGGCGACATCGGTTGTCCTGAACTGCGGGTCCACCACCGCGCCGTCACCAACATATCCACCAAGACGCAGATAGCCCTTGATCAGCGGCGGCAGGCGGGTAAGCGCCCGGCGGCGGTCGAGGGTCAATGGGTCCTGCCGCAGCATTTCCACCCGACGATCGGGAAGAGCCTTCACCCGCAACGCGGGAGGCGCGAGGTGATTATGGTAGAGATAGGTCAGCTCTTCGCTCAGCTCTTCGGGGTTTGTCCCCGGCAGACTGGCGCAGCCGAACAGAACGTCGATCTTGTGCAGAAAGATGTAGGACGCAATGCCGCGCCAGAGCAGTTGCATGGCCGCACGCCCGCGATAACGGATGTCGATGCAGGAACGACCGACTTCCAGCAGGCGTCCGGGAAACTTTTTCAGCGGACCGATATCGAATTCGCTCTCGCTGTAGAAACGACCAAGCTTTGACGCCCGATCGCCCTGCATGAGACGATAGGTTCCGACCACACCGGCCGCGCCGGAGGAAACGGCGTGGTCGATGACCAGAAGATGGTCCGCATAATCATCAAATTCGTCGATATCGCGCTTGAGACGAAAGGTGCGCTCATCAGGCTGCGCACCCATTTCCTCGAAAAACACACGATAGCGGAGCGCCTGGGCAGCCTCGATCTCTTCCTGCGTGGACGCGATCCGAACGCCGAGATTTCCGCCGCGCAGTTCATGAAAGCCGTCACGGTCCAGATCGAGAGCGGAGAGACCGCCGGTTCGCGGGCTTTCAACACTCACTTGCCGGTTCCCCGTGCTTTTTTTGCCGCTTTGGGGCGCTCGCTCTTCGCCACATCTGGAGTCGCCAGACGCCGACCGAACAGTTCGAGCCGCATGGAAATCAGTTCGAATCCAAGGCGGTTGGCAATCTGACGCATCAGCGCCTCATGCTCCTCATCCTCGAATTCCAGAACCTTGCCGGTTTCAACATCGATAAGATGATAGTGACGGCCATGCTCCGTCGCCTCGTATCGGGCACGGCCGCCGCCGAAGTCACGACGCTCGAGAATACCTTTTTCCTCAAGCAGACGCACGGTCCTATAGACCGTGGCGACCGAAATCCTGGGGTCGAGATCGGACGCGCGGCGATACAGCTCCTCCACATCCGGATGATCTTCCGCATCCGAAAGGACACGGGCGATCACACGGCGCTGGCCGGTCATCTTGAGCCCGCGTTCCACGCATAGCCGTGCAATGCGGGAATCGGACAGATCTTCTGCCTTGGCTTTGGAAGCCTGACGGAAAGGAGATGGGGTAGAAGCCGGACTCACGGCATACGTCCTGCTGCCTGTGTATGCGCAACCATATGCTCCGCCTAGCTGATTTTCACGCGGTTTGTCCACTCACAGGCCGCGCTTTGTTGATACTTACCACACAATTCCGTGGAACTTGAAGCGGACCGCTCCTGCCGCCACATAGGACGCCATGAAAGAGTCCGATACCCTTCCCCTTCTTCTGGATATCACCCGAGAGACCTGTCCCATGACATTCGTGCGGACCCGGCTCGCTCTTGACGGAATGCCCGACGGCGGCCTGCTGCGCGTCACGCTTCATGGTGAAGAGCCGCTGAAGAATGTCACACGCTCCGCCAAGTCGCTAGGTCATACGATTCTCGCCATCGAAGAAGAAAGCGACGGGAACCACATCCTGACGATTCGCAAGAAGGAAGAGGGCTGAAGCCGTCAGACCGTCCCGCAGACGTCGCGTGACAGCGCAACATACCGTTGCGCGTAGGCGACGGAGCTCAGGGTCGTCTTCATGCGCTCCTGCGCCTTTTCAACACGCTTTTTCGCGACCTCCGGATTCTCCCTGACCGACCGAATCGCGGCAGCGAGCGCCGCAGGATCACCCGGCGGCACGTAAAGAACCGAATCGTGATCAAGATAGTCCGTCAGACCACCGCAGTCCGTGGCGACAACCGGCACACCAAAATAAACCGCCTCAAGAATGACCGTAATCCCCGAGGCATGACGGTTCTCGCTCAACGGCACCACCACGACATCGGCGTGCTCATACGCCGCGAACAGGGTGGCGTTATCGCGGATTTTCATCACTTCAATATTGCGGTGCCCTTTCGCCGCCCTGGCCGCGGCCTTGGCGCCGCTGGCAATCCGCAGCGTCGCGTCCGGCAGGGATGACATCGCATCACAGAGCGTCGGCCAGTCACGATGCTCGTCATTGCCTAACGAGAGAACTTTCAGCGGACCATTGTTATGCGGACCACGCGCCGGCCGCATGCCATCCGCCTTGATCCCGAAGAGAACACTTTCCACGCGCACCCATGGAAACAGGGACCGGGCATCGCTGCAATTCAACGATGATAACGTCGTCAGCACGTCCAGCCGATGCAGCAGAAAGCGATAGAGCAGGCGGCGCGGCCATGGCTGTTTCGCCCATCGGTCCACCAGCCAGACAGTCTGGCCGAGCAGCCTGGGAACACGCCCCCGCGTCAGATGAAAGAGCAGCAGCACACCGAGCGTCTGGGACTCCGTATGAGTCCACACAACATCCGCCGCCAGCAGCTTCTCGCGATTCCGCCACGCATGCACGACGTCGAATCCGAGGATGGCGCGTCCGGCATAACGGACAAGCTTCTGAAGCCGTGTCTCAGGGAAATCGGACGCGTAGACGACCTGCACATCGGGAGAAGCGGCATGATCATACCCGTAGGCATGTTCTTCGTTCAGACCGAGCAGTTTGCCAGACCGCCAGCGCTCTCCCCATGTCTCATCACCAAATCCACGGGCCAGATGCACAAAAACTTTCATTCGGCCACTCCTCAGGCTCGCCGCCTTATCTGGCAATTGATGGTCATAATAATGGTCTTCGCCATCTGTGTGCAAAACAGAGACAAAGGGAAGTTCAGCACGGCGTTTCTGTCAGCTTGCTGAGTCCGTCTGTGCTGGTATCAGGCTGAATATCATTGACCGGAGCCGACGTCATGACAGCGACAAGACAGGTTGGATAGTAACAGCCTTCATTCTTCTGACCGGATGGAACAGGCAGTCCCGGCGGCAATTCCATGCACCAGCATTCCGAAGATGCCAGGCACTCCAGCGGAGCATGACAGCGGGCGCAGCGAATTTCCATCACATGCCCTCACGAAAGTCCGACCACGACCGCACATCCTGCGCCGACATACCTGCCGCATGAGCCGCTTCCAGTCCTTCATTACTGTCTTCAAAGACCAGACAGCATGACGGCTCCACACCCAGCCGCTTCGCCGCCAGCAGATAGATGTCGGGCGCAGGTTTCGGACGCCCCACGTCCTCGATCGTCACGATAGCATCAAAAACCTCGAGCAGCCCGATGGCCGCGAGAGATGCTTCCACCACCTCCCTTGAACCGCTGGACGCCACGGCGAGCGGTAGTCGTCCCACCCATTCCCGCACCAGCGCCACAACCGGCACGTTCTGTTTCACGCCGGGCAGACGGTTGCGCACCCCTTCCCGTGTAGCGGCCATGATCGCAGCCCGGTCAAGCGCGACACCGCGCGTCTTCTCCAGTTCCGACAGGACCATCCCTTCGGAATAGCCCCGGCGACTGAAGAACCAGTCCGACGACACGTCCAAGCCACCCTTGATCTTCAGAGCCTCAAGCCAGGCCGCGAGATAGAGCGGCAGACTGTCGACCAGCGTGCCGTCGCAGTCAAAGATGAGCGCTTCCGTTCCGGCGACCACCTGCATCAGGGGAAAGCCGACCGGGGGAAAACCTGTCCGTCAGCAAGTTTGCGGAGTGGCTCGAAGTCCTTGTCGGAGAAGCTTTCCGTACGCACCTTTGAACCGTCCGGTGATTCCAGAAAAACGGTGTTGTTCCAGTCCGCCGCGCTGATCCCGGTCCACAGCGTCAACACGATCGGATCAGCATGACCGTCTGTGGTGCCTTCAAGTTCCACACGCGCATCGCCACTGGAAGGAGGCGTCTGGCTCAGCGGTCCCCACCCGCCCGGATGATGTCTGAACCAGTCATTCAGCATGGCGACTTCACCCTGCGTGAGCGGACGGGACTGTCGCATCGGCCCCGTCACGACCTTGCCCGCTGTTACTTCGGGAAATCTGACGGCCACAAAATTCGGCAGCGCCGCCATCCAGATCACCAGCGCCGTTCCGATTGTGAACACCAGAAAGGTGATGATGAACGCGGTTTCCTTCCTCATAATCCTGTCAGTCCTTCAGCCACGCATGGCGGCGATCACGCGGGCGACCTCCGCGTCAGTCAGTTCGGGGTGGATCGGCAGCGCCAGAATCCGCTGTGCAAGGGATTCGGAAACCGGCAGCGCAACACCGTCATGATGATCCCGGTACGCCGGCTGATGGTGCAGCGGCAGCGGATAATAGATCGCCGACGGCACGCCTGCCGCTGTCAGCCGCTCCTGCGTCGCACTCCGCTCGGCGGAATCCTTCAGCAGGACGGCATAGATCGCCCACGCGCTGGCGCTGTCCGGCACACGGGCAGGCACAGCCACTACATCCTTCAGTCCGGCATCATAAGCATCCGCGATCGCGTCGCGTCGCGCCAGTTCTTCCCTGAACACGTCCAGCTTGGCCAGCAGAACAGCCGCCTGCAACGTGTCGAGACGCCCGTTCATGCCTGTGCGAAGCACCTGATAACGGGTCTTTCCCTCACCATGTGTGCGCAGTGAACGATACAGCTCGGCCCGCTCCGCATCATCTGTCAGGATTGCGCCGCCATCGCCATAACCGCCGAGCGGCTTGGATGGGAAAAACGACAGGGTCGTCGCAACGGCTTCCGCGCCAAGATTACGGCCATGATACGCGCCGCCAAAGGACTGGGCGCAGTCATCCATCAGGAACAGGCCATAATCCGAAGCAATCTCGCGCAACACATCCCACGGCGCGGGCTGACCGAACAGGTCCACGCCAACAATCGCGCGCGGTTTCAGCTTGCCGTCCCTGCGGACTTTCTCGATCCGCTCGCGCAGACTGGCCGGATCGATCTGGAACGTAGCCGGATCGACATCGACGAACACCGGCGTTGCCCCCAGCACGAGAGGCACTTCCGCCGTCGCCGTATAGGTGAAGGCCGGAAGGAACACGGCGTCGCCGGGTCCGATATTCTCCGCCATCATGACGATCTGGAGCGCATCCGTGCCGGATGAGACGCCGACGCAATGGCCGACTCCCGACCATGCCGCGAGCCGCTCTTCCAGCTCGGTGACTTCCGGACCAAGCACAAAGCGGCAATGTTCCAGAACAGTGTCGATCCGCTGCTTCAGCGGCGCGCCGAGGCGACGCTGCTGCGCCGGGAGATCAAGGAAAGCAATCGGCTTCTGCCCGTCCGGCGTGGTCATGAGGTCAAGCTCTCCCTGTCCTGATCGATGTCCGGCGGGGCGTCCTTCGCCTCACCGGTCGCGTTGTGATCGAATTCCGGCACAAGATAGCGCAACACGGTCATCGCCGCTTCCGTGTCTCCTGCATGCGCCAGAACCGCAATCCGGTCTACCGCGTGCGCCACATCCTGATAGTCCACAACACGCGGGGCTGCCATCAGCAGGCCCGGCGCATCGGTCGGCACAGGCGCCTCGCGGCCATGAAACAGTTCCTCGAACAGCTTTTCACCGGGACGCTGGCCTGTGAAGGTGATCTTCACGTCCTCGTCAGGGCGCAGGCCCGCAAGCCGGATCATCTGACGCGCCAGATCCACGATCCGTACGGGCTGCCCCATGTCGAGCACGAAGATCCCGCCTTCCCGCAGCAGCGCGTCGGTTCCGGCAACGCGTTCCGTCTGTGAAGCGCCCTCGCCTGTATCCCGCTCGAACCGAAGACCGTCAGTGCCCCGCACGCTGGCCTGCAAAACGAGACCGACCGCCTCCGGCACGGTCATGAAATAACGCCGCATATCAGGGTGGGTGACTGTCAGCGGACCACCGCGCTCAAGCTGCCTGCGGAACAGCGGCACGACCGAGCCGGTCGAACCCAGCACATTACCGAACCTGACGGTCACGCAGCGCAACGGCTCACCGGCATGGCGTGTGGCGATGTCGAGCGCCTGACAGTACATCTCAGCCGCCCGCTTGCTCGCGCCCATCAGGCTGGATGGATTCACCGCCTTGTCGGTCGAGATCATCACCAGCGCCCGAACGCCATGACGCCGGGCTGCATCCGCCACGACCCGCGTGCCGACGATGTTGGTCAGCAGCCCTTCACAGGCATTCGCTTCAACAATCGGCACATGCTTGAGCGCGGCCGCGTGAAACACCAGTGCCGGGCGGAACTGCGCGAACACCTCGTCAATGCGGTCACTGTCGCGGACATCGGCCACGATCACGCTGCGGGAAATATGTGGAGCCAGCTCTCCCAGCTCCACGTCGATCTGCCACAGGGCGAACTCGCCGTGATCCAGCAGCACCAGATGTTTCGGACCGAATCCCGCGATCTGCCGCGCCAGTTCGGAGCCGATGGTGCCGCCTGCGCCGGTCACGATCACGACTTCCCCGCGAATCATGCGATCCATGCCCGCCCTGTCGAGCGGCACCTGCGGCCGGTTCAGAAGATCCTCGATGGCGACAGGACGCAGTGCGATCCTGTCCGCAGGTGTGAGGTCGGTGAGAACCGGCGCGCGCATGACGGCGATTCCGTGCGCCTCGGCGGCCTCCAGAACACGCCCGAGACCCTCACCGCGAAAATTCGAGTCCGTCACCACCAGCGTATCGGGCAGGGTGTGATGAGCAGCCATCGTATCGAGCAGGGCGGCGATATCCGTCACATGGCCGAGAATCGGCACATTATGGATACGGCGACCGGCCTGGTGCGTCCCCTGCCCGATCAGTCCCGTCACCCGGACGCCTGCCTCCGGATTGCGCCCGAGCGCACGGAGATAAAGGTCGGCGATCTGGTCCGCGCCGACCAGCACGATCCGTCGCTGCACGATATTACGCCGCGTGATGCCATTGCACAGGCGATAGGCCATGCGCAGCCCCCCGAGCATGGCTGTCAGTGTCAGGGCGTAGATAAGAGGGAAAGTCGGACTCGGAAGAGGGAAGCCCGTGGCGTACAGCCCGAGCGTGAAGAGACCGGCGCTGGCGATGGACGCACCCGCGATGCCCAGCAGATCGGACAGGCCCGAAAAACGCCAGTATTGCTGAGGCATCCTGAACGGCAGGCCACTGACCACCAGCGTGATCGCCCCCCCGGCCAGAAACCAGAGCGGATGCAGCAGTCCGTCACGCGGCGCAGCCAGCCAGCGCGCGAACGGCGCGGCGACAGCGGCCACGCTGCCGTCAAGCAGGACATTGACCAGAATCCGATTGAGCGGTCGCAGCCGTGTACTTCGCGGCGCGACATCCGGGCGTTGCGGGACTATCACGCTCGCCCTATAGCCCAGCTATGCGTCGGCTAGAAGGAACGAAGCCGAGGTTTTTCATCTCAGTTCGTGGCTTTTTATGTTTCACATGTATCCGGCCCTTGGCCTTATGGTTCTTGCCTACATCATCTCGGCGCTTCTCTGCCGCCGGATGATTGCGGTCGCCGTGCTCGACACGCCGGGGCATCGCAGTTCTCACACAGCCCCGACACCGAAAGGCGGCGGCGTTGGTGTGATCGGCGCTTTTCTGATCCTGTTCTTTCCGATGCGGCATCTGTGCGGACTACCCGCCCTCACGCCGGACAGTGTGACATTCTGGTCTGCCGTCGCACTTCTGGCGGCCGTTTCCTGGCTCGACGATGTGTATCAGTGGTCTCCGCTGATCAAACTTGCCGCCCAGATCCTGTCTGCGGTGATGGTCACAGCCGCCATCCTGCCGACGGGTGGCTTCGCAAGTCCGATGTGGTTTCTCATTGCCGCCCTGTGCGCCATCCTATGGACAGTGTTCGTGACGAATGCAGTCAACTTCATGGATGGGCTCAACGGTCTGGTCTCCGGAACACTCTGTCTGGCGTTCCTGTGTCTTGCCCTGCCTTTCTGGCCATCGGACACACCTGAACTCCGGATGCTTGCAGCCCTCATGACGTTCGGACTGCTGGCTTTTCTACCGCTCAATTTTCCCCATGCCCGCATTTTTCTCGGTGATGTGGGAAGTCAGGCCTGCGGGCTGCTCATCGCGGCGGCTGCGCTGATGCTGGCGACGCCTCCCATAGCGCCCGCGATTCCTGATCTTCATGCAGCCCTGCTGGCTCCCTGCCTGATCGCTGGTCTGCTTTACGATGTAGCCTTCACGCTCATCCGTCGTGCTTGCGCCGGTGATAAGCTGTTGCAGGCGCATCGAGGGCACCTCTACCAGCTTGCTTTCCGGTCTGGTGTGCCGATGCCAGTAGTAACTTTAATGCACTGGAGTTTTGTCCTGTGGGGCGCGGGGGTTTACGCCCTGCTTTCACTGCCGCCGGTCGGAACGTTCTGGCTCACCATTACAGCGGTTGTTCTGCCACAACTTGTCTGGACAGGATTTGTGGTTATGCGGGTGAGGAAACACCCGGTAGGACAGTGGTAGTAGCGATAGAACCTGAAGGAAAAGTGCCATTATTGACTACAAAAAAACCATCAGAGATGGATATACTGTAATATTACTATACGAATTCATTATGCATCGACATTTTCTTGTATAGCTGTCCGCCCCACCACTTCGCCAAGAGAACGTCCTGCGTCGTCTTTCCACTCGAACCATCCATTTGCGGCACGCCCAAGAAGAAAGACAGCCGCCGGACTCGGGGACTTGAACAGAGTGTCTCGCGTATACACAAGACGTGGGCCGTCTAGCTGCAAGACACCCTGATCAATCAAATTTTGTCTCTTGCGATAGTAATTATGCTTCAGGAAACCGCTCGACACTTCTGATCTGCCATAAGATCCAGCGAGCACAACAAGACCCTCGTCAGTGTAGCGGGCGTGTCCTTCAACTCCGGGTGAATTGCAGTAAAAATCACGACCATCACCGTCCTGCAACACTAGTGCGTGTGGGACCGCCTGAGACATTGGGGAAGTCGACGAAACCGTTTCAATGCGTGGACGCACAAGAGGATCGAACAGCGGATAACCAAGTGTCGTCAACAGGGTATCCAGTGTCTCAAAGACCTCACGGCATTCCGCTTCCATAGCGGGAGGCGTGTGCGGTTTGCTTCCTACCGTTCCGTTTTCCAATTCAAAGCGCTGCGCTTGTGTAGCTTTGCTGATTGCCAGCCATTCCAGATAATGCGCATGGGTTACTGTAAGACTCTGTGTCAACGACAAGGCAATTAGAGCACGATTCCAGAAACTTTTTTTCTCGTTATGCTGCTTTAAGCGTGTCCCGAAATTTCCTGTCTGTCCGATATAGGCCTTTGGAACACCCGTCTCCTCATCCTCACCGAATAACATATAGATCCCGACAAAATCGGCTTCGGGTGTGTTCAGGAATACATCCAGACGAGCACGAGGCACCTCTATCACCTGAACTATACGCGTGGTGATAGAGGCCACACGAATACCTTGCGGATCGCCTGAAGGAAGAAAAATCTGAATAGTTTGAGGATGCATAACCATGCAATAACGAAACAACAGTGGCTACATACCTGTCAAGCAAGCAGAAAAATCTCTATTTTTCAGAATATAACTTAAAATATCAGATCATTACGCCTTCCATTTAACGATCGATCCTGCGTAGTCTTTGAATCAGTAGATATATCCCAAACAATGATCGCCACCTTCAATCAAAAGAAAAAAGGCACAACAATTAAAAATTACGGCAATACATTTTTTATTCGCCTCACTTCGTAATATCCCAAAAATGTTTGACATTCAGTGTAATCCCAACAAAAAGCCGGAGACCTTCTGATCTCCAGCTCGCATTAACATTACGAATGGAAACGACTTACTTCAAACGCTCAAATGTCAGACCGCCCGCACCGGCGGAGAGGCGTGCGCCTTTGGCGTCGCTTTCCAGTTTCAGGCGAACACCGTGCTTGTTCTCAAGAAGAGCACCGCCAAGGCCTTCTCCAAGAGTGGCTTCACCGCTTGTTACGGCAAAGGAACCTTCCATATCGGCGATATTGTGAAGGTTGTAGACCGTTCCCTTGCTGACGAGCTCAGAGAAGCCGACCGCCGCAATCTCTCCACCTGTCACCTTGTAATGGTAGACCTTCTTGTGGAACGTCACACGGGCATCGCCCCACGTGTAACCGACCCCAACATCGGCCGACTTGGTCTTGATGGTCAGAGTGGCGGAAGGCGTGCCGAGAGCGTCAGCCGCCATAGCCGGAGCAGCAAGATATGTTGCGGCGGACAGGGTGGCGGCAACAGCGAAAGGTGTGAAACGCATTGTGGGCTCCTTGAATTTTCCCAACAGAACCATAGGGGTATCGGCGTCCATTGTGCAGAGACAACGCCTGAACCCGCCATCCGGTTCATTGAGACATCCAGCCACAATGCTGTCATCACATCAAATTTCATCTTGTTCATGAAAAAGGCCGCTCCTGAGAGCGGCCTTTTTCAAAACCCCAGACGATGCGTGGGAGTCATGCAGCGCGGCGGACAGCGCGGGATACACGCTCCTCTGTGGCTTCCTTGCGAGCAGCCGGAGCGGCTTCACCCATAATGGAGCGAATTTCACGCAGGTAAGCAGCACCTTTGAGGGTACGCTGGACCAGCACCGAACGACGATCGAGAGGATCGACCTTGCGGCGCGCCAGATCAAGTTCACCCAGACGGTCAAGAGCACGGGTGATGGCTGGCTTGGACACATTCAGGTCGGAAGCCAGACCACGAACGGTGTGTCCTTCTTCCTGAAGATAGCAGGTCAGGAACACAGCCAGCTGGCGGGCGGAAAGATCCGGACCGTCACGACGGACAAGAGAAACCATCGTGTCACGCAGTGTACTGACCAGATGATCAGCTGTCGCATTCGTCTGGGGCTTCGCCGCGGCCTTTGCCGCGGATGCGGTGCGAAGTGTCGTTGTCCTGGCCTGAGCCATCATATTATTCCCTGTTTCCAGACAGGTAAGGTAAGCACCCTGTCCGCTGACACACGGTCAGCTTCATTTCTCATTGCAAACACATATAGATTGTTCTGATACGATTTAAAGTCGAAACAAATGAATAGTTTTTTAGGTGAAACATTATTTTCACTAATTTAATAAATCCGTCATCCCCAGCACATGCGGGAGAGCCGCGTAAATCGCCCGCAACCCAAGGATTTCTCCACCTTCCGGACGTCCACGCCGCGTTGAATCATTCCATGCATAACTATCGACATGCGTCCAATGCACATCTGATCCAACAAAACGCTCAAGAAACAAAGCCGCAGTTATCGCCCCTGCGAAAGGTTTTGAAGCAATGTTGTTCAGATCAGCCACAGAACTCTTCAACCAGTCACGGTATCCATCCCACAGAGGCAGCCTCCAGAATGGATCGGATACAGTTTTCC
Organism: Acetobacter aceti; assembly: GCF_002005445.1. NCBI lineage: Bacteria > Pseudomonadati > Pseudomonadota > Alphaproteobacteria > Acetobacterales > Acetobacteraceae > Acetobacter > Acetobacter aceti. The sequence continues at coordinate 2,694,977 of NZ_CP014692.1, forward strand.
CTGCCTCAAGCAGTCCCTCGATCATCGCATCGTCATTTCCGAGCACAACCGGCAGATCGGGACCGAGCGCAACACGAGCCGCGCCAGTGAGCGTCGCCACATCAATCAGCGCCGCAGGGTGGGCCTCGCTGGCTTCCGTCAGCAGATCAGCCAGCACCAGTCGCCCTTCCGCGTCGGTATTACCGATTTCAACCGTCAGACCATTTCTGGCTGTCACCACGTCCAGCGGGCGCATCGCCGTGCCGGAAACCGAATTCTCCACACAACCAAGACGCATCTCCAGCCGCAGCGGCAGATCCTGCGCCATAATGAGACGCGCCAGCGCCAGAACCGTTGCGGCCCCTCCCATATCCTTCTTCATCCGCAGCATGCCCGAAGAAGGCTTGATGTCGTAACCGCCGCTATCGAAGCACACCCCCTTCCCCACCAGAGACAGGAGCGGCGCGTCCTTCTTCGCTTTCGAACCAGTCCAGTGCGCCACCACAACACGCGGCCGTCGCCCGGAGCCGTTCCCGACATGCGCGACCAGTGGATAAGCAGTCTCAAGCGCTTTCCCCTTGATGATCTTCACTCTGGCGCCGAAAGGCTCCAGCGCCGCCTGAGCAGCCGAAGCCAGTTCATCCGGCCCCAGAAGGTTGGCGGGCATATTGATCAGATCACGCCCCAGCCAGATCGACTGCGCCATTTCCAGAGCCAGTGGATCAGGCTTTTTTTCATACAGATGGACCTGCAGGGGTTTCGCCTCGCCAAGCGCATAGCGATACGCACCCAGAGCAAAACCGAGGACAGCAGCACTCCGGTCCACGTCATCCGGTAACGACAGCGTCCAGGTACCTTTGGGCAGATCTCTCGCCAGCCCCCCGAAAACGAAAGGGTCAATCCTGTCGGGAGCAGGCAGCCCCAGAAGCGCCGTCACCTCCCCCGAAGCACCCGGCACCAGCACCAACTGTCCTGCTGCTGCGGTAAAACCGGCCTCTGCCGCAAAGCGTGCGCCAGCGGCCCCGACCAGTGATGTCAGCGCCTTGACGTCGACGGTCCTGACACTGTGAACAACACGGATCGGTCCCTTCACACGTCCGGTTACAATGCATTCCAACCCATTTGCACGCATCCGGTCTCTCCATGCTTCATGAATGGTCAATGGACGCACGGCAGCGTCCGGCAAGAGACCCTCAGGCTGCGCCCGAACACAGTAGGACGCAACATTGCCTGTCATCACAGGAGACCCTTGCATTTCCCATCGAGCCATCGGACCATGCCCGCATGACAGGGTTCTCCGCCCACCCGTTTCCGCTCCACCCCTTCCCCGCCAGCGCTCCGGCGGGAGGCGATGGTTCTTTTGCCGGCTCGCAGGGCCGCAGGCGTCATGATGGGGCGGGTAATGAGACGGACCACCATCTCCACGCCATCCTCGGACCAACCAATACCGGCAAGACGCATTTCGCCATCGAGCGCATGCTGGCCCACCCTTCCGGCATTATCGGCTTTCCGCTTCGGCTTCTGGCGCGTGAGAATTACGAACGGCTGGTCGCCCGCAAAGGGGCCTCTCGCGTCGCACTGATCACCGGCGAGGAGAAAATCATCCCGCCCGACGCCCGGTGGTTTTCCTGCACGGTCGAAGCCATGCCCGTCGACAGGCAGGTCTCCTTTCTCGCCATCGACGAAATCCAGCTCTGCGCCGATCCGGAACGCGGCCATATCTTCACGTCCCGTCTGCTCCATGCACGCGGCACCGGCGAGACGCTCTTCCTCGGCGCCGAAACCATCGCGCCCCTGATGCGTCGGCTGGTTCCACAGATCAGCATCGACACACGACCCCGCCTGTCAGCCCTGACCTTTACGGGACCGGCAAGACTGGAAAAACTCCCGGCCCGCTCGGCGATCGTCGCTTTTTCGGCAGCCGAACTCTACGCCATCGCGGAACTGATCCGCAGCCGTCGTGGCGGGTGCGCCGTGGTCATGGGGCAGATGTCGCCGCGCACACGCAATGCGCAGGTGGAGCTCTACCAGAACCGGGAAGTCGATTATCTCGTCGCGACGGACGCCATCGGCATGGGCCTCAACATGGATATCGCCCACGTCGCCTTTGCCGGTCTTGCAAAGTTCGATGGCTCGCGCCGTCGCCTTCTCACCGCAGCCGAAATCGCTCAGATCGCCGGACGGGCCGGGCGCGGCGCGAAAGACGGCACGTTCGGCACGACCGGGCGCTGTCCTCCGATGCCGGACTCCGTTATCGAGGCTGTTGAAAATCATCAGTTCGACCCCCTCGAACGTCTGATCTGGCGGAATGACCGGCTGGATTTCTCCAGCCCTAGCGCCCTGAAAGCCAGCCTGTCAGTACCACCACCCTTACGCGGCCTGCAGGCCAGTGAACCGACGAGTGACGCCCTGATCCTCGCCACACTGACGCACGAGCCCCATATCATGGCCACCGCCACGGGACGCGCCCGCACAAGGATGCTGTGGGACGTGTGCCAGATTCCCGATTTCCGCAAGATCGGAGAGCGGAGCCACGCGCAACTCTGTAGTCGTGTATTCAGCCTGCTGGTCGAGCAGCGCCGCCTGCCTGCCGCGTGGATGGAAGAGCAGCTCGGTCGCCTTGATCGTGTGGATGGCGATGTCGATACGCTCATGCAGCGCCTCGCCGGTATCCGTATCTGGTCCTATATCGCCAACCGGGAAAACTGGGTCACAAATGCCGCGATGTGGCAGGAGCGTACGAGGAGTGTCGAAGACAAGGTTTCGGACGCGCTTCATGAGCGTCTGACAGCCCGTTTCGTCGACAGACGGTCGGCTCACCTGATCCGGCTACTGGAAAACGAAACCAATGCGCCGCTGCTTTCGGCGGTCAAAAGCGATGGCGAGGTTATTATCGAAGGGCATCCTGTCGGCAGAATGCAGGGCTTCCAGCTTCATCTTGATTCGGATCTGCCACAATCTGACAGGGCCACACTCGCCCGCGCCGCCCGACGCGCTCTGAAAACCGAGATTCCGCTGCGTGTACAGGCCTGCCAGCATGCCGATGATGACGCTTTTTCCCTCGATCATCAGACCGGGGAAATCAGTTGGGAAGGCATCGGGATCGCCCGTTTACGCTCAGGACGGGATGTGCTGCATCCGACAGTGACGTTGCGGGGTGATGATCTTCTGGACACCCGCCAGCGGGACAATGTCCGCGCGCGTCTGGCAGAATTTGTCTCCTGTCATGTTGAGCGGGAACTGGCTCCCCTTTTCAGGGCGCACGCTCTCGCCGCCAGCAATGCCGAAACGCGGGGCGCTCTGCATGAAATGATGGAAGGCGCCGGACAGGCCCGCGCCCGTTTTCCATTGACGAAAATTCATCCTCTCCACCGTTTGGGCGTGCATTGCGCCCTGGGGTGGCTCTATCTGCCGGCTTTGCTCAAACCCCGGCCAATGCGTTTCCGGTCCCTTCTGTTGTCCGTGTACGCCAATATAGAGCCGATGGAGCTTCCTGCTCCTTCCGCTGTCTCGATTCCCATGACCGCATTCCCTTCATCCCACCTCGATGCTCTTGGATGGCCTGCCTGCGGTCCGGTCCGACTCCGTCTCGATATGGTGGAGAAACTTGTGGAGACGCTCTCTTTTCGTGTGCGTCAGCACAGTGTGGCGCTCCCCGAGCATTTCGCTCCCTGGCTGTGCAAGAAGACAGTGGACATACCCGCCATACTCCGCTCTCTTGGTCTGCGGCTGGAAACACCCCGTCCCCTGCCGACCAATACTGCCGGACCCAGTCCGTTCTGGATGCTGTCACGGCTTCAGAATGGTGGGAAAAAGTATCCGTCGCAGTCAGGAAAGGGGTGTCAGCCTGCAAAAGAAACGCCTTTTGCCATCCTTTCTTCCCTGCTGGCGCGCACTCCCGCCTGAACGCCATTCGCATACGGGCCATTCGGCAACACCCGTGCGATTTCAGCACCAATGGCTTGCGTCTGCGGGAAATCCGCCGCATAGGTGCGCCTCGATATGCGGGCTGAGTTCCGGCCGTCCGTTCACACCCGGCTTTGACACCCGTGTCAGGCCCCTGATAATCGGAGATGACGATGACCTACGTGGTCACTGAAAACTGCATTCGCTGCAAGTTCATGGATTGCGTGGAAGTCTGCCCGGTAGACTGCTTCTACGCTGGCGAGAATTTCCTCGTCATTAATCCTGATGAATGCATCGATTGTGGTGTTTGCGAACCGGAATGCCCGGCCGAAGCCATTTTCCCTGACAGCGATGATCGCGCCACGGCCTGGGCTGAGATCAACACAAAATATTCGGCGCTCTGGCCAAACATTACCCGCAAAGGCACCCAGCCAGCCGATGCGGAAGAATGGAAAGACAAACCCAACAAAGCTGAGCTGCTCTCTCCTGAGCCTCATAAAGACTGAGCAGACACCGCTCTGTCCTGAAAAAAGCCTGCCTTTCCATAAGGCAGGCTTTTTTTATGATGACCTGATCATCCCGGATTTAATCCGAGGGGAGAATCTACAGTTTCGCAGGAGCGGGTTCCTGACGTCACACAGAAATCTCAGCTTCGTGGATGCCGTTTTATTCTGCGTCAAAGAATGGTCACAACCTTGGCGCGCAGGCTGACCGTTTCGTTGTCGCCGATACCGGTCGTCAATAAATGACCCTGCTCAAGCCGGTGTTCGCGCCTTTCCAGTCAGAACACCTGCATAAAAAAAGCCCCACCCGAGTAAACGGGCGGGGCTTTATCAGATCTCGCATTCAGCCGCTGAAGCGACTGAATCTGATGATCTTTTAGCGCGACATCATGTGTGCGGCCGTGTTGTCCATGATGAACAGCGTACCGACAATGAGGATCATCACAAAGCCAAGGGTAAAGAGGAAGACCTTGTTATCCCAGGCGTGCTCGGATGTCGTGTTCATGTGCAGGAAGAAGATCAGGTGAACGACCACCTGAACTGCTGCCAGCACTGTAATCGCCGTCAGTGTCGCAGAGGGTGAGAGACTATGTCCCATCACCACGAAGAACGCTGCGGCCGTCAGGATAACGGCAAGGACAAACCCGATGATATACGAGGTTGCACTACCGTGGCTTGAGCCCCCATGGGCTGCTGAATGGTCGTTACTCATCAGATCATGCTCGCCAGATAGACATAGGTGAACACGCAGATCCACACGATGTCGAGGAAGTGCCAGAACAGGCTCAGCATGGTGAGCTTGTTCATCATACGCTCATTGATCGCGCTCACACCCGAGAGCTGGATGATCATGACAATGATCCACACCAGACCACAGCTCACATGGAGACCGTGAGTGGAAACCAGCGTGAAGAACGCGGACAGGAACGCACTGCGATCCGGACCAGCGCCATCAGCGATCATGTGAGCGAATTCCTTGACTTCAAGGAACACAAACCCAAGGCCAAGAAGGAAGGTCACGGCCAGCCACATCTGGACAGATTTGATCTGGCCCTTGTGAGCCGCGATCATGCCGAAACCATAGGTGATGCTCGAAATCAGGAGGAGCGCTGTTTCCAGCGCAAGCCCCGAAATTTCGAACAACTCCTTACCCGTCGGTCCGCCCGCAAACTGGTTGCGAAGGACCGCAAAGACGGCGAACAGCGATCCGAAGATGATGCAGTCCGTCATCAGATACACCCAGAACCCGAACACCGTCGGAAGTTCGTGGTGTTCGTGCTCTGCGTGCGCGTCAGAGAGAGTTGTATCGTGCGCCATTACTCAGCCGCCTGTGCCATAAGTTTGCGGGAGTGCTCGTTCTCGATCCGGGCAACTTCCTCGGCGGGGATGTAGTAATCAACATCCTGGTTCGCACTGCGTGCGATAACCGTCGCGAAAACACCCACAAGAGCGATCGCTGCCAGCCACCAGATGTACCAGATTGCAGCAAAACCAAGCACGAAGCTGAACGCGCCGACCAGGAAACCGGACGCTGTATTCTTCGGCATGTGAATCGGCTGGTAGGGTCCACCCGCCTGACGCGTGTCGATACCGTTTTCCTTGTCGTGCATGAACGCATCAAGATCATGAACGTGCGGAACGATAGCGAAGTTGTACGGCGGTGGTGGTGAGGAGGTTGACCATTCGAGCGAACGACCATTCCACGGATCACCCGTAACATCACGGTTTTCAGCAAGGTTCATGTCACGGATCGAGACATAAAGCTGCGTCACCTGACAGACGATACCGAACATGATCATCACGGCGCCGATTTCAGCAATCAGCAGCCACGGATGCCACTGCGGGTTGCTGTAGTGGTTGAGACGACGCGTCATACCCTCGAAGCCGAGGACATACAGAGGAACGAACGCGAAGTAGAAGCCGACAAACCAGCACCAGAACGCCCGCTTGCCCCAGGTTTCGTTCAGCTTGAAGCCGAAAACCTTCGGGAACCAGAAGTTCATGCCACAGACATAACCGAAATACACACCGCCGATGATGACGTTGTGGAAGTGGGCAATGAGGAAGAGACTGTTGTGGAGAACGAAGTCAGCAGCCGGGATCGCCATCATCACGCCGGTCATGCCGCCGATGGTGAAGGTGACCATGAAGCCGACAGCCCAGTACATCGTGGCGTGAAATTCAACGCGCCCTTTGTACATCGTGAACAGCCAGTTGAAGAGCTTAACGCCCGTCGGGATGGAGATGATCATCGTCGCGATACCGAAGAACGCGTTGACGTCAGCACCTGCACCCATGGTGAAGAAGTGGTGAACCCAGACGAGGAACGACAGCACCATGATGGCACAGGTCGCGTAGACCATCGTCGCATAACCGAAGAGCGGCTTGCGGGAGAACGCCGGAACGACTTCCGAGAACACACCGAATGCCGGGATAACGAGAATGTAGACTTCCGGATGACCCCATGCCCAGATCATGTTCAGGTAGAGCATCTGGTTGCCGCCACCGTCATTCGTGAAGAAGTGCATCCCGAAATAACGGTCAAGGCCAAGAAGAGCCACAGCCACGGTCAGAACAGGGAAGGCGACCATGATCAGCACGGAGGCGCAGAAAGCGGTCCATGTGAACACAGGAATCTTCATCCAGGTCATGCCTGGCGCACGCATCTTGACGATGGTGACGAAGAAGTTGACGCCTGTCAGCAGCGTGCCGACACCCGAAATCTGAACTGCCCAGATATAGTAATCGACACCGACACCGGGGCTGAACTGGGTCTCGGACAGCGGCGGATAAGCCAGCCAGCCGCACTGGGAGAACTCACCGATGAACAGTGAGACGTTGATCAGCGCGAAGGCGACTGCCGTCATCCAGAAGCTCAGGTTGTTCAGGAACGGGAACGCAACGTCGCGTGCACCGATCTGAAGCGGCACCACGAAGTTGAACAGGGCCGTCATGAACGCCATCGCCATGAAGAAGATCATGATCGTGCCATGGGCCGAAAAGATCTGGTCATAGTGATGCGGCGGCAGATAGCCGGGGTTGCCTGCGTAAGCCAGCGCAAGCTGGGTACGCATCATGATGGCGTCGGCGAAACCACGAACAAGAGCAAGCAGGGCGACGACGACATACATTACCGCCAGACGCTTGTGGTCAACGGAAGTCAGCCACTCTTTCCAGAGATAACCCCACTTGCCGAAATACGTAATCAGGCCGAGAACGGCGATACCAGCTATCGCGACGCCGAGAAATGTGCCGACAAGGATCGGCACATCCAACGGGATATCCGCGAACGATAATCTCCCTAGCATTTTGATCCTACTCCTTCATGTTCATGTCGGACATCGCGGACTGAACGTGGATCATTTTGCCCGTGCTCTTGTCCATGACCATGCCGTTATTGTACTTCGCCACGATCTGGTCGAAGAGGTTCGGCTCGACATGAGAATAGTATTTAACCGGCTCGGCCTCGCTTGGAGCAGCAAGACGCGGGTAGGTCTGGTCATCCAGCTGATCGGATGAAGAACGCACTTTCTCGACCCATGCTGCATACTGATCCTGCGGCATTGCGAGTGTACGGAACTGCATATCCGAGAAGCCACGACCACTGTAGTTGGCGGACTCACCGAGGTAGTCACCGGCTTCCGTCGCCATCAGATGAAGCTGCGTCTGCATGCCCGCCATGGCGTAGATCATCGAACCAAGACGCGGAATGAAGAACGAGTTCATAACGGCATCGGACGTGATGACGAAGTGAACAGGTGTATTCACCGGAATCGCCAGCTGGTTGACGGTGGCGATACCTTCATTCGGGTAGATGAAGAGCCATTTCCAGTCCAGAGCAACAACCTCGACCTCAAGAGGCTTGGTGTTCGCTTCGGCGTCCAGCGGACGATAGGGATCCAGCGAGTGGCAGGTCTGATAGGTGATGACCGCCAGGAAGATGATGATCAGGGTCGGGATACCCCAGATAGCCGCCTCGATCTTGTTCGAGTGACTCCACTTGGGAAGATATTCGGCTTCCGTATTGGACTCCCGATACTTCCAGGCAAAGTAGCATGCCATGATGATTGTCGGGACAACCACAATGAGCATTGCGATCGTCGACTCAACGATCAGGGTTTTCAATTGGTCTCCCACTGGCCCCTTGGGGTCCAGGATGTCCCAGTCACATCCCGCCAGTGGAAGCACCGAAGCAAGACCAGCCAGTCTGGCTGCTCCCTTCAGGCACTTGTTTCTCATCGTACGTCCCTCGATTCTGACATACTTGTAGGTCTCTCTCCAACAAGGTCGTTCCGGATCACACCTGCCCACAGGCACAGGATCACTTCCGTCCGCGTTGCATTACAATGATTCAATAATCCCACAATTTAGTTATCACAATGCACCTTGCGCCTCTCTCTTCCGCCGTTTCCGGCCACAGGCAGGCCAGATCATCCCAAATATGGCATCACGTAATATTTCAATATATTTCATAAGCAGAAAAATGCATCCATTTACCGCCACAAACCCGACCTTTAGCTATCCTCGCCTTCTTCACAGAATTGCGTTTCTTTCTAAATGTTTTCGCATAAGTGTTATTTTTTTTAATGTGCCATGCATAACACGGGAAGGACACGCTCACTAAGCGCGGAGACTCTTTGAACAAAAAAAGCCCCGACCTCTGGAAGGCCGGGGCAGAGTCGCACAGATCAGGCGAAGTTCAGCACCTTCACTCGCTGTTGCTGTTCCGGGTTCCCATGAACTGCAGCATAAACTGAAAGAGGTTGATGAAGTTCAGATACAGTCCCAGCGCGTCATAGACCGAGCGTTTCGCAGCACCTTCCGGCCCCTCATAATAAGCGAATTGTGGGTAGGTCACCTTGATCCGCTGAGTGTCGAACGCTGTCAGTCCGATGAAAAGGAAGACGCCCACCACACTGTAGATGAAGTAGATTGCCGGGCTGCCGATGAACATATTCACCAGACCCGCGATCACGAGACCGATCAGCCCCATCATCAGAAAAGACTGAAAGCGGATCAGATTGGCGCCGGTGGTGTAGGCCCACAGGGACGTTGCCCCGAAAGTTGCAGATGTCACGAGAAACACCCGCGCTACCGAGACGCCGGTGTAAAGAAGAAGGATGCTGGAAAGGCTGGCCCCCATCACTCCACAGAACAGCCAGAACATCATCTGCACGGCTGAACGGGAAAGACGGTTCACACCGAAAGACATCACCATAACGAAGCCCAGCGGCGCAATCATCGCCAGCCAGCCCAGGCCCGTTGGCGCAACCTGATAGCCCTGAACATGGAAGAACAGGGAGCGCACAGAAGGTATCTCGGCGATCAGATAGGCAACAAGCGCTGTAAGCAACAGGCCTGATGCCATCCAGTTATAAACTCGGAGCATGTAAGCCCGTAGCCCTTCATCCACAGTCGCGGACTGAGCGCCGGTGGCAAAAGGCGACGAACGAAAGTCGCGACTGAAGGACATAACCACTCCTTAAACTGTCAGACGGCCTGACTGTGTGCTTGCTATAATATTATATAGGCTTGGAAGAACGCTCTTCAAGAACGCCACCATCCGAACCGCTTTACACTTCTCTCTTATAGAGCATCGCCAGGGCAAAAGGCGACTCTTACAATCAAAGACGACGGCGCCGCGCACGGGAAAAACATTACAGCCTCGTCACCGAAACGATTCTGCGACAGTCTGGTTCCTCCCCCTCCTTATCCATCACCTTTCCGTGAGACTGGATAAGGACTCTTTCCTTCCGATGCGCTCCTCACCCCCCTGATTTTGGACGTTTACACCACCTTCAAAAAACAGGCTGCATTCCGACATACACCCGTCACACCAAAGAAAAGCGCAATTTTCTGTCCATTTTTTCATGTTATCAAACCGTATGATCCGTTGGAGCCGTGAGGTTCCTCTCCATTTCACGCATAGGCCGTAATCAGATGACACGATTGACATCATTGGTTCATGTCGGCTGACTGCGACACAACGGTAATTCCGCATTGATTTGCCGACTGAATCTGCAATCAGTGAGCATGAGGACTATAATTATGAGCCGTCCCTCAGCCGCCAGGAAAACTTCCTTTCTTGGCCTTCTCGCGGCAGGAACCATCCTGGCCGCGGCCCTGGGTCAGCCTACAGGCGCTGCACGCGCCGCTGACGATCAGGGAGCCACCGGAGAAGCGATCATCCACGCTGATGATCATCCGGAAAACTGGCTCTCTTACGGGCGAACCTACTTAGAGCAGCGCTACAGCCCGCTCGACCAGATCAATCGTCAGAATGTTGGCGATCTGAAGCTGGCCTGGTTCTACGAATTTGACTCCAACCGTGGTCAGGAAGGCACGCCCCTGATCATTGATGGCGTTCTCTACGCCTCCACGAACTGGTCCAAGATCAAGGCCCTGAAGGCTGACACCGGTGAGCTGCTATGGGCCTTTGACCCTAAAGTTCCCGGCAATGTCGCCGTCCGTGGCTGCTGTGACACCGTTAACCGCGGTATCGCCTACTGGAATGGCAAGATCTATTTCGGCACGTTCGACGGTCGTCTGATCGCGCTTGACGCCAAGACCGGCAAGGTCGTCTGGAGCGTCAACACCATTCCCAAGGACGCCGCTCTGGGCAACCAGCGCTCCTATACGGTCGATGGCGCTCCGCGTATCGCCAAGGGCCGCGTTATCATCGGTAACGGTGGCGCCGAATTCGGCGCCCGTGGCTTTGTCTCCGCATTCGACGCCGAAACCGGAAAGCTCGACTGGCGCTTCTTCACGGTTCCGAACCCGAAGAACGAGCCGGATCACGCCGCGTCCGACAGCGTGCTGATGAACAAGGCCTACAAGACCTGGAGCCCAACGGGCGCATGGACGAAGCAGGGTGGCGGCGGAACCGTATGGGATTCCATCGTCTACGACCCGGTGACTGACCTTGTCTATCTGGCCGTCGGCAACGGCTCTCCCTGGAACTACAAATATCGTTCCAACGGTATCGGCGACAACCTGTTCCTGGGCAGCATCGTTGCCGTGAAACCGGAAACCGGCGAATACGTCTGGCACTTCCAGGCAACACCGATGGACCAGTGGGATTACACCTCGGTTCAGCAGATCATGACGCTTGATCTGCCGATCAACGGTGAAACCCGCCATGTCATCGTCCACGCTCCGAAGAACGGCTTCTTCTACGTCATCGACGCGAAGACCGGCCAGTTCATTCAGGGCAAGAACTATACCTACGAGAACTGGGCTTATGGCCTTGATCCGAAGACAGGCCGCCCGATCTTCAATCCTGAAGGTCTGTATACGCTGAACGGCAAGGACTGGTACGGCATTCCAGGTCCTCTGGGTGCGCATAACTTCATGGAAATGGCGTACAGCCCGCGTACGCACCTGATCTATCTCCCGGCTCACCAGATTCCATTCGGCTACAAAAATCAGGCCGGTGGCTTCAAGGCCCACCCTGACTCCTGGAACCTCGGTCTCGACATGACCAAGACCGGTCTGCCTGATACGCCTGAAGCCCGTGCGGCTTACATGCAGGATCTGAAAGGCTGGCTGCTGGCGTGGGATCCGGTCAAGCTACAGGCGCAGTGGTCCATCGAGCGTCCAGGCGGCTGGGATGGCGGCGTGCTGGCAACGGGTGGCGATCTGGTCTTCCAGGGTCTCGCAACCGGTGAATTCCACGCCTACGACGCCACAGACGGCAAGGATCTGTTCAAATACGATCTGCAGAGCGGCATCATTGCAAACCCGGTGACCTACAGCGTCAACGGCAAGCAGTATGTTGCGATCGAAGTCGGCTGGGGCGGTATCTATCCTATCTCCATGGGTGGCATGAGCCGTACTGCCGGATGGACAGTCAACCACTCCTACCTCGCCGTGTTCTCGCTCGACGGCAAGGCCAAGCTGCCGACATGGAACAGCATCGGCTTCCTGCCGGTGAAACCTCCTGCACAGTTTGACGAGAAAGTGGTCGACAAGGGCTACTTCCAGTACCAGACCTACTGCCAGACCTGCCACGGCGATAACGCCGAAGCTGGCGGTATGCTTCCGGATCTTCGCTGGTCCGGCGCCATCCGTCACAAGGATGCTTTCTACAACGTCGTAGGACGTGGCGCTCTGACGGCTTACGGCATGGATCGCTTCGATACGTCCATGACGCCGGACGAGATCGAGAGCATCCGGAACTATCTGATCAAACGTGCGACCGATACGTACGAGCGTGAGACTGAAGCCCGGAAAAATCCGAGCAAAATTCCGACCGCTCCTGCGCTCGGTATCACCCCGTGAATGGGAGACCGTGACAAATGGCATCCTTCCAACACAAGCACCGCGGTGGTGAGACAATGATCAAAGGACTCAAGGCTGCGCTTGGCGCAGCTGTAGTCGGACTTCTTGCAGGGACGGCGCTTAGCGCCTCCCCTGCTCTGGCGCAGAATGCTGACAGCGATCTGGTAGCCAAAGGCGAGTATATTGCGCGCCTTGGTGACTGCGTGGCCTGCCATACAGCGCTGCACGGCACGGCCTTTGCCGGTGGCCTCCAGATCAAGACTCCGATTGGCTCGATTTATTCGACCAACATCACACCTGACACCAAGACCGGCATTGGCAACTACACGCTGGAAGACTTCGACAATGCAGTTCGCCACGGTATCCGCAAGGATGGCGCTGCCCTGTATCCGGCAATGCCTTATCCGTCCTTCGCCCGTATGTCGGAAGACGATATCAAGGCGCTGTATGCCTATTTCATGCATGGCGTAGCTCCGGTGGATCAACCTGACAAACCGGTTGATATCTCCTGGCCTCTGTCCATGCGCTGGCCGCTCGCTTTCTGGGGAAAGATGTTTGCTCCGGTCCCGAAGGCGTTCACACCAGCTCCGGGTACAGATCCTGTCGTCGCTCGTGGTGAATACCTCGTCACAGGTCCGGGACATTGCGGCGCCTGCCATACGCCTCGCGGTTTCTCCATGCAGGAGAAGGCCTACGATGCGGCTGGTGGTCCAGACTTCCTTGGCGGCGGCGCGCCGATCGACAACTGGATTGCCCCCAGTCTGCGTAGCGATCCAGTTCTGGGTCTCGGCCGCTGGTCGGAAGATGATCTGGTTCAGTTCCTGCGTTCGGGTCGTATCGATCACTCCGCGGCATTCGGCGGCATGGCCGATGTGGTGGCATGGAGCACCCAGTACTGGTCCGAGGACGATCTTCGCGCCACGGCAAAGTATCTGAAGAGTCTGCCGGAAGTGCCGAAAGCCAAGGGTGATTACACGTATGATCCTTCCACGGCTCAGGCGTTGGATGCCGGCAAGACAGCAGGCATCACCGGCGCCGACACGTATGTGCAGCAGTGCGCTATCTGCCATCGTAACGACGGTGGTGCTGTAGACCGGATGTTCCCACCGCTTGCAGGAAATCCTGTAGTCGTTTCGGAAAATCCGACCTCTGTCGCTCATATCGTCGCTGCTGGTGGCGTTCTGCCTCCGACCAACTGGGCTCCTTCAGCTGTAGCCATGCCTGGCTACCAGAAGATCCTGGACGATCAGAAGGTTGCCGACGTGGTGAACTTCATCCGCACAGCATGGGGCAACAAGGCGCCTGCCAATGTCACGGCGTCCGATGTCTCCAAGCTACGTCAGGTCAGTCAGTCGGTTGTTGACCGTCGTTCCTGGACAGATGCACCGACCAGCACATCCAGCTGGGGTCTCTTTGGACCGCAGCCTTATGGCGCCGGCTGGACATTCTCTCCGGACACACATGCCGGTGTAGACAACCCGCAGTAAATAAGTCCGGGTTCACCCTCGGCTTATTCGGAAAGCCACGGAGAGCAATCTCCGTGGCTTTTTTGTTTTCATTTCCTGAGAAATTACTTGTCACCCATTGCCTGCACGCAAACTGCTTACGTCATCGGCTTTTGAAAAATGCCGTCTGATTTTTGGAAAACAGTTTTCGGGCTGAAGGGGGCTTCCCAGGGATTTACCTCCGTCTCCGCAAAAAGATCCAGTCGGCTCGATCCCGGCTTATTTCCGGGCGCAATGGACGTGAAGAAGATCACTCTCCACTCCTCTCCAACATAAACGAACATAAAAACCGAAGATCGCTCGTCTTCGCGACAGTCAACGGCAACGAAAACGGGTGGTCTTCTGCTTTCAGACTCTTCTTTTCTCTTTTGCGCTCAGTTCTCCAAATACTGATCGATGCCTTCTTTTGGTTAGAGAGCAGATATAAAAAATGGGGCACCTGAAGGCGCCCCATTCCATTACAATCACTGAAAATGAAAAGATCAGTGAGCGCGGATCAATGTTCCGGACCCGGCACGGGTAAAGAGTTCCAGCAGACAGGCGTGAGGCACGCGACCGTTAACGATCACCGCAGCCTTTGCTCCCGCCTGCACTGCCTGAAGGCATGTCTCGACTTTCGGGATCATACCGCCCGAAATCATGCCTGATGCAATGCCTTTACGGGCCTCTTCGGCTGTCAGTTCGGAAATCAGCTTCCCATTCTGATCGAGCACACCGGGCACATCCGTCAGCATCAGCAGGCGCGAGGCATGAATGGCCCCCGCAATCGCACCCGCGACAGAATCCGCATTGACATTGAACGTCTCACCATTATGGCCGCCCGCAACCGGAGCGATCACCGGGATGAGACCTGAACCCGAAAGCGCATAGAGCACCTGCGGATTGATCTCATCCGGGTCACCCACAAAACCAAGATCCAGCGTCTGCTCGATACCCGTGACAGGATCTTTCACCTTCCGCATCAGTTTGCTGGCTTTCACCAGCCCGCCATCCTTGCCTGAGACACCGACCGCCAGCGCACCGGCTTCATTGATAAGAGTCGCAACCTGCTTGTTGACAGAGCCACACAGCACCATCTCCACGACATCAATCGCCGCAGCATCGGTGACACGGAAGCCGTCAACAAAAGAGGACTTTACCTGAAGTCTCTCAAGCATCTGGTTGATCTGCGGACCGCCACCATGGACCACAACCGGATTGATCCCCACCAGTTTCAGCAGGGCAATATCCTTGCCGAACGTCTGGGCCAGTTCCGGGTCACCCATGGCATGACCGCCATATTTCACCACAATCGTATCACCGGCATAACGACGCAGGAAAGGCAGCGCTCCGGCAAGTGTTGCCGCCTGCTGCAAAGCGTCCGCCGTAGGAAGTCCCTGATCCGTCATATCAACTCCACATGTCCTGAAAACATGGCCCGGTCTGTCGGAACCGGAAAAATCGGGATTTCAAAACCCCAAGGCACATTCAGCTCCGAGCTGGTTCTGCAAAGGCCGCAATTTCAGCCCGCAGCTCTGGAATACCAAGCCCCGTCTCACTGCTTGTGCGTAAAACGAGGGGATGAGCAGCCGGATGACGGCTCACCTCAGCCACAACCTCGCGGTAGCGGGCTTCTTCGGCTTTCGGCTTCACACCATCGCATTTCGTGAGCACAACCTGAAAATTGATGGCTGCCTTGTCGAACATGTCCATCACATCACGGTCAGAGGCTTTTGTCTCGATCCGCGCGTCCAGCAACAGAATCACACGACGCAGGTTGGGACGACCCCGGAGATAATCGAACATCATCCCCTGCCAGTCTTCCTTCACCGCTTTGGCGGCCTTTGCGAAGCCATACCCCGGCATGTCCACGAGAACGAGCCGCCCATCCAGATCGAAAAAGTTGAGCTGCTTCGTTCGTCCTGGTTCCGAGGACGCTCTGGCCAAACTTTTACGACCTGTCAGAGCATTGATCAGACTTGATTTGCCAACATTGGAACGTCCGGCAAACGCCACCTCAGGCGCCATCGGGTCGGGTAATTGCCCAATCTGCTGTGCGCCGTAAAAAAAATCGCAAGGTCCGGCGAACAGGAGGCGTCCAGCCTCAAGCTGTTCAGGGGACAGCTTGAGGGATGCAGAAAAGTCCTGTTCGTCAGTCATCATTCAGCCCTTCTTTCCACGTGATTTGACGGGCGGAATGATCTCCGGCTCGTTCTTCTTCCGGGAATGCACCTTCATGATCACGTACTGCTGCACCATCGTCAGCAGGTTGTTCCAGCAATAGTAGATCACCAGACCGACCGGCTGACGCGCCATGAAGAAGGTGAAGATAAACGGCATCATGATGAAGACGGGCTTCTGCGCGGGATCAACCGTTGCAGGGTTGAGCCGCTGCATCAGCCAGATGGTGATGCCATACAGGATCGGCCAGGCGCCCAGCAGCAGCCACGATGAGACAATCGTCGGATCAAATGGCAGCAGGCCGAACAGATTGAAGACATTGGTAGGGTCCGGTGCCGAGAGATCATGAATCCATCCGACAAACGGTGCATGACGCATCTCGATGGTCACATAGAGCACCTTATACAGGCACCAGAAGACCGGAGCCTGAATCAGCAGAGGCAGACAGCCGCTGGCCGGATTCACGCCTTCCTTCTTGTAAAGCTGCATGACCTGCTGGTTCATCTGAACCGGATCGTCTTTATAACGCTCCCGCAGTTCCTTCATACGCGGCGCAATATCACGCATCGCAGCGGCTGAACGAAAGCCTTTCGAAGCCAGCGGGAAGAACACCGCCTTGACGATCAGCGTAAAGGTCAGGAGTGCGAGACCGAAATTTCCGAAAAACTGATAGAGCCAGTCAAGAACGAAGAACACCGGGCGTGTCAGGAAAGCAAACCAGCCGAAGTCGACAGCTTTCCAGAAATCAGGAATGTTCATCTCGTGCTGATAGCGCTCAAGGAGACGGACTTCCTTCGCTCCGGCAAAGACATGTGATGTCGTCTGGATCTCTGCGTTCGGTGCCGCCACCAGCGGCTTCTGTCCTGTGAACCCGACCTGATACGCGCCAGCAGGCGTATCGAAACCATAGGTGCCGCTGACGTCATCCGTCTGTGCCGGCACCACGGCAGCCAGCCAGTATTTATCGGTGATACCAGCCCAGCCACCGGTGCCAGCCTTCGACCATGACACAAAATTCGGAGCCGTAGAGCCTTCCCGCAGTGATTTGTAGGACTCTTCACCCAGACGGCCGTTGATTACGGAGAGCGGGCCTTCATGCACCAGCATGCCACCTGTCTCGACCGGTGTGTATGCCCGCACCACGCGGGAGAACGGCAGCAATGAGATCGCCGCACCGGTCGTATTCCGGACCTTCTGCGTCACCGTGAACATGTAATCACGATCTACGGCGAGATCGATTTCAAATGTTACACCACCACCATTGTCCCATGTCAGAACAACGGGTGCGTCAGAACCGAGTTTGGGGGCTGTCGTGCTCCAGAGCGTATGGGCATCCGGGAGCTTGATGGTCTGACCAGGCGAACTGTACCAACCAAACTCGACATAGGTTGGCTCTTTCTCGTTCCGGGCTTCCAGTACGCGGACAAGCGGACTGTCAGGCTTCACAGTCTCATGGTAGCCGCGGAGCACCAGATCATCGAGGCGAGCGCCACGAAGATTGACGGAACCCACCACATCCACAGCATCAATCGGCAGGCGTGACGGCGCTTCTTCGCGATCCGTCACCGTCGGCTGATCGTTCTCGGTGGGGGGGGCTGTAAGGGCTGTGGTTTTGCTCTGTATCGCCGGTGAGGTCTTATGTTCCTCCGGCATGAAATACTCAAAACCGATCAGTACCAGCGCCGACAGAACGGTCGCCAATATTACACGTCTGATATCCATACCGACCGGCTGGCCTCTCTAACTTCATGAAAACACCTCCGGCCCACCAGCATGGTGCCCGGCACAATCAGCGGTATCTCATAGCGGAATTGCGCCCGATTGCCAGATGCTCAGGCAAACTATGTTGGAGTTTTGACTGAATTCCGGGACGTGTCAGGAGAAGGAACCGGATCATATCCTCCGGTCGTCCAGGGATTGCAGCGCACAATCCTCCAGAAAGTCAGCCAGAGTCCCTTAAGCGGACCATGTGTCTGCACGGCTTCGACGCCGTAACAGCTACAGGATGGATGGAAGCGGCAGTTCGGCCCCATCACCGGACGCATGGCGATCTGCCAGAAACGCATGCAGCCAATAATAGCGGCAGACAGCAGGCGGGCACCGCCCCACTTCATGTCAGAACATCTGTTTTACGGAGAGCCTTGCGGAGATCTTCAACAAGATCAGGAAAGGAGCAACGTCCTGTCCCGTCACGACCGATCAGAACGAGATCGACGCCGGTCAGGGGAGTTTCCCGCTCTATGGCGAGAAGCGCTTCCTTCAGACGTCTGCGGGCGCGATTCCGGACGACTGAATTGCCTACTTTTTTGGTGACGGTGAAACCGACACGGGCGACATCGTGGTCATCACGACGGAGCGCCTGAAGAACCAGCCCCGGCATCGGCGCCTTGCGGGCTTTCGCCGCGACAGCAAGAAACTGGGGCCGTTTTTTCAAACGAATCGAGCGCTGGTGCATAAGCATGTCCTCCGCGCTGATTCGTCAGGTAACCTGAGACCGAAGTCTCAGGCTGACAGGCGCTTGCGGCCCTTGGAACGACGGTTCGCAAGAATACGGCGACCACCGACAGTCTCGGTGCGTGCACGGAAACCGTGGCGGCGCTTACGGACCAGCTTGGAAGGTTGATACGTGCGCTTCACGGCGGCACTCCCTTAAAATTCTCAGACTCGATTTCGCAAAAGACAAAACCGGAGTCATTCCGTGTCTTGTCTGGATCGCGGGCTTATAGTCATGTGACGCTGTAACGTCAACATTATACGACGGATGTTTCCGGTCCGACACTGACCGATTGCCCGTCAGGAGACAGAAGTGTCCCGCTCCCTTCCCGCTCTTTCCGTTTTTCTTCTTGTGCTCGCCTGCGGCCTGATATCCCTGTTCGTGCCTTTACCGCTGGCCGCACGGATTCTTCTGAGCCTCGCAGGGGCCTTTATCGCAACCGGCGCATTCCTCTGTCTGCCTTCAGCGCCCGTTGCCAGTGTAGCAGTGACAGAAGCCGCCATCACACCACCCCCGGAAATATCCCACCAGCTCCGTCACGATCTTCGAGGACTGATCTCCCCGGCCATGCTGGCGGCGGACCAGCTTTCTCTCAGCACGGATCAGGCTACTCGCACCAGAGCTGAACAGATTCTTGCCGCTCTGGATCGTTTGGCGGAACGCCTGAAAACTGCGAAGACCTGATCACCGGGACTGTTCAGGTCTCTGGATAAGTTCGATCTTGTAACCGTCCGGATCTTCCACGAAAGCGATCACTGATGTGCCGAACTTAACCGGCCCGGCTTCACGTGTGATCTTCCCGCCACCCGCCCTGATCTGCTCAACAGCCGCGGCAACATCAGGAACACCAATGGCGAGATGACCGAAGCCGGTGCCAATGTCGTATCCGGCATCTTCACCCCAGTTATAGGTCAGCTCCACTTCGGCCTGGCCTTCCGCATTGCTTGCGAAACCAATGAACACCAGAGTGTATTTGCCCTCAGGAACATCTCGTCTGCGGAGTTCGTGCATCCCCAGAAGTTTGTAAAACGCCAGACTCGCATCAAGATTTTTCGTGCGGATCATGGTGTGAAGATAGGTGCTCATGGTCACTGCTCCTGACTGAAAAATACGTCGTCCTGAGATAGCTCATCCTGAAAACAAACACCTCACCGCAGAGCAAAAAATCTGGCTATCCGGATTTTCTCAAGCCCCAGATAAAGAGCGTAAGACCCAGCAACACCAATAACCGTGCCACAAGCGAGTGTGAGGGAAACTGAATTTACATGCATCTGGTGCAGGATGCGGGGAACCAGAGCCAGCACGAGAATATGCAGTAAATAGATAGCGAGAGAGGCCCGCCCCAACCGCTCCAGAACGGATGCAACACAAGATAATGCGTGCACCATCACAAAAACACGACTCAGGGATGCCAGACCGAAAATCCCCAGAAAGCCAACCGGCAACATGATAAACTGGACAGGCCGACCCACATGCGCCTCAAACATCAAACAGGCGAGCAAGCCATAAACCACCAGACTGCACGCACTCCATAGACCCGCTTTTCTGATGACCGGAAGAGCCGGAAAACCTCGCTCCGCCATTAGAAATCCAATGTAAAAGAAGGGAGCCTGGACAATAATATCCATGACGATCTGCGGCAGCGCATCAGACGGAGTAAAAAGCACTACAGCATCAGCCACAAGGCTGCTCATCAGAATGATGGCAGGATGCGCCCGCAACAAAACTGCGCCGATCTGCATGAAAAATAATGCATAAAGAAACCAGAGAACGCCGATAGGACGCCACCCGATCATCAAAAGCTGGTTCCATGCCACCATATGATGAACATGCGTCAATGACGACATCGCGTGTCCAACGACACAATAAATGATGGACCACAAGCAGTATGGCCAGATTATATTCACCACCCGACTTTTGATAAATGCATCTGAAGGCTCTCTGCTTATAGAAATAAACGCAAAATATCCTGACAGAAAAAAGAATGTCGGCATATGTACAGAATAAATAACAAAATCCAGAATTTGCAAATTTATGGAGGGAATGACCATCCCCTCCATCTGACCTCTATTGGCATGGCCAAGGACAACCAGAATAATGGCTATTCCACGAACAATATCAACCGAGACATCTCGCTTTGAATATAATGAAAACATTCCGGCATGATTTTGTGCCAAATTCCATACGACTTTCGATGCAACCGTATCATGGGATACATATTACGTTTGTCCCTATGGAAAATGCATCAATAATTATATTGATAACAACAGAAAGCATGAAATCTTGAAAAAATACGCCCGCGTAATGCCTGCTACCACTGTTATACAAGCCTGCTGATACAGCTTCAGAGACCAAACAGAAAAAGTCCGGCGGCATCGGCCGCCTCTATGCAGGCAGCCGGGTCAGTCAGCAATGTCGCACCAGCTTCAAACGCAATGCCAACCAGACCGGCATGCGCCGCTTCCTCAATCGTTCTGGGGCCAATAGTGGGCATATCGGCGCGACGTTCCTGATCGGGCTTGCACAGCTTTATCAGCACGCCACCCTCACCCGGCTGGCGGTACTGACCTGCGCGTTTCAGCATGGCGTCAGTACCTTCCATGGCTTCAACTGCCAGCACCACACCACTCTGAACCACACATCCCTGCCCGATATCGAGCTTTCCCAGTTCCCTGACAACTTCGACACCGCGTTCGATGTCAGAACGCGCCATAGCATCCGGCTCACAGCGCCCAAGAGAACCTTTCCGGCCCAATGACTTCGACAGGAACTCATGAGCCCCTCTGACGGTGAACCCTTCTTCACCCAGAATTCTGACCAGAGCGCCAAGCAAGCCGTCATCACCCGCAAAAAGCGCGCGACCCAGACGGGCGAGAATACGCGCACCCTCGGCATCGGGACGAAGATCCCGGAAGGATGGCCTGCGGACAGGACCGATCAGAACGATATCGCCACAGCCATGCCTGCGAAGTTCGGCAAGAATTGCGCCAGCGGCGGCGAGACGCACATAAGCGTGCGGCCATGGTCCAACGACCGCTGGCTCGGCAAAGTCCTGAAACGCGACGATGAAGACATCCCGGCCCTGCGCGACGACGGAGGCCGCCACCTGTCCCGGCAACGGGCCGCCCCCCGCAAGAATGCCAACGCAACGTCCTGATGCGTCAGACAAACTCACAACCTGCTGCCTTAACCGGCTTCGGTTTCACTTGTGGAAAAATCGGTCGTTGCAATGCGCACAAGACCACGGCGGGTCGGCGCGTCGATAAACGCGAGAATTTCAGAGATACGCGGATCATCCGAAAACTGCGACCTGACCTGTTCGAGGCGTGTCGCAAAAACGTCACCCTGACCGTCACGTGGGTATAAAAGCCGGAAAGCCTGACGCATCCGATGGCGCTCTTCCAGCTTGACCCCATGTCGACGCAGCCAGATCCAGTGCAGTCCCACCAGACGCGCCCGGTTTCCCAGCACACTGCCATAGGGAATCACGTCCGCCTCAACGCCTGCAACGCCGCCAACCAGCGCCGCCCGACCAATCCGGACAAACTGGTGAATCGCTGCGGAACCCATCACGCGTGCATCATCCGCGATGAACACATGACCGCCCATGACCACGTTATTGACGATGATCACGCGGTCACCCAGCGTGCAGTCATGGGCCACGTGCGCATTGGCCATGATCAGGCAGTCCGAGCCGACACGGGTGATACCGCTGCCCGTGGCCGTGCCGCGGTGAATCGTGACATGTTCACGAACGACGGTGCGCGCACCGATCTCGCAACGCGTCGGCTCGCCGTTATATTTCAGATCCTGAGGCGCGAGGCCCACAGTCGTGAACGGGTAATAGCGTGAATTTTCACCGAGACGCGTATGGCCATCGACCACAACGTTGGCCACCATTTCCACACCATCACCAACTTCGACATCGGGACCGACTGAGCACCATGGGCCAATCCGCACGCCTTTGCCCAGCTTTGCTTCTGGCGACACGATCGCTGTGGGGTGGATGCCTTCGGGAAACGACTCAAGGCCCCCTGAGAGGCCTGTTTCCTTAATTTTCATCGCTTCAGCCAGAGCCGCCTCCTTTGCCGCCATTTCCCGTATCCACGTCAATTACGGCAATTCGTGGACCGGCAGAATCAATATCAGGACCGCCTGCCTTCAGACAGAAATCAAACATCCTGTATCAATTCACTGCTATTCCATGATCATGGCGCTGAATGTGGCTTCCGCGACCGACACACCGTCCACACGCGCCACGCCTTTAAACTTCCAGACGTTCGCACGCTGGCGTTCTTTTTCGACATGAATACGAAGCTGATCACCCGGCCCAACGGGACGACGGAATTTCGCATTCTCGATGGTCATGAAATAGACCAGCTTGCCCTCGAACGCCGCACCAAGCGTCAGCACCACGAGAGTGGCAGCGGTCTGGGCCATTGCTTCGACAATCAGGACGCCCGGCATAACGGGACGGGCAGGAAAGTGCCCCTGAAAAAAGGGTTCGTTGACGGAAACATTCTTTACGCCAACAGCAGAAGCGCCCAGCTCGACATCGACCATGCGGTCAATCAGCAGGAATGGATAGCGATGAGGAATCGCTTCCATAATCCGCATGATGTCCACGGCATCAATATGGGTCGACTCCGTTGCGGGAGCCTGCGTTTCAGGTTTCTGATCCACGTCTCTCAAACCATTCCCAACGCGCACTTTGCGCGAATTCCAGTCACTCTTCCCCGCTACCGGGTTTCTTGGACAGCTTTCTCAGCGTCGCCACATTACGGAAAAACTCCCGGAAAGGCATCGCTGGACTGCCTATGACATCCGCGCCAGCCTCAACATCCGACATGACGCCACACTGCGCGCCAATACGGGCTTTCGTGCCGATCTTGATATGACCGATCAGGCCAGCCTGTGCCGCCACCGTCACGAAATCACCCAGTTCCGTCGAACCGGAAATACCAGCCTGTGAAACCACAATGCAGCATTTGCCAAGGCGTGTGTTGTGGCCAATCTGAACAAGATTGTCGAGACGGGACCCGGCGCCAATCACGGTATCCTGCACGGAACCGCGGTCGATCGTCGAGTTGGCGCCGACCTCCACATCATGCTCGAGCACAACATGCCCAAGCTGTGGCACACTTTCAAAACCGGCGGGACCAACGGCGAAACCAAAACCGTCCTGCCCGATCCGAACTCCGGGAAACAGCGTCACTCTGTCCCCAAGCGTCGCATGCGACACGACAACCTGCGGACCGATCCGGCAATCCCTGCCAATAGTGACCCCGTCCCCGATAACGGTATGGGAGCCGATAATGCTCCCCTCGCCGACTTTCACACCATTCCCGATCACAGCGAATGGCCCGACTTCACAGGAGGACGGCACCACGGCGCCCTCACCGATCACGGCAGTTGCGTGCAGACCAGGTCTGGCCGGTGGAGCCGGATGGAACATCCGGGCGACACGTGACCAGGCGAGATAAGGAGTGGAAGAAACAATCGTCGCACTGGTTGGCGGAACCCGCTTTGCAAAAGCCGGCGCCACAATGATCATACCGGCGTGAGTGCCATCGAGCAGCGACGCATAACGCCGGTTATCAAGAAAACTGACTTCAGCAGGACTTGCCGACTGGAGGGGACCGATTCCGATATAACGCCGCCCTGCCTCCGCACCTTCGCGAGGCGGAATGAACTCCCCCCCAGCCGCTTCCGCAAGCTCTTCACCGGAAAACGGACCGCTGCGGGTGAAGAAGCGGGCATCCGCCACTCCCCCCACCTTTGGATTGTCCAGCGCCGTTTCAGGAGTACCCACCATTATGTCAGACCATTCCCTGCCCGCTCACTTCTGTGCCGGAGCAGCAGGAGAAGCCGCCTGACTGGTCGTCGGCGCAGGACCTGACGGCGGAGACTCTGTCGTCGGCATAGTGCCTGATTTCGCCAGAACTTCCGGATCCTCGTTTGCTGCCGGGATGTAGACTTTCGGCAGAACCACGTTCAACTGCTTGGCGACCTCGTTGGTGATGTCCTGCCCGTCGACATGCAGGGCGACCTGCTCGCTGTGCAGGACGATGTTCATCCCATGGCTGCCTGCCACCTGCTGAATCACCTGCACAAGTTCGCGCTCAATCTGTCCGAGAGCCACCTGAGCGGCCTCCTGAATGACACGATTGCGATCGCGGAACTGATGCTGGGCGCGCATCACCTTGGATTGCAGGGCCCGCTCCTGAGACTGAATCTGATCAGCGGTCATGCTCTTGGCGTTGCTCTGGAGCTTCTGCTGCTCCTCACGCCAGCCAGCCTGCGCATGCTGCGCATCACGCGCCAGTTCATCACGGCGGCCGCCAAGCTCACGCTCGACCTGCTGCCCGGCCAGAGACTGACGCATGACGTCAGCAACGCTGATCATGCCGATAACAGCCGTCGGTGGAGGAGCGGCCTTCGGCAGCACAGCTGCAGGAGGAATGGCTGGCTGCGGCAGAACCGGAGGTGGCCGGGACGAGTTTTCAGCTTCCTCTCCACCTGCACTGCCGTCGTCCTCAAGCTGAGGCGCAGGACGACTGGCATGTGACGGAGCGCGAGACGGAGGAGGCGCAACAGGATGCGCCGCTTTCGGGACAAACCAGCCACCACCACCGGCTGTCTGCGCGAAAGCATCGCCGGAAATCATTCCGCCGGCGGCAAGCAACATCGTAGAGGCCAGAACGGCGGCCCGTGAGAAACGAATCATCATCACCTCAGAATTGCTGGCCGAAGCCAAAGCGCAGAAGCTGCGTACGGTCATTATAGCTGCGCTTGATCGGTATACCGCAATCGATATTCAGCAGACCAAACGGACTTTTCCATGAGATACCAGCACCGGCGCTGATACGTGGAGTCAAAGTGTCACCACTTACACCCTGGTAAAGAATTTCACCCTTGGAATTGGGAATGCCATCCTTGATCGGATTGGTCAGACGACGACGGACGCGCAGTCCGGCCAGACTGCCAGTATCAATGAAGGCGCGCCCACGAAGCCCCATGGAAGACGCATAAGGGATCGGGAAATGAACAGTCATTGATCCCGTATAGATAAAACGGCCACCGAGCATATCTTCACCGGCGCGGTTCTGCCCGTTTGGTCCAAGGATCTGATAGCCCTGACCAATAGCACGAGGCCCGACACCACCATCCCAGAAGCCACGAAGATTGTTACCACCGAGGTAGAAGTTATCGATAATCCAGTCCTTGCCATGCCCCCAATCGGTCATGAAGCCGGTACCCGCCTTGAATTCGACGGTCCAGTCATGATTCCCCATGAGGTCGTCAAGCGGCAGATAATAAGCAGCATCGAACTTGCCGCGAAGATAACGGGCGTCACCGCCCAGACCGGCGACATCACCCCCCAGACGCAGGATGAAGCCTTTATGCGGCATCATACGACGGTCACGGGTATCATACTGAATGACTGTACCAAGCTGTGACAGCAGGGAGTGCCCCTGATTATCCAGAATATACTGGGACGAGTGGTCCCAGATACCAGACACACCACGTTCCATCAGCGAGTAGTTGAACGACTGCGACAGATGGTTGGTATAGGCGTAGCCCATACGCAGCGAGATACCGTAACGGCTTTCAGAGTAGTTCTGATACGTCTGGTAATGGTTGTTGATGTAGAACAGGTCCGCACCCACAACCAGGTTGCGGTTCAGGAAGTATGGATCCGTAATCGAGGCGTCAACCTGACGCTGCCACATCGCCATCGTGCCGGAAATACCGGCATCCACGCCCGTTCCGAGCAGGTTATGCTGTTTCAGGCCGATATTGCCGATCACACCGACGTCTGTGGAGTAACCGCCACCGAGCGAGAATTCACCCGTCGGCTTTTCCACAACGCTTGTGGAAACATTGACCTTGTCAGGCGCGGAGCCCTGCCCCTGATTGATCGAAACCGTCTTGAAGTAGCCCAGATCCTCAAGGGACTGCTTGGCGTACTTTTTCAGAACCGGTGTGTACGGGTCACCCTCGGACATCGGCATCTGACGACGGATGACATTGTCACGCGTGACGGTGTTGCCATTGATGTCGAGGCGCTCGACATACATCCGTGGTCCTTCGCTCACGTCAAACAGAAGGTTGACGATCTGCTTTTCCGGATTGCGGGCGATCTCGGGACGGACCATCGCGAACGGATAGCCTTCGCTCTGGAGGGTCTCCTCCATGTTGGTCACGTTCTGCTGGACCGCGTTTCCGTCGTACCACTGGTTTGGATAAAGCTCGACATACTTACGCAGCTGCACGGCGGTCATGTGCCGCAGGCTGGAACGGATATCGATCTTGCCCAGACGATAGCGCGGACCTTCCTTGATCGTGAATGTCACGAAGAAGGACTTCCGATCGGGCGACATTTCACCGGTCGCATTGATCATCTGGAAATCGACAAACCCGTTGGCGAGGTAGTAGCGACGCAGCAGCTCCCCATCGTATCGCAACCGCTCCGGATTATACTGATCCGCAGACGAGAAGAAGCGATACCAGGCCGTCTCCTTGGAGGAGACCACACTGGCGAGCTGCGCTTCGCTGAAATGCCGGTTGCCGACAAACGCGATCCGCCTGATCAGCGTCTGGGGGCCCTCATTGACCTGAAAGACCACATCGACACGATTATGCGCCAGCTTGATCAACTGAGGCGTCACGTCTGCGCCATAGCGGGCTTTCTGGGCGTAGACCTCAAGGATCTTCTGACGGTCGGATGCCGCCGCTTCAGCCGTGAACACCGCACGGGGCCGCAGCCCGATCACCTTGCGGAGGTCTTCATCCTTCGCGGCGTGGTTCCCTTCAAAGACAATCCGGTTGACGATCGGATTTTCGACGACCTGCACCTGAAGCACGCTTCCAGAACGATGCAGCACGACATCCTTGAAAAGACCCGTCGCGTAGAGAGTCTTCAGCGAGCGGTCGAGATCGTCCTGATTGAATGTGTCTCCCGGGCGGGCGACCATATAAGACAGAATCGTGCTCGTCTCGATACGGTCGTTGCCATGAACCTCGATGTCCTCGATCCGCTGGTTGCGGGCGATCACATCATCCCCAACCATCTGCCGTGACGCCGCATGCTGATGCACCGGCATGAACTGGGCAGAAGCCTTATAGGAAAACAGGGCAGGCAGCAGGCACACCGATGCAAGCAGAGCCGAACGTTTACTCTTCAACACCAGCACCCTTTCCGTCCTGAACCGTCACCATCAAGGCAGCCTTTCCGAACTGTCACTTTCAGGAAA
The DNA here is from genome assembly GCF_002005445.1 of Acetobacter aceti. NCBI lineage: Bacteria > Pseudomonadati > Pseudomonadota > Alphaproteobacteria > Acetobacterales > Acetobacteraceae > Acetobacter > Acetobacter aceti. The sequence continues at coordinate 2,723,061 of NZ_CP014692.1, forward strand.
ACAGGAACCGGCACCACCTGTGCAGATTCCTCCCCTGGGACACAGCTTTGCGTCCATCATGGGACTATCCGAACTTCCGGTCGTCCCGCAAGCCAGTGATGGTGGTTTTCCGCATTATGCAAAAGGTTTTTTTAATAACCCTGCCTGCAGGACACAGTGAGCGCTCTTCCGGGAAGCCCTCACCCCGCCAGAGAGGACAGCCACTTGAAAAGACCGAAGCTGGAAAGATCGTTGAAGGTGGAAAAAAGGAACAGCCCCGCCAGCAGGGCAAACCCCGCCTGAAAGCCCAGTTCCTGTATCTTTTTCGGCACAGGCCGGCCTCGAATCGCTTCGACCAGATAGAACACCAGTCGGCCACCATCCAGAATCGGCACAGGGAAAAGATTGATCAGCCCGAGATTGACCGAAAGCAGCGCCATGAAAGACAGCAGGCTGGCGAACCCGTACTGGGCCACCTGCCCGGACATCTGTGCAATCCGCAACGGTCCTCCAAGATCCCGCGCCGTGTGCTGGCCGGTAATGATCTGGATCAGCCCGTCCAGCGTCTGCACGGTCGTCATCCACGTGGCTTTCGCTCCACTGACGACCGCACGGGGAAAGGGCTGCGCGGCGCCCGGCGTTGAGGCGAACTCAATCCCGAGCTGACCGATGGGCTGCGCGTGAGACGAGGAGGGAGTCACCTTGTCCAGCGTCACAGGCAGAGTGAGATCATCCGCTCCACGCTTTACGTGAATGGTTGTCTGCTGGCCCGGCTCAGAAGCCACCTGCTTCTGGATGGCGGCGACATCCACGCTGCTCAGATCACCCACGCCGAGAATCGTGTCGCCGATCTTCAGCCCGGCGATCGCTGCGGCGCTCCCGGGCTTAACTCCGGCGACTTCATTGCGCGGAATGGGCTGGCCGCATGTTGCGAACAGCACAACAAACAGGACAAACGCCAGCACGAAGTTGAACACCGGCCCGGCGAGGATGATGATGGCCCGCGACAAGACAGGCTTGTCATGGAAGGTGCGGCCCGGCTCCCACGCTGCCTTCTGTTCGTCGGTCGCCTCGTCAGGACCCTCGAAACCATGAGGCTTGACGAAGCCTCCCAGCGGAATCGGTCCCACACGCCACTCAGTCCCGGCCCTGTCCGTCCAGCGGAGCAGCGGCGGACCGAAGCCGATGGAGAATGTCTCGACCTTCACCCCCCGCCAGCGCGCGGCGAGATAATGCCCAAGCTCATGGATGAAGACCAGAACGCCGAGAACGACGCAGAACGATACTATCGTCCGGATCAGGTCATGCATGGGTCATACTCCTTTTGCACACGCGGTGTGGCGTGACACTCAGACTTCTTTTGGCGGAGCCATTTCTGGCGGAACAGCTCAGGCGGCCCGCTTCAGGACACGGTCTTCCGCCGCACGGCGCGCTTCCGAGTCCCAGTGAAGGACTGCGTCCAGATCATTAATAGCCGGAGAACCCAGAACCGTCATGACCGCCTCGACAATCCGTGGAATATCGAGAAAGCCAATGCGGTTGTTCAGAAAGGCTTCAACAGCGACCTCGTTCGCGGCGGAGAGGATGGTGGAGGCCGCCCCTCCATCACGCAGCGCCTGTCGTGCAAGGCGAAGCGCCGGAAAACGCACCGGGTCCGGAGCCTCGAACACCAGCGTTCCGAATGCCGCGAGATCCAGACGGGGCGAGGTTGTCGCCATACGCTTCGGCCATGCAAGGCAGTGCGCGATGGGGATACGCATATCGGCTGAACCCATCTGGGCGATCAGGCTGCCGTCCGTGTACTGCACCATTCCATGCACAACCGACTGCGGGTGCACCAGCACATCGATCCGGTCTTCGGTCAGTCCGAAAATTCGGGCGGCTTCGATCACTTCCAGCCCCTTGTTGAACATGGACGCGGAGTCGATGCTGATTTTCGCGCCCATGGTCCAGGTCGGATGCTTGAGCGCCTGAGCGGGAGAGGCCGCCTCCATCTGCTCAAGCGTCGCCGTGCGGAACGGGCCGCCGGATGCGGTCAGAATGATCTTCTCGACCTGATCGTCCTGCCGGTCGGCCATAGCCTGGAAAACGGCGTTATGCTCGGAATCCACCGGCAGCAGCCTCGCACCCGCGTCTGTCACGGCGCGCAGCATGACGTCTCCGGCGCAGACCAGCGCTTCCTTGTTGGCCAGCGCGATGGTCCGACCATTTCTGACGGCGGCAAGGGTTGGCTCCAGACCGGCAGCGCCCGTGATCGCCGCCATGGTCCAGTCGGCTGGCACACCGGCGGCTTCGATCACAGCGGAACGGCCTCCGCTGACCCGCACGTCCGTTCCGGCGAGCAGGGATTTCAGCTCAGGGAGCAGGGCCTCATCCGCAATCACGGCCTGTTCCGCACGCAGCGCCTTCGCCTGTTCAGCCAGAAGGGAGACGTTACGGCCACCAACCAGCACCCGCGTCGACACATCGTCGCCTGCCTGATGCAAAAGATCGACCGTCGAGCAGCCGATGCTTCCCGTGCATCCCAGAACCGTTACTGTCTTCATCACCGTCCCATCCTACCCGCATTATCCCGAAAAAACGACAGCCCCATACCGAGGGCCTGTCATACTTTCGTCAGCGTCCCATCAATCTCATCAGAGCAGTCAGAATATCGCCTGCTCCGACCGTCCAGAAACCCGCCCCAGACTGCGCCATCAGGGACAGCAGGGCTGCCAGCGGAGCGACCGCCAGCAACGCATCGAAACGATCCAGCAGGCCGCCGTGCCCCGGCAGCAATTTTCCGGAATCCTTTACACCGCGCCTGCGTTTCACGGCGCTTTCGATCAGATCACCCGCCTGCGCCACCACGCCCAGAAGAGCGGCCCATCCGGCGGTCCGCTCCAGCATGACAGGCAGAGGCAGATCACCGGTTTTTTCTGAAAACCAGGCCACAACCACTCCGGCCAGCATGGCGCCCAAAAGCCCCCCCACCGCACCAGACCGGGTTTTCCCGGGAGAGATGGACGGAGCCAGTTTCGGGCCACCCACAAGACGGCCCACCAGATAGGCGGAAGAGTCACTGGCCACGACCAGAGCGATGACGAACACCACGGACCATACGCCGGTATCGACACCCAGCCGCAGCCACAGCAACGCCGCCCCGGCCGCGACAACAATCGCGTTTCCACACCACAAGGCCGGACCAAACACAAAGGCGCTCATGGGAAAAGCCACAAGCTGCCCCCAGCGTCCTGCATAGGCCACGATACCCGCGCACAACGCCCATCCGAGATAGAGCGCACCGCGCCATGATCGAATCGACAGTCCGAACAGTCCGGCCAGTTCGGACGCCAGACCGCACATGGTCAGGATAATGAGGGCGCCATAAACGATCCCGCCGGCCCAGATGGCTGTGGCTGCTACGACAATCAGCACGATCGCGGAAATGAGCCGGGGACGGAGATCCTGCCAGTTGGACCCTTTAGCTGAGTCTGCCGATGGCAACGCGGAACTGTTCACGCCGGGCGCGCACCAAAGCGGCGGTCCCGGCGGGCATAGATTTCAAGAATCTGCATGAAACTGGTTTCGTTGAAATCCGGCCAGAGCTGATCAAGGAAAACCAGTTCGGCGTACGCACTTTGCCAGAGAAGGAAATTTGACAGCCGGTGCTCTCCGCTCGTCCGCACAATAACGTCCGGATCCGGAATACCTGCGGTAAGCAGGTGCTGTGACACAACGTCTTCGTCGATCGAATCCGGATCAATCTCACCGCGTTGCGCGGCCCGCGCCAGCGCTTTCGCGGCCTGCACGATTTCGCTGCGCCCCCCGTAGGACAGAGCCAGAAGCAGGGTCATACCGGTGTTATGCGCCGTCAGCCGTTCGGCGCGCGCCAGCTCGTCGCAGAGATCCGGACCAAACCGGTGCACTTCACCGACAAACAGGATACGCACCTGCTGGCCGTGCAGTTCCGCTACCTTATGACGAAGGTAGAAACGGAGCAGACCTTTCAGGTCCGCCACCTCGTCTGGTCCGCGCCGCCAGTTCTCTGACGAAAACGCATACAGGGTCAGATATTCCAGCCCCTGCGCGCGCGCGGCCTTCAGGCAACGGGTGACAGCCTCCGCTCCGGCACGATGACCGGCAACACGCGGCAACCCGCGAGAGGCCGCCCATCGTCCGTTACCATCCATAATGATCGCAACATGCCTGGGGACCGACCCGTCCTGAGACGTCCCGACCGTAGCAGAGCCCGTTGTCGCCGTTGCCAGAGGAAGAGGCATGCCTGAGATCAGACCTGTTTGATCTCGCGCTCTTTTTCAGAGAGCGCCTCGTCGATTTTTTTCACATACTGGTCGGTGAGCTTCTGGATCGCGTCCGACCACGTCTTCACGTCGTCTTCGCTGATCTCACCTTTTTTCTCAAAACCCTTGGTCTTGTCCATGCCGTCACGGCGGACACCGCGAACGGCAATCTTGGCGCCCTCAGAATAACGTCCGGCGGCCTTGGCCAGATCGTTTCGGCGCTCTTCGGTCAACTGGGGAATCGGCACGCGGATATTCTGCCCCTCACCCGCCGGGTTGAGACCCAGACCTGAGTCGCGGATAGCCTTTTCGACCAGCCCGGCCAGTGAACGGTCCCAGACCTGGACCGTCAGCATGCGCGCTTCCGGAGCGGCGATCGTCGCCACCTGTGTCAACGGCACTTCACCGCCATAGGCCTCGACACGCACTGGCTCCAGCAGGGCCGCGTTGGCGCGACCGGACCGCAAACCGGCAAAATCACGCCGCAGGCTCTCGAGCGCACCCTCCATACGACGTGTCAGATCTTCAGTAAGAGTGTCCAGTTCAGCCACAGCGGCTCTCCCCTCAACAGACCGGCGGCATGCATCTGCGCGCCGGTTCAAACATAAATGATTGATGAACGTCTTTGCGCTGTATCAACCGACTTCTTCAATCCGTGTAAATGGCCCGTCACCACGCAACACGCGCTGAAACGCACCGGCTTCGTGAATGTTGAAGACAATGATCGGCAGTCTGTTCTCACGGGCAAGGCTGATAGCCGCCGCATCCATAACATTGAGATCGCGTGACAGAACTTCAAGATAGGTCAGGGTCTCGTAGCGCTTTGCATCCGGATTCTTGCGCGGATCGGAGTCATAGACACCATCCACCTGCGTGCCCTTCAGCAGGATATCGCAATCCATCTCTGCAGCCCTCAGCGCTGCGGCCGTATCCGTCGTAAAGAAAGGATTGCCCGTGCCGGCTGCAAAGATCACCACACGACCTTTTTCCATATGGCGAACAGCCCGGCGGCGAATATAGGGCTCGGCAATCGAAGACATGTGAATGGCGGACATCACGCGGGTCGGAATACCTTCGCGCTCCAGCGCGTTCTGCACCATCAGAGCGTTGATAACGGTCGCCAGCATTCCGGCGTAATCGCCCTGGGCGCGGTCCATTCCGCGGGCTGCTGCTGTCAGTCCGCGAAATATGTTGCCGCCGCCAACGACAAGACAGACCTGAATACCGCTCTGCGCGACAGCGGCGACATCAGCCGCGATGCGATCAACCGTCTGGGCGTCCACGCCGTACTGGCCGGTGCCCATCAACGCCTCACCGGAGATTTTCAGGAGCGCACGACGGGGCGTGGCGGGGCCTTCAGCGGTGATGTTCATGGTACCTCAATGCGCGGATGGTTCGGATGTTATTTCCACGTCCCCTCAGTATCCTGCCGGACGAGCTGACCTGGAACCCGAGGCCACGTCATATCGCCCGATGACGTGTATCACAAGAACCGACGTAAACATCCCTATGAAATTCAGGTTTATACGATTTAGAAATTGAGCCGGAAAAAACCGGCGACAGAAAACCAGTTTCAACTCCCGGATCAGAATGGTCGGGATAAAACAGACCTTATCACGCAGAACGCCTTATCCAGCACCAGAGACGAGATACGCCTCGGACCTCCCGGAGATGCCGATGGTCCTGAAAGCGTTTCCGTTCTTGCTTCGGACGCAAGCCTTCATCGGCGCTCAGAAATCTCGCTCAGGCGTTATCATCCAGCCCGATGGCCCGCAGACGCGCCCGCTCTTCATCCCAGCCTGCGCGTTCCTTCACATTGAGAAACAGATGGCAGGGCCGGTCCAGCAGGTTACCAAGCTGGAGACGCGCCTTGAGCCCGATTTCCCGGATGCGACGACCGCGTTCACCGATCAGGATCGCCTTGTGGTTTGCCCGACCAACATAGACGGTGACATCAATCCGCACGGAACCGTCCGGACGCTCGACAAAGCTTTCCGTCTCGACCGTCGCGCCATACGGCACTTCCTCGTGCGTCTGCAGAAAGATCTGCTCCCGCACGAGCTCCGCCGCCAGAAGCCGATCCGGCAGATCGGTCATGTCGTCTTCCGGATAAAGGAACGGACCGGGAGGCAGGGCTTCCGCCAGACGATCAAGCAGATCATCCACGCCATTGCCAGTCCGGGCGCTGATCATGAAGACATGCTCGACCGGAATCATCTCGGCAACCGCCGCCGTCAGGGGCAGCAGTGACTGCGGCGTCACCAGATCGGTCTTGTTCAGCACCAGCCAGACACGTCGCCCGGCCTTGGCCAACTGCTCGATCACAGCCGTGGTCGAATCATCCAGGCCGGACTTTGCGTCGATCAGCAGCACCGTAACATCGGCATCCTCAGAGCCGGACCACGCAGCCGCCACCATGGCGCGGTCGAGCTTGCGCTTGGGACGGAAAATGCCCGGCGTATCGACAATCAGGATCTGTGTGGCGTGCCGGATCAGGATGCCCAGCACCCGGAAACGTGTTGTCTGCGCCTTGGGGCTGACGATCGACAGCTTTGCGCCCGCCATACGGTTCAGCAGGGTCGATTTCCCCGCATTCGGCGCCCCGACCAGTGCGGCGAACCCACACCGTGTCTGTTCTGTCATTTCCGTCCCGCTCCCGGCGCAGTGTTAAATCTTTCCAGCAGATTGGCCGCGGCGGCGCTTTCGGCCGCACGCTTGCTACCCGCTTCTCCTTCACCAACCATACCGGCGGCGTGAACTTCCATGACAAAGCAGGGGGCGTGTGACGGCCCGTCTGCGCTGACCACTTCATAGACCGGCAGAGCCAGCCCACGGGCCAGAACCCATTCCTGCAAGGCCGTTTTAGGGTCTTTTGGCGGCCGGGCCTGCGCGATGATGGCGCTCCCCCACCACTGCCGGACAAGTTTGCGGGGCGGCTCAAGGCCACCGTCCAGATACAGCGCGCCCAGAATGGCTTCCAGCGCGTCGGCCAGCACGTTCGCCGTGCTGCGAATCCCTGCCTTGTCCTCGTGCTCGGCGACATCCAGAGCTTCGGGCAGTCCAAGTTCCTGCGCGACCTGCGCCAGAGCGTTGCGCGACACCAGATGGGCGTGGCGCGAACCCAGCGCGCCCTCCTGCTCATCAGGATAGCGTTCCAGCAGCCATTCCGCCATCAGCAGCCCGAGCACGCGGTCGCCTATGAACTCCAGCCGCTCGTTGGAGCCCGCCCCTTTGGTCTGACGCTTCCCCGTACGCCGCTGATGCGCCGCAGACCGGTGCGTCAACGCTTCGCCCAGCAGCTTCGTTCTGGTGAAACGATAGCCAATCCGATTCTGCAGGCTGTCGAGTACGGTCTGTTCCACAGGATCCCCGTTCGTCACTGTCGATCAGTGCACGACATGGAAAAGCCGGGACCACCGGATTTCCGTCGGCCATGCCCAGAATTGCCAGATCGGGTGCGTCATATCCACAGAGAAGAAGATCATACCTGCCCGGCCGACAAGATTCTCCATGGGCACAAAACCCAGATCCTGATCAGCATCCCCCATGAACCGGCTGTCGGCGCTATGGTCACGATTATCGCCCATCGCAAAGAAATACCCGGGCGGGACCACATAATCAGGCGTGTCATTGCGCTGCCCGTCTTCCGGAAAGCGCAGAACCTGATGCTCGACTGGAGATGATCCACCGCTTCCCGGCAGGGTTTCCCGGCAGAGATGCCCTTCCCGGCCCATGTGATACTCGTCCTGCTCGGCGTACTCGCCTTCAGGCGCACAGATCACGGCTGTCCCGTTCAGATAGAGCTGCCCGTCACGCATCTGGATATGATCGCCCGGCAGCCCCACAATCCGTTTCACGTAATCAATCGACGGATTCTTGGTGAACCGGAAAACCGCCACATCGCCACGATGTGGTTCGGCACCCCAGACACGGCCCTCAAACAGGTTGGGCGAGAGGGGGAAGGAATATTTCGAATAGCCGTAGCTGTATTTGGAAACCCACAGATAGTCGCCAACCTGAAGCGTCGGGATCATCGAGCCGGACGGAATATTGAATGGTTCATAGAGGAATGTGCGCACCACCAGAACCAGCAGAATGACACTTGCAAGCCAGCGCACGAAATCAAACAGACTCTCCCCTTTCCGGGCAGACCCATGTCCCTGTGTCGTTACGCTCTCGTCCTTCGGCTTCATTCCGTCCCCTGTTTCCGCCTGAGCCTCGTCACAAACGCAAGGCTGTCCGTACCCCACGCCAGGGGAACGGCGGATGAAGCCGAGGCGATGCGCCCCTGTCAAGCGTCGGGATCAAACGCGGGCGCTCAGAGGCGCGGCAACGCCTCGATCATGACCTGCGCCAGAGCGTAGGGTGTGTCATCCGTCATGGACAAATGGAGATGGCCCACCATCCCCGCCGGAACCATATCAGCCAGCCGCGTGGCGGCCCCTCCGGTCAAGGTCAGCACGGGCTGCCCCGACGGCAGATTGCCCACACCGATACAGCTATGGAACACGCCTGCTGCGAACCCTGTCCCAAGCGCCTTGGCGCACGCTTCCTTCGCCGCCCACCGCTTTGCGTAGGCGCCAATCCGGGCCTGCCCGACCCGACGCTCTGCCCGCGTCCGTTCGGTTTCCGTAAAAACCCGCTCCAGAAAACGGGCGCCAAAGCGTTCGATGGATTTCTCGATCCTGCGCATGTCGCAGAGATCCATGCCGGTGCCGATGATCATGCCGGAACATTCCGGATCAGACTCGCCCTCATGACCGCGCCCGCTCGACCTGCGAGATTCCCTCGACGGAACGAAGTCCCCCGATCACACTCGACAGGTGCCGCAGATCGCGCACTTCCACATCCACCAGCACTTCCATGAAATCGAGCTGGCGATGCACGATCTTGAGATTGACGATTGAGCCATCCTGTCGGGATACACCATTGGTGATCGTCGCCAGCGTGGTCGGTTCATTCGCCGCGATCACCGTGACGCGACCGACAAACGGCTCGCTGCCGGCCTTCCCAACGCGCCCGAGCGCTTCGTAATCCCAGTCCACATCCAGAAAGCGCTCCGGTGTGGCGGCGAAGGATTCGAGCGTCTGGCAGGCCGCCGTATGGATGGTGACCCCCTTGCCGCTGGCCACCACACCCACGATCCGGTCTCCCGGCAGCGGATGACAGCAACCCGCGAAATGCACGGCGATCCCGGCGCCAAGCCCCACCAGCGGCGCCAGTCCGGCCCCGCCCGTCTTTGGCTTCGGCATGGACGCACGGGCCACGAGACTGGGCACCATACGGGGACCACGGGTGGTGCGGCGGAGTTCCGGATAGGCCGCATGCACAACGTCACGCGGGCCGATGCTGTTGGTGCCGACCGCGACATACAGGTCTTCGACAGACCCCTGCTTCAGTTCCTTGAGCAGCGTCTCCAGCACCTTTTCCGAACCGTCCACGCCTTCCTGACGGAACGCCTTGGCCAGGGTCGCCTTGCCGGAGTCGAGCGAGACCTGACGTTGCTGCTGCGCCACATATCGGCGGATGCGGGCGCGGGCCTTGCCGGTGACGACAAACCGTTCCCATGACGGCGACGGCGCGCCGCCACGGGCAGTCATGATCTCGACCTGATCGCCGTTCTGAAGCTCGTAACGCAGCGGCACCAGTCGCCCGTTCACCTTCGCGCCAACACACGAATCGCCCACCTGACTGTGGACAGCATACGCGAAGTCGACTGGCGTCGCGCCTGCGGGCAGCGGAATCAGCTGGCCTTTCGGCGTAAAGCAGAAGACCTGATCCTGATAGAGCTCCAGCTTGGTGTTTTCGAGAAATTCGTCCGGAGCCGAGGAATCTTCCAGAATTTCGAGCAGATCCTGCACCCAGCGCGGGCGCTTCATCTGCTTTGTCGCGTCTTCGGAAACCGCACCGGTCGGAAGCTGCTTGTAGGCCCAGTGCGCCGCCACGCCGTTCTCGGCGATGTCGTTCATTTCCTCGGTACGGATCTGGACTTCAATTTTCTGGTTACGCGGATGACGCAGCGTCACGCCCGTATGAAGGCTCTGGTAACCGTTGGCCTTCGGGGTGGAGATATAGTCCTTGAACCGCCCGGCGATCATCGGAAACGCGCCGTGAATGGCGCCCAGCGCGGCGTAACACTCTTCCCGGGACTCCACGATAAGGCGGAACGCCATGATGTCGGAGAGCTGCTCGAACGCCACGTTACGGCGCTGCATCTTCTCCCAGATCGAATAGGGCGATTTTTCACGCCCTTTCACATCGACGCTTTCAAGCCCTGATTCGCGACACAGGCGGATCAGCTCGCGTTTGACGTCCTCAATGATGTCAGCGCCCTGGCCGCGCAGATAATTCAGGCGGGCGCGGATGGTGGCGTCGGCTTCCGGCTCCAGTTGCGCAAAGGCCAGATTCTGAAGCTCGGTCTTGACCCGATCCATACCGATACGACCGGCGAGCGGCGCATAGATATCCATCGTCTCACGAGCGATGCGGTGTCTGCGGTCCTCACGCTGCACAAAATGCAGGGTGCGCATGTTATGCAGACGGTCTGCCAGCTTGACGATCAGTACGCGGATGTCTTTCGACATCGCCAGCACGAGCTTGCGGAAATTCTCGGCCTGCTTGGTGCGGTCGGACTGAAGTTCCAGACGGGTCAGCTTGGTGACGCCATCGACCAGTTCCGCGATCGTGGGGCCGAACTGGTCCCGCAGCGTCTCGACCGTGACGCCGGTATCCTCGATCGTATCGTGCAGAAGAGCGGTGGCGATGGACGGCACGTCCATCCGGAACCGCGCGAGGATCATCGCGACAGAGAGCGGATGCGTGATGTAGGGATCGCCGGCGTCGCGCAACTGGCCCTCATGGGCGTTACGCGCAACCTCGAAAGCCTTCTGGACGAGCGCGACATCGGCGTCCGGATTATAACGAAGGATACGCTTGATCAGACGATCGGCGGAAACTTCGACGATTTCATCATTTTCCGAAGGAGGCACGCCTCGACTTCGGGAGAGCATGAGGTGCTGTTCCTGTTCCACCTTCATACCTCTCCACCGGACAGGTTACAGTCTGATAGGGAGAAGGCGGAGGCGAGCGCGGGGATAACGAAAATCTCCATCATTGACCGGAGGAGGTTCAGTCCCCGTCAGACGCTCCGGAAAGGAGCGCCCGGCGGTAGTATCAGAGCCGGATCAGCGTTTGCCGCGGCCTGACATTTCTGCTTCGAAGGCAGCTTTCATTTCTTCAGGAGAGAGGTCTGTAACCTCTTCTTCGGCAGAACTTTCCTGAAGACCGAAGATGTTCTGTTCGGTCGGGATGAGATCCATGACTTCTTCATCGGCTGGCTCAGGCTCGGGAGCACGCGCGAGCGAACGGACAAGATCACTGCGCAGCGGTTCGAGCTGAACGGTTTCCTCGGCGATCTCACGAAGCGCGACAACAGGATTCTTGTCGTTATCGCGATCGACTGTCAGTTCCTCGCCGCGGGACAGGTTACGTGCGCGCTGAGCGGCAAGCAGAACCAGTTCAAAGCGGTTCGGCACCTTCTCGACGCAATCCTCGACTGTGACGCGCGCCATGGGGCGGACCTCCGGAAATTTTGTTAAAGATATTTTCTACCATCATCCCGGTGACAAGGGAAGCCTTCGTCAGAACCTCTCCGGCTCCAGCTTCCGGATCACCTGAGGCGGCAGCGCATCCAGCAGCGATTGCAACGTCCGCCCCGTGCCCGGCTCCCGCCAGTCGGGCAGAACATCACGCAGGGGCAGGAGCACAAAGGCCCTTTCCCCTGCACGGGGATGCGGCAGCAGGGGCGCCACATCCGCCCTGACCAATGCACCCATGTCGATCAGATCCAGATCCAGAGTGCGGGCTGCGTTCGCAACACTCCGCACGCGCCCGAATGCGGCCTCAATGCCGTGCAATGCCTCAAGCAGCCCCTCCGGCGAAAGAGAAGACTTGCCCACCACGACGCCATTTATGTAGGGAGGCTGACCGGAGGGCGGTACAGGCTCGCTCTCGTACCATGGGGACACAGCATCCACACTCAGTCCGGCAAGGTCGCGCAAAGCCTCCACAGCCGCGTCGCAGGTTGCGGCCGGAGGCAATGCTTTTCCGTCCACGGGATCATAACCGGCAAGGTTCGCACCAATGGCTATCACAACCCTCACCACTTTAACCCTCCAGACTTTAAAACATGTCCCGACTCTCCTGTGAAAAGATCGAACAGGACTCCGGCGACACATAACCAAGTCTTAACCTATCCACCATACAGTCGGTAGCATTAAAGGAATACAAACTTAATGATTATTCATAACACTGAACGAACCAGCCTCTTCATTGATGGATCAAGCCTTTACTCAGCGTCCCGCGGCCTTGGTTTCGACGTCGATTACCGTAAAATGCTCGATTTTTTCGCACGGAGATGCCACCTCCTCAGGGCGCATTACTATGCGGCGATTCTTGATACTGAAGAATATTCTCCCATCAAGCCGTTGACTGACTGGCTGTCTTACAACGGTTATTTTCTGGTCACGAAAACAGCACGTGAATACACCGACCAGAGCGGTCGCCGCCGCATCAAAGGCAACATGGATATTGAAATCGCCGTAGACATGATGGAGGCCGCTCCCCGTATCGACCACGCCATCCTGTTTACCGGCGATTCGGATTTCCGTCGCGTTGTTGAAGCCGTGCAGCGGCAGGGCGTGCGTGTCACTGTCGTTTCCTCCATGCGCTCATCGCCCCCTCTCATTGGCGACGATCTCCGCCGACAGGCTGACCAGTTCGTCGATCTGGCGGACATTGCGGAAGAAATCACTCGCCGACCAGCGGAACCCCGGCCTCGTCAGACCCCGATTCGCCATCCGGCGGATCAGTTGAGCGAGCCTGAATAAAGGCTGGCCCACCACCCTCTTCCTGACACCCCACCCGCTTCCTCCCCGGTGGGGTGTCAGGCCGTGTTCAGGAGCACATTACTTTATGGGAGTCGTTACCTCATCTGCCACCGATCTTTCAGGCACGATGGATTTCATGGATAACAGCGCGGTTTGTCCGCGCTTTGCCATGTCCTGTTCCAGTGCTGGGCAGCTTAACGAATATCTTCCCTTCGGCCCTGGCGACGCCAGCCTGCTGATTGTGGCCCCTGCGTTTGTCCATCCCGGAAACAGTGACACTCCAGCGCTTTTCGATACTGAGACCGAAGCCGTCTTCTATGAAGCACTGAGCGAATTCGGATTTGTCTCGTCTGATGCGCATGCAGGTGACAACACCACACTGTCCCCCTCCAAAACCCGCTTTATCAGCGTTCTCCAGTCTCCTCCACGTTCAGATCTGCCTTTGCCGTCAGATGTGGTGGCCTGTAACCATTTTCTCCGCACCGAGTTGCAGACACTCCCCAATCTGCGCGTTGTCCTGACGCTGGGTGCCCTCGCCCACAACGCGACGCTTGCCGCCTGCGGTGTGCCGTTCTCGCGCGTCAGTTTTCAGAACGGCAAGATTTCCAGCATGCCGGACGGCCTCAGGATCGCCAACAGCCTCCTGCTCTCGCGTCACAATCTGGAAACCGGCCACGTCAGTCAGCCTTCTTTTCGAAAACTCATCGGCGCTATCCGGCAGGAAATCGACGCACCGATCTGAACCCTGACGTGACTTTCCCACCGGAGCAGCCCAGTCTGTTCCGGCTTCCAACCTCATCCTGCCTGACTGCATTTCATATCACCGCAGATGCGACCAATCCTCTCGAAGCACCGACTCATCACGGGAAACGGTCTATAAAACACCAGAAATTCCTCGGACAGTTTTTCAAGAAAAGCATCTGATAAAACGCATTATTTAAAAACATTCCCGAGAAAAACAGCCTGTTTCATTGTCAATGCGTTATTCCGAAACAGCCTTTGAACCGACAGAATCACCTTACCCTTGCCACTACCGCCCCATACACCACCCGCCCGGCTGGTCCGCAGATAGTGATTTCCAGAAAACCGTCTTATCGTTCAGGCATTCCATCAGCAGACAGATCAGAACAGAGACAGACAGGGACCAGCCTCATGCAGATTCTCTCTCCGAAAAACACACCTCGAATCGGTTTCGTCGGTTTTGGCGCCATGGCCAGCCGGATGGGCGCTCACCTCATCGCCGCCGGGTATACGGTCAGCGCCTACACACCCTCCGGCCGATCCTCTTCTCCTTCCGTCCCCATATTCCCGACACCGCTGGCCCTTGCCAGACAGGCTGACACGGTTGTCGTGTGCGTGCCTGATGATGAAGCCCTTGCGGCCTCCCTGTATGGCGAGAATGGCGCACTGGCGGGCATGACCAACGGTTCCGTGCTCATCAACACGTCATCCGTGTCACCGGAAGCGACCGCGACCCTGTATGAAGCGGGCCAGAAACACGGCATCGTCGTGCTTGACGCTCCCGTTTCGGGCAGCACGCCTGAAGCCGATTCCGCCAGCCTCGTGATCCTCGTCGGAGGGGATAAAGCGGATGTCGCCAGAGCCGCGCCCATTCTTGACGCCATAGGCAAGCTCACAATCCATGCAGGCCCATCTGGAAGCGGCGCACGCCTGAAACTGGTGATCAATGGAATCATGGGCGCGGGCCTGACGACGCTGGCCGAATCGGTAGCTTATGGTCTGTCCGCCGGACTGGACCGCTCCATGCTGTTCGACGCGCTCGATCAGGTCGCGGTGATTTCGCCTCACCACAAACGCAAGCTGAAAGCGGCAAAAGACGGCAATTTCGCACCACAGTTCCCGGCGCGTCTCATGCAGAAGGATATGCGCCTGCTTCTGGATGCGGCGGCCCGTGAGGCTGTCCCAGTGCCGACTCTGGCAGCCGCCACACAACAGCTCTCCCTGACCCGCCGCCTGTCCCCGAATGAGGATTACTCTTCACTCATCCGGGTCATGGAAAAAATCGTCGCCAACGATCGCTAGAGCATATCCAGTTTGAATGGACACATTCGAACTGGTGAATATGCTCGATAAACAATGAATTAGGGCAATTCCACTGAGCCAGAGTTCAGTGGAATTGCTCTAGGAAGAAAACCGTCAGAGGGCTACCGTCCTCTGACGCCGAGCGCCATCACAGCCAATCGGTCGCCAATTCCACGCGCCGTGCCGGTTGTGACGGGGGGGCGGGCCAGATCCCTGCGCGCCAGAACAGCCGGCAGCATAGCGAGTCCGGCGCGACGGATATCCTGACGGTCCGGCAGAAACGCCTCCCCTTCCCGTTTCAGAATATCCACAATCGTCGCCAGAGCTCCACTTTTCAGCAATGCCTCGCCGTCATCATGAACAGAGAGGCCGACGTCCGTGAACGTCTCTTCTGGCAATGGCATACGTCCACTGAGCAGCACCTGAGGCAGATACCGCAACAGAAGACCGGTGCCGAACGCCGCGCCGGCACGGGTCACGCACGTCAGTGTCGCGTCATCCTCGACCCCCAGCAGGCCAGCCACCATACGCTGCATCATGCCTGCGCCGTCCAGCATGGCCGAGCGCCACGTTATCCAGTCCGGAAGACGGCAGAGTTCAGCTTCTCTTGCGTCGATCAGCGTGAGCAGGTTGTCCTTGAGGACAACTCCTCTCTCCAGCAGTTCTGCCAGCGCCAGAGCGATCTCGTGACGCGACTGCCGTCCCTGTTCCGGATTCTCGATCACCTCCCGCCACCACTGGAGGCGAATCAGCCCCGCCATCGGCCCAGTCACTGTGCCCGAAACCGGCAGGACAAGGGCTTTCGACAGTTCACAGTTCAGCGCGATGAGCGTGAAAGCAGCCGCTCTCACCGTCTGCGGCAGGAACATCGCACAGAAGAACCGGTCCGGATCACATAAACGTGCTGTCGATTCACAGTCAGGCTTTTCCATTTTTAATGGATCTCTTTCCGCCATGTCTGCGTTGGACCTTTCAGGAAGCTGCCAGTCCTTTATCACGCAAGCGTCCCTTGACGCTTTTCCGGGTGGACCATAGCTGTTGAGGGCGGCGTCGTTTCGCCCTGTATTCGTGATTGCAATCCAAGGAGACCATCATCATGGCATTTGAACTGCCTGCCCTCCCTTACTCCTATAATGCCCTTGCCGCCAAAGGCATGTGCCAGGAGACGCTGGAACTTCATCACGACAAGCATCATCAGGCCTATGTGACGGCCCTGAACAATTTTGTCGAAGCAAAGCCCGAGCTTCAGGGCAAGTCCCTCGACGAGATCATTCTCGCCGTCAAAGGTGACGCTGCCCAGGCTCCCGTGTTCAACAATGCCGGTCAGCATTGGAACCACATTCTTTTCTGGCAGAACCTGTCTTCCAACGGTGGTGCAATCCCGCCGGCCCTCGAAGCCAAGATCAAGGAAGATCTGGGCAGCGTCGCGGACTTCAAGGAAGAGTTCAAAAAGGCTGCGACCACCCAGTTCGGATCAGGCTGGGCATGGCTGGTTCTGGGCAAGGACGGCAAGCTGGCTGTCACCAAGACAGCCAACGGCAGCAACCCGCTGGCCGAAGGTCAGGGCACGGCGCTCCTTGGTCTGGATGTGTGGGAACACGCCTACTACCTCGACTTCCGTAACCGTCGTCCTGACTACATCACCAACTACCTCGACAAACTCGCCAACTATGAGTTTGCCGAAGCTCAGCTGAAATCTGCCTGAGCAATAAAAAAACAGACCGGAGGGTAATTCCTCCGGCCTGTTTCAGTTCAGGATCATGCTTTTTGTAAGACGGGATACAGGGACCGTTCTCCCTCACCCGAAATATGTTCCAATTCCTGTATATCCGGAATAGACCCCGCAGGTTTCTACCCGGGACAGGCTGTCCAGTTGAAATAGCGTCCGAAATGACCGCATCCGGCACGGTTATGAATGACGCTCCAAGCAGGACCAGCCGGACACAGGAGCGTTTCGGTTCAAAACTGATAAAATAAAATAGCACTTGTGAAATTTATTTTCTGAAATGAATTCAGTTCAGTTTTCCCCAGGCAGCCAACTGATCGACAACCGCCTGTGGCGTCATCTTGCTGGCAACGGATAAAGCCTCAACATTGTTTGCATTCAGCAGCTTTCCATCGGCAGAAACGATCAGAACAGAGGGCATTCCGCTGATCTCGACACCATAATTTCTGCCGAGATCCATATTTGTGGTGCGGCGTGAAACATTGATCAGGACCACTTCAAAATTCTGGGCAATCCATGCCGAGACCGCCGGAACCGCCAGCACACCCGACAGGGCCCAGCAGTCAGGTGACCAGTTACCACCGAAATCCAGCAAGACCGGTTTGCCACTCACCTTGGCGCGAGCAAGAGCCGCCTGTAGCTGGGCCGTCGCCATTTCGGGTGCCGGATACGGCACCACAACCGGATGCACCGGCTCACTCCCTACAGTGGGAGCCGCCGTCATCGTCCGGGCCATCGCAGCATCGGACATCACACCTGCCATCGCGACACAGCACGTCAGGTACAACACTTTTTTCCAAAAACGCATCACATCTCCTTCCCCTCAAGTGGATCCGTGATGTCGTCTTTTCGCTGTCACAAAAGACATTCGCAACAACAGAATGCAAATTTCAGAAAATTCCGGTTTCAGACCAGAAAAACGTCACTTCATGCTTATTGTGAAACAGATGCGCAAGACGGGCGCCGGGAATAGCCGCGAACTGATCCAGAATGGCAAAATCGGTCTCCCCCTGAAACTTCACGCTCATGACGATCCGGGCTGCCCGTCCGGCTTCAATCCATCTTCTGACCAACGTCAAAAGACGGTCGGGATAAGCAATCACATCCGAAAACAGCCAGTCCACACGCTCTTCATTGCGCGGTTCCAGACCAAAGGCGCTCTCCTGTCGAAAGCTCACGCCTGACATGGCGGCCACGGCAGGAGAAAGTGGCGCCCGGTCGATAGCCGTAACACTGGCCCCCAGTTTCGCAATGGCCCAGGTCCAGCCGCCCGGCGTCGCCCCCAGATCCAGACAGGTTTCCCCCGGTTCGGGCCAGCGTCCCAGCCGGGTGCAGGCTTCCCATAGCTTCAGATAGGCCCTTGATGGCGGCCCTTCCCGATCTTCGACAAACTTCACCTCGCCCATCGGAAAAGGACTGGTCTTGCTTTGAGAAAACAGAATTCTGTCGGATGCCAGCAACGTCCATGCACCCAACGGACTTGTCGGAGCCGTCTGCGGAAAGACTAATGGCGACGCTTTGACGGGAGGCAGCTTGTCGACAATCAGCGCAGCACGGCGGAAGAACTCCACAGGCGCCAGCGACCAGTTTCGCTGACGGCTCTTCAGCAGGCGCGCTGCCTCACCAATCGAAACAATCGTGTGAATTTCAGGAGTTGTCCAGACATCAAGCGCCCATATACTGTCCACAGGAGGCGCTTCGCAGACCGCCAGACGCCCATGCCAGAAAGCGGGCGTCACCCCCAGTCGTTCCAGTTCATTTTCCAGAACACTCTCGAAACCCGGAGCGACGACATAGACGCTGCCAACAGAAACATCATCAGTCATGACGAACCAGAAATCCTACGCCAAGTAAAACCCATGAAAGGATCAGAAGGGAACCACCCGTCGGAGCCACGCTCCCGAGATGATGGCCGGAGAAGGCCGTCACATAGAGCGCACCACAGAAGAGCATCGCACCGGGCAGCATCATGCAACCGGCGAGTATTTGCAGGCGTGAAGGAGCGCGCAGCCCCATACCCAATGCCAGCAGAGCCAGTGCGTGCCACATCTGCATCTGCACGGCCTCGTGGACGATCTCGCGTCCTTCCGGCAGTCCGAACCGTTCAATCGGGAGATGGGCAGCAACAGCTCCCATGACGACGGCCATCGCCGCCATGAAGGCAGCGGTTGTGCACCACATGCGCGCTATGGTCATGTCAGTCCTTTCCCGAACACCCTGATGAACCAGATGGCTCATCGTGCGTTTGGCTTCCCGCCCGCTACAATTTCCATGATTATTCAAATCATGAGCGCCGTGGTAACCGCGAGAAGAAGAACCCGCAAGAAACAAGCCTCTGACAGCCCCGGCTCCGCCATCGGGGAAACCCGTAACAAAAGAGTAAAGTCATGAATATCATCAAAAAAATAACTGCCGTTGCAGCCCTTGGCGGCCTCGCCGCATGTTCGGCGTCGCCTCCGCCAGCTCCGCCGACGCCGTCTTCCCTTTCCGCGGCAGACACCACATTCGTGCAGACTGTGGCGGAATCCAACCTCACGGAAGTCGCGCTTGGAAAGATCGCTCTGACCAACGCGGGCACAGCCGGTGTGAAGAATTACGCGCAGCATGCGATCAGTGAACATACAAGCGCCGAAGACCGTCTGACCACCATTGCGTCCGCGCACGGCATCACCCTGCCGACCGAGCCCAATGCTGATGATCAGAAAATCATTACAACACTTGGTGGTGTCAGAGACGCTAAGTTCGATAAGGGCTACATCGCCAATACCATCGAAACCCACAGCAACGCGGTAAAACTCGCAGACCACGAGGCAACCACGACATCAGACGCTGATCTGAAAAGCTTTGCTACTGATTTCCAGAAAACAGCGCAGGCTCATCTCGAAGCAGCCGAAGCTCTGAAAGGCCACAAAGGTCATCCCGGAGTGTATCGCGGCAAACGTCAGGCTCATAAACACTGAGAGCAGTGAAACATGACACTTCTCCCGAAGGCAGTACGGTTTCGGGAGAATTTTTCAGATACTGTGATTTTTGATATCTGATCATGCCGCGCATCTATCCCGAAATTCTTCGATGACGACCCGTCAATTTTTCAAATAATTCTTCTTTTACTCACAATGTCTTTACATTCATACAACACCATCAGCATTCCTCTTCGAGGCTTCTTACAGATTCTGCTATTTTTACGTCAAAACATGGGCGATCATTACCTGTATAAATATCTAATAAAATATGTTTTCGAGATGTTTGCATAAAATTCTCGTAAAATCATTCATGACGATGGCACGAAACCAACGCCAAAGCTGTCAAAACCACCCCTGCTGACAGGGCCATCTCACGACTTAAAACAAGAAAGTTTATTGCCTCCAGATATGTTTTATCAATTCATGCCTCTCGCAGATTACACTTGTCCGTTTCATATCCAGCGCTCTTTTGGTAATTCGATATGTCGGGTTTTCAAGACAGGAGAACACAGGATTCAAACTCTGAATGTGGGCACCCGAGCAAAGAGGGCGCATGGCCCGCATCACGCGTAAGACGAAACGTCTCATCCGACATTGAAACCACATGCAACAAATATGAGAAACGATCAGAAAGAATTTATTTTATTGGATAATCGAGTATTAATCACAAGATTTCCCGATGGTTTGCTTTGCGAAAATTCCTACATCATTTAAAGAAAAATTCTCTGGAAATCTTCCCAAACAATCTTTTCAGCGCCGGACCTCCCAAAACATGGAAATTTCCGCAATCAGGGCGAGCAGCAAAAGAACAGCTGCAGGAAATCCTGCCATAAAAGCTGCCAGTGCATGCAGCAGAAAGCACGGCCAGAAAAGCCATGGTTCCCGGCGACCAGTTGCCAGAACAAGCAACAGTAACCCGACAACCACCAGCATTGCCGGTCCATAATTATGATACAGAACGCTGGAAAAATGACGGGGCGGAATGGCATGCCCTACACTGGTGACAGCATCACTGATCTGTCGTCCCGTTGTCAGCCACACGGCAAGATTGAACAGCAGCCGAAAAGGCAGAAACAACGCTTCCATAATACTCTGAAGCAGGATCAAAAAACCTGAAATCAGATCTGGCACCAGCAGAACGGCGATCACGCAGGCACAGGAGAGCACGACAATCGCACGCAGCAATCCCAGTCGGTCTTTCCTGTGAACCGAAGAAGAAGTGGTGGTCAGTCTTTCCACCACTTCACAGGCTTCTGCCCTTCTTCATCTCCTTCCGCCTCAACCTGAATCGCAGTTTTTTTCGACGACATAGCGCGAACCTGCTGACGCAGATTGCTGATTTCGGCATGCGCCTGCTTCAGCATCAACTGCTCTCCAGCCAGTTCCTTTCTCAGCGTGGCCAGTTCCGTCTCACGCGCCTCGAGACTCTGCTTCAGCTCTGCAACCAGAACCTGCGCATGCCCCAATCGGGTCTCGAGAGAACGCTGATGCGTTTCGAGTTCCTGCACCTGACGCTCAGCATCACCACGTGCGCGCCGTTCGGCTTCAAATGCACGATTGTTGAGTTTCGTCTCGCTGTCACCCGAATGGGCTGGCGCCGTGCGTGCAGCAGGTCGCGAAAACGGATTGTGCTCAACCTGCACATCTCCATCGCGCACAAAGCGACGCTTGCGAAACTGTCCTGCTGCATCCTGCCCGGCACGAGGCTGGAGCCGAAGCTGCTGGTCATTCTGCCGCGGCGCATTACTGCCTGAGACGCCTGGGTTCGCCTTGTGAGACCCCATACGGTTCAATGCCCGCAGTGCCGCTTCATCAGCATCATGATCAGTACGGTTGTCCTCCAGGAAGTCGGCCTGAGAGGACCTTTTCAATAATCCACTATCCACCAGTATTCTTTCAAATTTCAGTCATTCCGGCCGCCAGCAAAACCAGCTCTGTAAAAACAGAAACCGCTGACGTGACGGATCACCAGATGTCACTCTGACTGTCGCCATGATCTGTGGGATTTCGCCGGACAGAGCCCAGCCGACAATCATCTTTTACGAGATTGAACTGACAGGTAGCACGAAGCTTTCACTACTACAAGAAACCAGCAGATATTCTTTTTGTCATGAAAGCGTTCATGTTCGTCAGACGAGAAATTCAGTAACAACCAGATACAAACAACCAGAAACCATGCAATCAGAGCGGCTCAGCAAACAAAGACGCTCCGGGCTGCCAGAGCACATCCTGCCTGCCATCATCATTGAGATGACGTCCAAGAACAAAAAAGTAATCTGAAAGTCTGTTCAATAATGGAACAAGAACAGGATTGATCGTTGTTTGTTCAGAAAGCGCTACAACTGCCCGTTCCGCCTTCCTGACTGCCGTACGGGCAATATGCGCCCAGGCGGCGGGCACCGAGCCACCAGGCAGGACAAAGCTGGTCAGAGGCGCCTGAAGCGCACGCACTCTTTCAATCTCGGCTTCCAGCGGTGCGATGACGCTGTCCGTCAGACGTTTAGCGTGCCTGCTGCCATCAGGCATGCAGAGATCCCCGCCCATATCGAACAACAGGTTCTGAACAGCCATCAACCGCTTTGACAGGGCGGCATCGGACACATGGCTCCGCAAGGCGCCAACAGCGGTATTGGCCTCATCCAGCACACCGATCGCCTCGACATGGAGCGCCGCCTTGCTCAGCCGCGTTCCATCTCCGAGTGAAGTCTGCCCCTTGTCACCGCCCCGCGTGACAACTCTGTCTATTCTGACTGACATGCGTGTTTCACTTTCCTTGCTGGAGTTTTTTCTGAAATGGACTTCTATCTGCTTTTTTCCGCTGCTTTGGGCTTCGGTATCGGCTGCGCATCCCGGCTTGAATAGCGCGTGATCATTTCCTCGACCGCGCCGACCGCCTCTTCCGCGGCCGCCATGGCGATATCTCCCCACATACCATCCATGGAGTGGGCCGGAATATCGTGAAGCTGCGTGGCGATGCCGACTTCCTTGTTATCCTTGTCAGTCACACGCCAGTCGATCCGGATATTCTGCTGCGGATGATCACGTGAGCCGGCTGGTCCATCCGTCAGATGGACAGTCGTCGCCACAGTAAAGTCCGCATCGGTCCGCGATGTCTGCACCGAATCTTTCATACCTTTGAATGACACCACAAAAGCACGCGCCAGTGAAATATTTCCATCACCCGGCGCGCCGCTCACACCCTGGAAGAAAATCCGTGCACCCCGGTGCTTCAGACTCTTCGGGTCCTCTTCCATATCCTCCGCCATGACACCGGTGAGAATGCTGACAATCTGCCCGCCTCCCTGCTGTGCCGCTCCGCGCAGCACCAGCGGATCAGCCGCCGCCCATGTCGCAGCCGGAATACCCGGCCCTTCCTGTGTCGCCCGAACAGCGCCCTGAGGCGTCATCAGGGAATAGAGAGGCACAACGACGTCGCCACGCTGCTCGGTATGCAGCTTCACCCACCAGTCCCCCCGCCGGACAGGCTGCGCCATGGCTGGGATCGACTGGTCGAGAAGCGCCTGCGTCACCTCCGCGGCCCAGAGTTTTTCACCCTCAGGACTGAGTGTCCTGTCCGCGGGCAAGGGAATATCGAGACGGGATGTCGGAGCCGTTGCCATGCCCCCTTTCGCGCCCTGCCCGTTATGAGCGAATGGGTGAGGCACCGAGAGACAGCCGGTTAGCAGACAGGTCACCGAAAGCGGAAGAAGTGTCGAAAAAATCCGTTTCATCAGCCCTGTTCCGTTCCACTTCCTGCTGCAATCACCGATATCTGGTGCCCGATCGGACCGCCTCCCGCCAGAGTGCGCCGTCGATGACTGAAGAAACGTCGCTCGTCCCCAAGCGTGTCCAGCCCCACGGACGCCACGGCTGTCACCCCCGCGCGGCGCAGGCGATCCACGCAATACCCGGCCAGGTCGAAGTGAAAATACCCTTCCCTCTGACCCGTCACGAAAAACGTTTCAGCCTGGGCATCCGCCGCCAGCGCCGCATCACGCATGTCAGGCCCGACTTCATAACTCACCTGTGCAATACAGGGACCGACGACCGCCACGATTTCCTGCGCCGACGCGCCGAGCGCCGCCATCGCGCTTACCGTCGCCTCCAGCACGCCGCCAACAGCCCCACGCCAGCCGGCATGAGCCGCGCCCACGATTGTTCCATCCTTCGAAGCAAACAGGACGGGTCCACAATCCGCCGTGATAACCCCCAACGCCACATCAGGACGGGCAGTCACCATCGCATCCGCCTGCGCGCCTTCGCCGGGCTTCCATGGTTCGGTAACAGTGATGACCCCATCGCCATGAACCTGCGTCGTTCCCAGAAGCGATTCATTCGGGAGACCAAAAAACCCTGCGACACGACAGCGGTTTTCCGTCACAGAGGCTGGGTCGTCCTGCGATCGGGTCGAACAGTTCAGGCTGGCGTAAGGCCCTTCTGAAACCCCGCCGATGCGCGTGAAAAATCCATGTCGCACAAAGGACAGATAAGGACTCTGCACAACCGAGTCCGGCACAAGCCCAGCGCTCATTGCTGTTCTCCCGCTATTTTTTCCGAAAATCCCGGCACAACCGTGACGTCCGGCGATGCTACCGTCAAAGCTTTAAACAAACGTCCCATCCGGTCCGGGCCGATCAGCCTGTCCAGCCCGGACCGGATCATTCCCGCCTGCTCAGGCGCACTCCGGCACAGAGCCTCGGCCCGCTGCACGGCGCCAAGGGCCCGCAGCAGTTCGCCCTGTCCCACCGGCCCACAACACACAGCCCCCGCAGCTTCCGCAGCCCGCGCCATCGCTGCAAAATCGACATGCGCCGTCACATCCGCCGTGCCGGCTTCGACGAGCGCCGAAACCGGTCGTCCCTGCCGCAGGGCCTGCAGGGACTCTCCCACACAGGATGCGGCGGTGCCGTAATCAATAAACAAGGCCACACCGGAGGTTTTGCACAGCCTGTCCGCCACGTCGCGCACAAAACCAGCAGAAACGGGCGAAATTTCGACAACATCACCGATACCGGCTCCACGCGTCGTCACTTCGGGCGGCACATCCGAGCATTCCCGCAAACTCCATTGACCCGCCTGAACAAACCGCTCCTGCCAGCCTGCCCCGGTTCGCACAAACTGCCGGATGGGCAGCGCATCGAGAAATTCATTCGCGACCAGAATCGTCGGACCTGACGGAACGTCGGACAGGGCGTCATGCCAGCAGACAGTCACCGCGCATTTTGCCAACGCGACCTTCTGCGCCTCACGCAGACGCGGGGAAGTCTCGATCAGATGCACGGACAGTCCGGACAGACACTCCGGCGCAAGACGGGCAAAGACCCGCAGCATGTCCGCCATCAGTGTCCCGCGACCGGGACCAGCCTCCACCAGCCTCACCGGCGAACCCGGAGGGATTGGCAGGCTGCGCAGGACCACCACACACCACGCACCCAGCACTTCGCCAAAGATCTGCGAAATTTCCGGTGCTGTCACAAAATCCGCAAACGGGTCGAGCCGGGCGTAATAAGCGGCATTCGCGCGTCCCATGAACGCGTCCAGCCGCTCACCCGGTGCCTCCCCATGGAGCAACTGCTCATTCCGTTGCGGACCCGGCGCGCTCACACGCTATTCCTGTTCCCTGATGGGCAGTCCCGCATAAACCGGCGCACGGAAGGCGTGCAGCATGAGGAGCACACCGGCCAGAATCATGGGAATGCTCAGGATCTGTCCCATGGTGACACCAAAAGAGAAATAACCGAGAAACGCATCCGGCTCGCGGAAGCACTCGCAGAAAATACGGGCGCATCCGTACCCCACCAGAAACAGACCGGCCAGAAAGCCGGGTCGGTCGCGCAACTCCTGCCTGCGCGATGCGAGCAGCAGAATGAGAAACAGCAGAAGTCCTTCGGTCAGGGCTTCATAAATCTGCGACGGATGGCGTGGATGGCCGTCCGTATCAGGAAAAACCATCGCCCATGGCAGGCGCGGATCGGCATAGCGGCCCCACAGTTCACCATTGATGAAGTTCGCTATTCTTCCAAAGCCGAGCCCGATCGGCACGATGGTCGTCACACGATCGGCGAAAGCCAGGAACTTCAACCTATAACGGCGGCAGAACAGCAGCATCGCCACAATGACGCCGATAGCGCCGCCATGGAAAGACATGCCACCCTGCCAGACGGCGAAGATCTGGGCCGGGTGCGCGAGAAAGCTGCCCGGCTGATAAAACAGCACGTAGCCCATCCGACCGCCGATCACGACGCCCAACGTAACCCAGACGAGGAAATCATCAGCCAGTTCCGGAGTTGCGACACGCGGCCGCCAGGTCACCAGCCTTTTGAGAATCTGGATACCGATGACGATGCCCGCGATATAGGCCAGTGCATACCAGCGGATCGCAAGCGGCCCGAGATGGACGAGCACCGGGTCGAACTGCGGGAACATGAGCACGGGCAGCATGCGGGAACTTTCCTGATATCCAGCCCTGAACGGGATGGTGAATAGGGTTCAGAGATAGGGGTCCGCCTTCGAGAGATGATCCCGGACATACCGGAGAACGCCATCTTCGAGACTGGTGAAGGGAGCGGTATAGCCGGCAGCGCGCAGCCGCGACATATCCGCCTGCGTAAAGGACTGATACTGCCCGCGCAGGCTTTCCGGCATGTCGATATAATCGACGGCCCGCTTTACACCGGCGGCGTCACAGACGGCATGGGCCAGATCGAGATAGGTCCGGGCTTCGCCCGTGCCGCAATTGAAGAGTCCGTTGACGCCCGGATTGTCATACAGCCAGAGCATGACTTTCACCACGTCACCAACCCAGATGAAGTCACGCTTCTGCTGGCCGTCGGCGATGTCCGCGCGATCCGAACGGAAGAGCCGGGCGGGATGACCCAGCCGCACCTCGTCGTACTTCACCTTGACTACGGAAATCATGTTCCCCTTGTGATATTCGTTCGGGCCGTAAACATTGAAGAACTTCAGGCCAGCCCATTGCGGAGGACGAGCCCTGGCCTGCTCAAGAGCCCGCATCACGTTCAGATCGAACGCCTGTTTCGACCAGCCGTAGAGATTCAGGGGTTCGAGCGTGGGAAGGAGAGCGGGATCATCGGAGAACAGAGCGACCTGATCGGCCGCACCATAGGTCGCGGCGGACGAAGCGTAGAAGAACCGGACGCCCTGCTGCGCACACCATGACCAGAGCCTCTCGGAGAGAGAAACGTTCGTATGCCAGACGAGGTCGCCGTCACGGGCCGTCGTCGTGCTGATCGCCCCCATATGAAAGACGGCTTCAAACTTGAGCGTGTCGTCATTCAGAAGCCCTTCAAGGTCTTCCGGCCCAACGACGCGGACAGGAATATGGCGACGCAGGTTGCGCCATTTCTCTCCGTCCCGCAGACGGTCGACAACCACGACGTCCAGTCCGCGCGCGCAGAGCGAGGCGACCAGGCACGATCCGATGAATCCGGCGCCGCCGGTGACGATAATCATGAATTCAGCCTTATAACGATGAGCATGCACAGAGGACAGAGGGCGTGGGTTGGATTAATCCTCTTTCAACGCTTATAAGTAAAACTTCACAACAGGGCTGGCCCGAACAGCCCTGCCACACCGAGGAGCACCGGAATGGCTGACAGACCGCGTATTTTTGACGACCTAGCCGGTGTTGCCGGTGGCGCGATCTCTGCCTTTGCCGGCGTGAAGGAAGAAATCAACGCGCTGGTACGCTCTCGTGTTGACGAAGTCCTCGGCCAGTTACAGGTCGTACGCCGCGAGGAATTCGAGGTCGTGAAGGAACTCGCCGCCAACGCCCGCATGGCCGGTGAAGAAGCCGAACAGCGCATCACCGCACTGGAAAAACGCGTCGCCGAGCTTGAGGAAACAAGCACGGCTCCAGTTGGCTCTGGCCATGATGACCAGAGTTCCGGCTGGAGCGGAGACAGCACTGCTTTCCCGAACTGAGGTAAAATCAGGTCGGAGTGTCACAAAAACAGTCACAGTCGATCTTGCCGGGAACGGCACGGGTCCATAGGCTGAAAAACGTGGCGAGTCGAGTGATCGCTCGCCATTGATTCGCAGACGAAACCACCCTGTAACGGGGAAGCGTTTCATGGCTTGGGAGGCCAGAATGCCCGCTCTGACGATGACCACCTCCACTCCCAATTCCAACCCGATCGATCTGATGGAACAGATCGTCTGTGGCTATGAATGGGCGTTTGATCGGCGCAATTCATCCGAGATGGCGGCTGAAGCACCCGGCAAATGGTGCGATTACGGCCTGTATTTCTCATGGTCGGCCGAACTCAGCGCCATGCACTTCACTTGCACCTTCGATTTAAAAGTACCTGAGCCACAGCGGAAAGCTCTTTTCGAACTGATCGCCCTGGCTAATGAACGGCTCTGGATCGGTCACTTCGCGCTTGATGTCGAAAGCGGCACACCCATGTTCCGCCATGCCGTTCTGCTACGCGGCGCGCCGGGCGCTTCCATGGAGAGTCTTGAGGACATGGTGGACATCGCCATCACCGAATGCGAGCGGTTTTATCCCGCTTTCCAGTTCGTCCTCTGGGGTGGCAAGGCTCCGACTGAAGCTCTTGAAGCCGCCATGCTCGACTGTATGGGCGAAGCCTGATGACAGCGCCTCTCCCTCCCCTTCTTCTGGTTGGATGCGGCCAGATGGGAGGGGCTCTTCTGGAAGCCTGGATCGGAAACGGCCTTGCTCCCTCTGTTGTCATGGATCGTCACCGTGATGGCGTGGCCGCACCGCACACCACTGTGCGTGAATTGTCGAAAATCCCTGGAGATTTCATGCCTGAGGCGGTGATTCTGGCGGTCAAGCCGCAGAAAGCCGTCCCGGTCATGGAAGAACTCGCAACGCTGCGTCCCGATATCGCTGCCCGCGCCGTCTTCGTATCCGTCATGGCTGGCCTGACCGCAGGTTCGATCGCCGGCTGCCTTCGCGGCAAAGCGCCGGACGCAACGCCTGCCATCGTGCGCGCCATGCCCAACACCCCCTGTTCCATCGGGCAAGGCATGACGGGACTCTACAAGGCTCCTGATGTCACGGATCGTCAGGAAAAACTCTGTGACAGGCTTCTTTCGGCTGTCGGTGCAACCGTCTGGGTTCCGGAAGAAGATCAGATCAATGCGGTCACAGCCATTTCCGGCAGTGGTCCGGCCTATGTCTTTCTCCTCGCAGAATTGCTGGAAGAAGCCGCCGCCGGACTTGGTCTGTCGGCTGATGTCGCCCGCATACTGGCCCGCAAGACGGTTTCCGGCGCAGGAGCATTGCTTGATCACAGTCCTGAAGACGCCGCCGAACTCCGCCGCCGCGTGACCAGCCCCGGAGGCACCACAGCCGCCGCCCTAGCCGTGCTCAACGCTCCGGCAAACTGGCCGTCCGCCATCCCCGAAGCCGTCGCAGCCGCCGCCCGGCGCGCGCGCGAGCTCGCTTCCTGACCCTCTCTGAAATCAAGAGCCTTTCCAATGCCGATGGAAGAAGAAGACGACCAGTTCGACTCCACCCTGCTTGAAGCTGCGATGTCCCTCGCCGCCAGCAAGGGCTGGGGCAGTGTATCCATGCCAGAGATCGCCCGGCATGCCGGTCTGGATATTGGCGAGGTTCGGTGCCGTTATCCCTTCAAGACATCCATCCTGCTGCTGCTGGGGCAACTGGCGGACCGCTCCGCGCTGATCGACGATGGTTCACTGGGAACCTCACGGGAAATGCTCTTCGACCTGATGATGCGGCGTTTCGATGTTTTCCAGCAATATCGTCCCGGCGTGCTTTCCGTTTTGAAAACCCTGCCCTTCGATCCTCTGGTCACCCTTATTCTGGGCGCCGCCACGGTTGACAGCATGCGCTGGATTGCTGGCGCTGCTGGCATACAGACCAGTGGTATTGAAGGGATTCTGCGGGTTCAGGGTGTTGTCGCCTTGTGGACATATGCTCTTCGCTCATGGGAAAAAGATGAGAGCGAAGATCTCGGACTGACGATGATCGCCCTTGAGTCCGGGCTGGATCGTGCGGAGAGAATGGGGCTTTTCCGCAATGCGTCAAACCTGTCGTCTGAGCCAGACGCTGATGAGACGTCAAATCTCCTGACATCCGAAGCCAGCGATGCCGGTTTCAATGATTTTCAGGACGGGAAATAAGACAAAATCACTCTTTACGCAGACGTGGAGCCAGATTAGAACGGCTGCACGACCTGCTTATGGGGTGTAGCCAAGCGGTAAGGCAGCGGATTTTGATTCCGCCATACGGAGGTTCGATCCCTCCCACCCCAGCCAGAAAGCGGCATGACGGTTCGCAGCCCGCCATACCAGAATCTTCTTCAGACAGCCTTTTTCAGGTTCGGGCTTGCCTTGAAACGTACAGTCTTGCCAGCCTTGACCTTGACCGGCTCACCCGTACGCGGGTTGAGAGCCTTGCGGGCCTTGGTCTTCTTGACTGTAAATGTACCGAAAGACGGAAGTGTAAAACCACCATCCCGTTTCAGTTCCTTCACAATTGCATCCATAAGATCAGCAGCAGCCTTATTTGCGGCCACCCCTGTGCAATTGATCGAATCCTGGATGACCGCAGCAATAAAAGCTTTACTCATGGACCACTCACGCTCCTGGGATGCTTACCAAGGCCAGCGGCATGGATCATTACTGTCCATCAAATGCCACTGGCCAATAAGGCGGTTATTAGCGTGGACATTTTAAAGAAACCAGAAAAAAATACCGAAAAACCCCAACTCGCCATAAAAAATCGAAAGAAAAGCTCATTCCGTAGCTTCGACGTCACGATTTACAACGGCCATCAGACATATCAGGCTTGCATTTTCGTGTGAGGATCATATCCGTGCCAGACTCCATCTGCCTCTTTGCCTCATACGCTCCGACAGGTCATATTCCCGCTCATACTGCTTATTACTTATCCGAACTGACCTCCTGTGGTTTCACTGTTCATCTCGCTCTGTCAGGCTACGCCGATATCCCGGCCGCCACTCTGGATTTCTGCCAGAACAACTCTGTAACACCCTGGCCCCGCCCCAATATGGGTCATGATTTCGGGGCCTGGAAAGATCTGATTTTGCAGGGCTGCACCAGACAGGCATCCCGGGTCCTGCTGGTGAATGATAGTGTTTTTGGCCCGTTCGCTCCCCTCTCGACCCTTTTTGCACGCATGGAACAGAAGGAGACCGATGTCTGGGGCATTATTGAATCTCTGGATGTACTGCCTCACCTCCAGTCCTGGTTTATATGTTTCGAACGCAATAGCTTCCATGCACCAGCCGTCCAGCGGGTTCTTCTTCAGGATTTCACACAGATGACACGGGAAGAATTGATATGGCACGGTGAGCTTGGTCTCGCGGTAGCCTGCCGCATGGAAAAGCTCAGAACAGATGCCGTCTGGAGCGACAGAAAAAGCTTCCTGTCCAGATCAATAAAAAAAACCAATGTAATGCATTCGCACTGGCGGCATCTTTTGCGAACGAAAAGCGTGCCATTTATCAAAACCGAACTGCTCCGGGATAATCCTTTTCGACTTGCATCAGTCAGGCACTGGAAAGACGCACTTCCGGCACAGAGCGCTTTTCAGACGAGCTGGATTGAAGAATACCTGAAGCAGAATCCTGCACGCCCCAATCGACCACAAATCAATCTGAAAGGCCGCCTGTTCTACAATCTTGTCGAGCAGATTACAGGAAAATCCACCTAATCGGTCAGTTAGTGATATGGACTCCATCTTTTCCCACAGCTATTCCCGCATGGGCGCACTTGTCGATCATGCCTTCAAAAGCGTGCCTGATCCGTGTGATACAGGCGCTTTTATACGGAAAAATATCGTCAGAATCACGGTCATGCACAATCATCGCGGTCTCGATCTCAAAAACAACCAGCGTTCCGTCCTGCATGACGCCAAAATCCAGTCCGAAATAATCCAGTCCGATACGCGCCGGAATCGCATAAAGCGCCTCCATTACCGAGGGCGAAAAAACCTCTGTAATAGCCTGCATGAAACGCGCTTCTTCCGCTCGTCTCTCAGGAAACAGCTCCATTTTCGCGTTATAATACCAGATGGCCCAGTCATTATGGATCGCCAGATGAACCGGATAAGGCACGCCTTCAACAAAGACGACCCTGTATTTTCTGTAGAGATCATCTTTACTGATATAGTCGACAAACTGCGTCGCGTAATAATACCCCGACGCGCCGGTCTCATGAGTGTAGCGATCAAAAGCTGTGCGATCATCGATACGCGCCAGACTATTCCCCGCATGAGACGAAACCGGCCTGACCAGCAACGGAAAAGCCGGAAGTCTGTCAAAAGGCGCGCACACCACGCTACAGGACGGCACCAGCAGGCCCGGAATATCGGCCAGAAGTTCAGGGACCATCGAGCGAGCCACCCGCATGATGCGTCCCCCACCATTCAGAACTGCCACACCTGAATCCCTGGCAATTGCTTCCGCTTCAAGGATGGCGGTCGTCTGACGGGTGTCCTCACCCATCGCGAGAAGCACCGCGTCCGGCCGCAGCTTTTTCACTGTCTCCACAAGCTCTTCCCGCTTGCCCGGCACACCCGCAATCCACATTGTATAAATGGCCGTATTATCATCCAGCAGCATGGGAATGGGCGCATTGGCCTGAAATGAGCCCGGCACATTCAGGACAACAATACGCCGTCTGGCTTCACCGTCCGGCTTGTCCGGTCGCTGCACAGGGTCCAGCAGCATCGCAGCATCAAGATGCCGCAGAGCAGCAGCCTCGTCTCCGCAGACCTGACACATTTCCCACAGACGGTAATGCAGTTTCGCCCGCTCCCCCGCAGTTGAGGCCGTTTTCAGCCAGATGAGCAGGCTATCGCGGGCAATCAGTGGATCATTGGAGAATTCGGCAAGATCAAGCATGGGTCGAATGTAATTGGCCTCCCCTCAACGGAGAGTAAATTCACTCGACATTATCAGTCGCCTCTGATCATCCACTCATTGGCAGCACGGTGATCCTGATCCATGCCGCCAAACGGAATCCTGATGGACCACAGACTGAAGAAACTGCTTCAGTTCCTCTGCCTGACCTTCAAAATTCGGCAAAACACCTTTCATCGGGTTCACATAAGCATCCAGCATATCAGCCCGCGCCAGAATTCCTTCAACCGCCGATTGCAGGGACTCGGGCCGACCATCCAGAGGAATCAGCGTGCCATTGACCCCATCCACGATATCTTCCGCCTGACCACCAGGTGCGGTGGAAATAACCCAAACATCCCGGGAAAGGGCTTCACGCACCGTCAGACCGTAACTTTCCATCCACTGCGAAGGGAACAGCAGCACATCGATGGAATTAAAGAACGCATCACGTGTAGCATCCCCATAGGCAGGCTGGATGGAAATTTTACCCTTCACCTTCCAGCCGGACACATCCATTGAGGCAAATCCGAGATTGAGCGTGTTATCAATCAGCACCAGTTCCCAGTCGGAACTTTCAAGGCCTTCGAACACTTCACGCACCAGAGGGAAGCCCTTTACGGCTTCCTGTCCACCAACAAAACCAAATCGCATCGGCGTCTTTGGCTGACGGCGCTGACGTGGCGCTTTTGGCCAACTGAAACCGTTTTTATTTACTTTCACCTGTGCCGGGTCAAATCCGTTGGCCAGATAAAGAGCGCGATGGGATTCGCTCGGAGCCAGCAGAAGCGAAGCTTCCCTCAGCATCGAAAGCATCATGTCCTGCCGCACCTCGAGGTGAATGGCGCCCGGCAAACAGGACCGACAGACCTTGAGATCGATGTGGCGCTGGAAACAGTAACGACCGTTCGGCTTGACCATGAACTGGCGCTCACACAGCCACCAGGCATCATGAAGCGTCACGACAAACGGCACGCCTTCTTCCACACAAACCTGCAGCATTCCCAGCCCAAGCCCCTGTATGGAATGAAAATGCACGACATCGGGTCGAAACGCCTTCAACCATGACGTAAACTGAGCCGTGCAACGGGGACTATCGAGTCCTGCAATCGGATCAATGTTCATGGACAAGGGTGACGCCACAACAGGCAGCCCGCCAGTTTCATACCGGAGTGACGAAGAGAACAGTTCGCCGATCGGTTCGCAGGACGTAAATATGGCGACGTCAGTGTCAGCATTCGACAGATGTGTAGCCATTTCCTCCGCCACAAGCGTGGCCCCGCCGAAAGACCGCGGTTTGAAGAAGATATTGACTGACATCACGCGCAGACGGTCTGTTTCCCGGCGCTCAGGCGAAGGAAACTGTATAGCAACCTGCTGCTGCGCTATCGCCTCAGGCAGGTAACGCTCCAGAACATCCTGCCGGGCCTGAAGCCCGATACGCTCACGCAGGTCTTCATCACGGGCAAGCGTCAGAAGCGCATCACACCAGTCTGCTTCATCTTTCGCAAGAAATCCGTTTTTACCATCCTCAACGACAACCCGGAATGTATCGCAGGGAGAGCAGACAGACGGGAGTTGGAGGATGGCAGCTTCGAGAAACTTGATATTACTTTTAGCATCATTGAAAATCGACGGCTCAAGGGGTGCTATGGCGATATCGGCTCCGGCGAGAACAGCCATATAGCCTGCATAATCACGCCCCTCCAGATACTCCACACGCGAGCCAAATCTCAGGAAATCCTCGGGCAATGTGAGTTCCCCGATAATCCTCAGGAGCAGCCGTGGCTCTGCGTCCATGGCGGCAGCCAGTCCTGCTGCACATTCTACGAAATCCTTGTCGTGCGTGCGTGTCCCGGAGCCGTAAACAATAACGACCTCATCGTTTTTCCGGGAAGTTTTTTCCTGTACAAGTAATTGTTCGGCTATACGCAGGGTTTCGCCGTCCAGAGCATTCTCAATGATGCAAACGTCCCTGACACCTGCCCTCAGCATGATTTCACTGAGAACACGAGTCGAAGCGATACCCCGCCCACAAAGCTGCAGACAGTCCCGATAAAGCTGAGCCCCTTCAAGCAGACCTTCCTGCTCGGATTTACTCAGAGAGAGAAGATTGCTGTTCTGACCATAAAGTTCGAGATCAAAAATCAGATCATCGACTTCCCACCAGGGAGCAAGACCAAAGCGTTTTGCCTCTTTAATCAGCGTCGAAATGACAGATACTGCCGGCACGCGATAGAAAATAACCTCCCAGCTTGTCTGCATCGAGGATAAGGCGCTCTGCGGGTCATGCCAGTTTATAACTTCAACTTCCCAGCCCAGCAGTTCCAGCTCTTCTTTCTTTTGCCACACCCGGTATTTCGCGCATTGAGGAATACTTAATTCAGCAATAATAAGCACCTTAGGGGTCAGACCAAGCTCGCGCGCGGACGGCACCGTCTGCCTGTAAGGATTTGCGGATTTTTCCGCAGCAACGGGTGATGTTCCCGTGTTTTTAGCAGGCTTTTTCTTTCTTCTCACTCGACGCTCAAGACGTGAGTCCAGACGCCTTTTCACACGGACATAAAGGCTCCTTACGCCGTCTTTTTCAGCAATCTCGCGGGCTCTCTGGATGGTATGCTTGAGAGAACGCCCTTCAATGGTCTGTCCATGCGCGAGCAACCATCCGCCACGCAGAACCCGTCCGACAACGGACAGATAGCTTTTATTCCATTTATAGAGAAGGTGGCGCACGTGTGCCGCATCCGATGCGTTCACATCCGCTCTCACACTATGGAGAAAAGCCGCTCCTCTATAACATTCCAGCAACGACTCGGTATGACGCAGGCGTTTCTCGAGAATTTCCTGGGGTGATTTTTCAGTCACGATAATCCGGTCGCTTTCTTACGAGATATCAAATGATCAATCTTGTTTAACACATCGAACCTGGTGCGATACGAAATGCGACACATCATATCTTCGCAAAGGGATCAAATGCGAATGCGGGATAAAATGCTATAGCTTGGACAAAAAAAAGCCGGACCCTTTCAGGTCCGGCTCTCTTTTCCAATAATCCGGGATTACCAGATCTGGAAATCACCTGAATTGAGGCTTGTAACATTCTGGAACAGGATGGTTGTGCCATCATCCAGTTTAAGCGTCGAAGAACCATTAGCGTTGGTCTGGCTTGCCAGAGCGTTCTGCAGTTCGGTCTGTGTGTAGTTCAGCAGAGCAACCGTGTTGCCAACAGCTGAGTTGAAGTCGGTGATCACATAATTGCCACCAGCAATACCGTCGCGGAATGCGAAGATGTTGGCTGCACCGGAACCACCCGACATTGTCGCATTGCCCACGCCGGCAACAAGCGTATCAGCGCCCGTGCCACCCATGAATACCTGCGAACCCGTCGTTCCTGCGTTATTACCGAAAGCGGCAATACCGGCTGTCGAACCAGAAGCGTTCAGTGTCTCATTGCCCGATCCGCCAGAGAAGACCGAACGACCCGAACCTGTGGCATTCAGGATGACGTTCATCGAGTCTGCGCCGAAGATCGTGGCCTGCCCAGCCGTAACGGTGCTGGTGCCATAGCCGCCGACAAAGGTCAGAGACCCGGCGACACTGACGTCAGCATTGATAGCATACTGGACCCACGCATCACCACTGGCGGAAATCGTATCGCCCACACCTGTCAGAACCGTGGAAATGCCACCGTTCAGAGAGATTTTGTCATTGGTACCACCAACTACTGTGGAGCCACCACCAACTGTGATCGAGTTGCCGGCACCTGCGCCAGCAACGTTCTCAACGTAGGAATTCTTGCCAACCGTAACGAAAGAGCTGCCGCCGTAAAGCGAAACAGTCTGGTTGCCAGCGCAATTCCCACCGAAAATGGTGTCATGCCCATATGAATAAACGGTATTGGTGCCATTGGTGATATTGACAAAGTTATCGCCAGCACCCGCGTTGATCGTGCTCTCACCCGCGCCTGCGATAACCGTATCGTTACCCGAACCTGTCAGCACCATCCAGTTGCTGGCTTTTGAAAGCTGATCACCGGTGAAGGCGTTGTTACCCGCACCTGCGATGAACAGACCCGAAGCGCTACCGGCCTGAAACTGCACGCCACCGGTTGAACCACCTTCAACGCTGACGAAGTTTGAAGTCACACCCGAAGCATCGATCTGGGTGTGGACGCTGGGAACGCCTGATCCGACTGCGCCACCGAAAACGATTGCGCCAACGCTACCCGTCACTGAGTAGGAACCCGCCACAGTTGCGACGCCGTAGCCGATACCGTTTCCGCTGAAAGAGGTTGAACCCGGAACGAGATTGACACCATCAATCGCCCCGATTTCTCCTGTAAGTGTGCTGCTGAACTCTGAGACCAGGTTAGCCAGCTGGCCTGTTAGAGCACCATCAACCGTGACAACAACATGTGCCCCGGCAGACGCGCCCTGAACGGTGATCAATGGCATTCGTCAGTTCCTTTGTTGCACCTACATGATCCGTCGCAGCAACTCACGCAGGCTGTATTCCGTTACTGGTGGTTGTATTAAAAGAAAGACAGACAAGCAACAAAAAAGAAGGGGGACAGACCAAAAAAAAAGCGTGACATTCAGGGCTTCTGGACCAGTCGGAACCCGCAGGAAACCACCCTTAATGACTCACCGCCTCTCCATACAGAACGTGTATGGACAGAAAAATCATCCACAAGAATAAAAATACTTAATGTTTACTGTAATCACTATTTGCAATTGTGTACAAATATATTTTTTCTAAAAATAGAAATTATTAAAAATACTAAACATATATATTTTTGTATTTCAGGTATTTTTTTCGTTCATACATCCCATTTCCACAACAGTCTTCCTGGATTTTCTGTTGCAGACTCCCCTCACAATCATTTTGTCGGCAATCCCCCCTCGCCCAAGACCTCCATTTTTGAAATTCAGCCTCTTGTTCCCGGCGTGAGAATCTCAATTGTAATGCAGACTCGCAACGATCGGGGCAAAACCATTTTCACGGCTTCGGCCTTGCAGCCACAAAATCACCCTGGATGCGGCTCTCACCTCTACCCGGACCACGACCAGGAAGGTTGAGCGTCTTTTTTAGCCCATTTAACAGGGCCTTACAGTGAGGATTCGAATCCGGTCTGCAGCCATATCTCGCATAGGGCACCCGATCTTAAAGATAGGATTCGTAACGACCTCACCGTTTTAAGGATGTCTGCAATCTCATTTCACTGTCGGAAAAGAGAAGCCGCAAGCCTCGGCGCGCCAGCCAAAAACGTTCTCTCTCAGCCTGTTTTTCATCCAGCTCAGAAAGATGGAAACGAGACCACTCAGTGAAAGCGCTTTCCGGACAGGAACAAAGCAGCATTATACTTTTGCAAGACATAACGAACGCCGGGATCATCAGAAACACGACCTGTGGATTAGCCCGTTTTCTCAAGGGAAAGCAGCTTGTTATTTCAAGCGCACCATCGCCGGTTCCGGTTAAACGATCCCAATGGCAAGCAGGTCGGGTCTAAAACCATAGGACCAGCTAAGGTTTGTGGGGATTCATCGTGAATGAATGATAGCTGCGACGAGATAGATCATGGCGCTGAAGCTTTTGTCTGTTTTGTCGGCCCGCATCGCGATACGTTTAAATTCCTTGAGTTTACAGAAGAAGTTCTCGATCAGATGACGCCATTTGTATATTTCGCGATCCAGCGGCAGTGGCTTTGAGCGCCTCGGATGCTGGGAAATGACAACCGTGGCGCCCCTTTCATCAAGATCGGCAATGATGCTGTTGCTGTCGAATGCCTTGTCTGCGATGAAAGCGTCGAATTCGAGACCGTCAATCAACGGTGGCACGTCCACGCTGTCAAAGCGTTGGCCGGGCATCAGGCGAAAGCGCACCAGATTGCCCAGAGCATCCGTCAGCGCGAGAATCTTCGTCGTCATGCCGCCTTTCGAGCGCCCTATGGCCTGGCTCTGAGTCCCCCTTTTGCGCCCTGACCATGACGGTGAACTTTCACGATCGTTGCATCGACCATGACATACTCCATGTCCGGATCGCCAGACAGGGCATCGAAAATCCTTTTGAAGACATCAGTGTTCCGCCAGTCGCTGAAGCGACGGAAGGCCGTGCTCCAATTGCCAAATACGGCAGGAAGGTCACGCCAGGGACTACCTGTTCGTACAATCCACAGCACTGCTTCCATAAAAAGGCGGTTGTTTCGACCACTCCGTCCTGGATCTGTCAATTTGCCAAGACAGTGAGGTTCAATCTGCGCCCATTGGGCGTCCGTCAGCACAAAACGTTCCATCCAGAGCTTGAATCATATCTCAAGCTCTTTGTGAATCCCCACAGACCTTAGCCCACATGCGCACCAGTTCGGCGCGCACGAAATCTGGTTCCGCAACGCTTCTCGGCTCAGCAGACCAGTTTGCCCCATAAATTGGATAAAATCTGCACAGCGCATGAATGAGGTCCGCAAGAACACTCATTCATCGCAAAACCGACACCTCAGCCGTCGAGACGTGGCCTCAACGGCTCATAGGAAAGCAGGGCGGGATTGATCCATCAGCCCTTGATGGGCAAGTGCTTTGCAATATAAGGCGGCAGATTGAACGAACCGACATGAATTTCGGGTGTCCAATACCGGGTATTACCCAGAACGCCTGACTGTTCGGCACGCTTCCTGACGGAGGCGACATTCTGCAATGTCGGATCAGTGCCCTTTGAGGCGATGCCCAATGTCATGAAACCTCCGACATAAGTCGGAACAGCCGCGACATAGGCAGACACCTGTGGGAAGAACTTGGCCCGACGAAGACTCGTCTCATGCAGTTCATCCGCCTGCATGAACGGTACGCCACACTGATTCACAATCAGACCATTCGGTCCAAGTATCCGGGCGCAATGCTCATAGAACGAATCCGTGAAGAGCACTTCACCCACACCAATGGGATCGGTGCTATCGACAATGATGACATCGAAGGAGGCATCCGGCGCTTCCGCCACGTAAGCGATACCATCGCCAACGATCACGTCCGCACGGGCGTCATTCCATGCTTCCCCGGCGATCTTTGGCAGATGCTGCTTGGACAGCTCGATAACCGCGCCGTCGATCTCCACCATCACAGCCTTTTCAACGGCTTTGTGCTCAAGCACACGCCGAAGAACGCCACCATCGCCCGCGCCGATGATCAACACACGCCGCGGGTCCGGGTGAGTGAACAGCGGAACATGCGTCAGCATTTCCTGATAGACGAACTCGTCGGCTTCCGTGATCTGCACCACACCATCGAGCATAAGCACGCGGCCATGGGAATCACTTTCGAAAACAACGATATCCTGAAAAGGGCTTTTGACACGGGCAAGCTCTTTGCCGACCCGGAATCTTTGTCCCCAGTTCTCGTACAGTTCTTCGTTCAGCCACTGCTCAGACATGCAGCCTCCACAGATTCAAGACAGCCGCACCCTCCCTGCCCAGACCAGAAAGGTCTGTGCAGGGAGGTGTCAGAGCTGAGAATATAATGATGTTCCGGTCCGGATCAGACCGAAACGCGCCCCCGACGCTGCTCGTCAACAAGCACACGGCCTGCCTGAAAGAGCCGCTGCATCACCGGAATGGACAGATTCGGATCACATGCGCCGCACATGAAGATGTCCACGGCAGCGAAATTGCGCTCGGGCCATGTATGAATGGAAATGTGGCTTTCAGCCAGCACCACCACGCCCGATACGCCACCGTTCGGAGAAAAATGGTGGAAATGGCTATGCAGGATTGTAGCCCCGGCTGCGAGAGCGGCTTCGCACAACGTAGCGTCGATCTTTGCCGGATCGTCGAGGTTTGTAGCCTCCCACAGATCCACAAGCAGATGCGTGCCTGCAAATTTCTCGCCGTCACGTTCGACGAAGTAATCCTTACGCTCATCCTCACAGGAGTCAGCGGTGGCGACAGTCTGGTTATTTCTCGGGAGTTCCGAGACCATCCCCAGTTGAGCAAGTGCGTTCATGACGTACCCCAAAACCAGTAGACAGCCTGTTGGGCAAAATTGCCCCCTTGGGCTACGAAGCGCGGTGGATAAGGCGTTTATTCTTCTCACGCAAGAAAATTCTGCGTTTATTTTCATGACACTTTCAAGGCGTCACATCACCGGCCAGAATGGTTTGGAAAATCTGACACTATATTCAGATCATTTACTCTGCGCGATATGCAGATCGCTTATTCTGCGCGGGCTTCTCCGACACGTCTCATGACACAAGCCTGCCACGCAGACATAGCGGATGAATCCCTCACTCCCAGCAGACCCTGCTGTCATCGATTTAACGTGCAGAACGCGGAATCAGATCATGCGACGGCCATGTTCAGCCTACAAGCCCGTTTTCACTCTTGAGACTGTTCTCCATCCGTCAGGATTTGTTTGACAGCGACAGGGTGGAATGCGAGATGATCAGACATCACAGAGGGAGAGACCGGTTCTGAACCGGCGCCGAAGGAGCAACCGCCCTGGAAACTCTCAGGCAGAAGGACCCTGTGACTGGACATTCTGGAGAGTGGCGCTTCGAGCGCCCGCCGACGGGATAGCGATCTCAGGCAAACGGACAGAAGGGGCGCTGGACTGAACCGGATTATCCGGCATTGGGAGCGTTCTTATAATGTATCAGGCGATTTTTCTCTGTGCTTCCATGGTGCGCCAATGAGCGAAACCCTGCGGCACACCCCTCTTTTCTCGCTCCATGAAAATTACGGCGCGAAGATGGTCCCCTTCGCCGGTTACGCCATGCCGTTACAGTATGCAGACGGCATCATGGCCGAGCATCAGCATACACGGGCTCACGCCGGGCTGTTCGACGTCTCCCACATGGGACAGGTCGCGCTGCATCCCATCGACGGCGACATGGATCGCGTGGCGCTCGCACTCGAACGGGTCGTGCCGGTCGATGTTCTGGGGCTGAAACCGGGACGGCAACGCTACGGTTTTCTTACGAATGATGCTGGCGGAATCCTGGACGACCTGATGATCGTCAACATGGAGACGTGGTTCCTCGTCGTCGTTAATGCAGCCTGCAAGGCTCGGGATATTGCGTTGATGCAGCGCGCACTCTCGTCTGAGTGCACGGTGCAGCCACTGGAAGACCGGGCGCTGCTGGCCTTGCAGGGACCACAGGCTGTGACCGCTCTGGAACGGCTGATGCCAGATGTGGTGTCCATGAAATTCATGGACGCAAAAACGGGTCAGCTGGATGGCGCTGAGGTGATCGTCACGCGCTCCGGCTACACAGGCGAGGATGGCTTCGAGATCAGCGTTCCGGCGACAGCAGCCGAACGGATTGCGGAAGCCCTGTTGGCGCAAGCGGAAGTGAAGCCGATCGGTCTTGGCGCCCGTGACAGCCTGCGGCTTGAAGCGGGTCTCTGCCTCTACGGCTCCGACCTCGATGAAACGACGACGCCTGTGGAAGGCGCGCTGGAATGGGCGATCCAGAAGGCGCGTCGCAGTGGTGGCGCTCGCGCGGGCGGTTTCCCGGGGGCCGATCTGGTTCTGGCTCAGCTTGAGCATGG
The DNA here is from genome assembly GCF_002005445.1 of Acetobacter aceti. Taxonomy (NCBI): domain Bacteria; kingdom Pseudomonadati; phylum Pseudomonadota; class Alphaproteobacteria; order Acetobacterales; family Acetobacteraceae; genus Acetobacter; species Acetobacter aceti. The sequence continues at coordinate 2,765,359 of NZ_CP014692.1, forward strand.
CGCCAGCCGTCGCCGCGTTGGGCTTCTGGCTGAAGGGCGCGCACCCGTGAGACACGGGGCCGCACTGTTCGCTGACAGCGAAGGCGGCGCCTCGATCGGCGTGGTGACTTCGGGCGCCTTCGGCCCGACACTTCAGGCCCCGGTCGCCATGGGTTATGTCGAGACTGGTTATATGCTGGCAGGCACAAAGATTTTCGCTGAACTGCGTGGCCGTCGCATTCCGGTGACGGTTGCCGCCATGCCGTTCGTACCGCCCGGCTTCAAACGCTGAAACTGAGTGAGCCGGCGCAGGATTATCCCGCGCCAGCAAAAGATTTTCTTCTCCGTGACAATGAACGTCCGGAGAAAGTGGAGAGAGTGGGATGACGCTTTACTTTACAAAAGAGCACGAGTGGCTGCGCGTTGAAGGTGATGTCGCCGTTGTCGGCATCACGAAACATGCCGCCGGAGAACTGGGCGAAATCGTATTCTTCGAGCTGAACGTCTCGGCCAACGATCTGCAGCAGGGCGACTCCGTCGCCGTCGTGGAATCCGTCAAGGCCGCATCCGATGTCTATGCGCCCGTCGACGGCGTTATCCTCGAAGGCAATCCGGATCTTGCGGGCAACCCCGAACTGATCAGCAATGATCCTGAAGGGAATGGCTGGATGCTGAAAATGACGCTGACAAACAAGGCGCAGCTTGCCGACCTCATGGATGCCGATGCCTACGCAGCGCTGATCGGCTGATCACAGGCGCTTCCTCAGCATCTGCATTTTGAAACTTTCTTCCTGATACGGGGACAATCCGTGCCATCCTGGTCCAGCCTCCTGCCGCCTTCCGACGCTTTTGCCTCCCGCCATATCGGTCCACGCGAAGCCGAGATCGCGGCCATGCTGGGGGCCGTCGGCGCTTCCAGCGAAGAGGTGCTGCGCGAAGAAACGATGCCCGCCTCCATCCGTTCGAAAGAGCCCATGGGCATCGGACGTGGCTGGTCCGAGGTCGAGGTGCTGGCGCGGTTGCGTGAGATTGCCGGACGCAACAGGGTCATGACCTCACTGATCGGTCAGGGTTATTACGGCACGGTGCTGCCAGGAGTTATCCAGCGCAATATTCTGGAAAATCCTGCGTGGTACACAGCCTACACGCCGTATCAGCCGGAAATCAGCCAGGGTCGTCTCGAAGCGCTGCTGAACTTCCAGACGCTGGTGACGGAACTGACCGGCCTCGATATCGCCAACGCCTCTCTGCTGGATGAAGCGACGGCAGCAGCGGAAGCCATGGCGCTGGCCAGGCGCGTGGCGAAGAGCAGGTCGAACATATTCTTTGTCGATGCCGACACGCATCCTCAGACACTGGCCGTTCTGCGGACCCGTGCGGAGCCGTTCGGTTTCGAGATCCTCGTTGGCGACATCGGGCACGATCTGGATGCGTCCACCGTGTTCGGAGCGCTGTTTTCCTATCCCGGCACGTCCGGTGCGGTGCGCGATCCACGGGCGGCCATTGAATCCCTGCATGAAGCCGGTGCGATTGCCGTCATCGCAGCCGATCCGCTGGCGCTCACCCTTCTGAAATCTCCCGGTGAACTCGGGGCGGATATCGCCATCGGCTCCATGCAGCGTTTCGGCGTCCCGATGGGCTTTGGCGGTCCGCACGCGGCTTACATGGCGGTGCGCGACGCCTACAAGCGCAATATGCCGGGCCGTCTGGTCGGCGTGTCGGTGGATGCCGCAGGACAGCCTGCCTACCGTCTGGCGCTCCAGACCCGCGAACAGCATATCCGCCGCGAAAAGGCGACGTCAAACATCTGCACGGCGCAAGTTCTGCTCGCCAATATCGCCGCCATGTATGCCGTCTATCACGGTCCGGAAGGTCTGAAAGCCATCGCGGAACGCGTTGCTGGACTGACAGCGGCTCTGGCGTCCGGTTTGCGTGCGCTCGGTGTAGAGGTGCAGACAACAGCCGTGTTCGACACGCTGACAGTTCGCGTTACACCTGAAAAAGCTCAAGAAATTCACCAGAGCGCCATTGCCGCAGGCATGAATTTCCGTCGCGTCGGCGAGGGTGTGATTGGTCTCTCGCTTGACGAAACCACCACGCCGGAAGTGATTGAGGCTGTCTGGCGCTGCTTCGATCCGGATTGCCCAACGGAAGCGCTCGCTGCGGCGGCAGATCCGACGCCCGGCCTGTCTTCCGACATTCCCGATGGGCTGTTCCGCGAAAAATCCTTTCTACAGCAGGCCGTCTTTTCGTCCTATCATTCCGAGACGGACATGCTGCGCTATCTGCGTCGCCTCGCCGACAAGGATCTGGCGCTGGACCGCACGATGATTCCGCTCGGCTCCTGTACGATGAAACTGAACGCCACCGTCGAGATGACGCCGATCACATGGCCCGGCTTCTGTGATCTGCATCCATTTGCGCCCGCCGACCAGACGGAAGGCTACACCGAGCTGTTCAGCGATCTTGAGTCATGGCTCTGCGCGGTCAGCGGTTATGACGCCGTGTCGCTCCAGCCAAACTCCGGCGCACAGGGCGAATATGCGGGGCTGCTGGCCATTCGCGGCTATCATCGTGCGCGTGGTCAGGAGCAGCGTGATGTCTGTCTGATCCCGGCCTCCGCGCACGGCACCAACCCGGCGTCCGCGCAGATGGCGGCCATGAAAGTCGTTGTCGTGAAATGCGATGATGACGGCAATGTGGATATGGATGACCTGAAAGCCAAGATCGTCCGGCACGCCGACACGCTGGCGGCGATCATGATCACCTATCCCTCCACGCACGGTGTGTTTGAAGAGTCCGTCCGCGACATCTGTGCGCTGGTGCATGAGGCAGGCGGGCAGGTCTATCTCGACGGCGCGAACATGAACGCGCAGGTCGGCCTGTCCCAGCCGGGCAAGTATGGCGCGGATGTCAGCCATTTCAACCTGCACAAGACATTCTGCATCCCGCATGGCGGTGGCGGACCGGGCATGGGACCGATTGGGGTGCGTTCGCATCTCGCACCGTTTCTGCCGGGACGTCCGGAACTTGGCGAAGACCTTGCCGTGTCCGCCGCCCCGTTTGGTTCGGCCTCGATCCTGCCGATCTCGTGGGCCTATATCCGCCTGATGGGGGATGAAGGACTGGCGCGGGCGACCACCCTCGCCATTCTGAATTCGAACTATATCGTGGCCCGTCTTTCTGACGCCTATCCCATCCTCTATCGCGGCACGAAGGGCCGGGTTGCGCATGAATGCATCGTCGATCTGCGTCCTATCAGGGATGCGACAGGTGTGACCGTGGATGACATCGCCAAGCGTCTGGTGGATTTCGGTTTCCACGCGCCGACCGTCAGTTTTCCGGTGCCCGGCACATTCATGATCGAGCCGACTGAATCCGAGGGCAAGCGTGAACTTGACCGATTCTGCGATGCGATGCTGGCGATCCGCGAAGAAATCCGTCAGATCGAGACTGGCGTGATTGCAGTCGAGGCGTCTGCCCTGCGTCATGCGCCCCATACAGCACGGGATCTGGCGGTAACGGCCTGGGACCGCGCTTATGAGCGCGCGGAAGGATGCTTCCCGGCAGGTGTCGCACCCTCAACGAAATACTGGCCCCCGGTCGGACGCATTGACAATGCCTACGGTGACCGCAATCTGGTCTGCGCCTGTCCGGAACTATCTTCGTATTTGTGAGTTTTATCTGGGCGAGCGCGTAATTCTGACGCTTTTTCGGGATAACCAGATCAATGACAAAGGCGCCTTCCGCCCTCGGCGCACGTTTGGGCAGTCATGAAACTTTGGGACAACGGATCAGGGCATTGCGGCACTATGCCGGGATGACCCAGGTGGGGGTGGCTGCAGCTCTAGGGCTTTCACGCAGCGCCATCGCTCACTGGGAGACGGATCGGGATGGCCGGGTCAAGGAATACCTTCCCCGCCTTGCCGAACTGTTCGAGGTTCCTGTCGAAGTTTTTCTGACTGGCATGGCCACGCAGGAAGCAGTGGTCCAACTGACAATCGACGAGATTGACCTTTTACGGCTCTATCGCAGTCTGGACGTGGGTGAACGTCTTTCCGTGCAGCGCTCTATTGCCCGGATTCTGGATCGCAAGAAAAAATAGCGTCCGGACTGGTTACGATCGGAAAACGGCTCTGGATACGCCATGTCTTCCCAATTTGAGTCCCTGCTCAATGCCGTAAAATCCCGCCTCCTTCATCCCGCCAGATGGCACAGCATCTTCGGGACCCGTCCGTTTCGTAGAAAAATAAAGGGACTTTCCTCACGCTGTAAAAAAATGACTCAGTCCCATATTTCGTAACGCCCGCCGATAGGCGATTGAACTCCGATCAGCCATGACATGCGCTTCCAGAGCGGGGTCGAGCGGCAGGTTTTCGGGCTTCTGCGCCTCCACCAGCGCACGATCTTCTTCAAACACTCGGCGATTGAATTCGTAAACAGCTTCAACATCGCCATTTGTATCGAAATTACGGCATATTGGCGCGAACATCCGCGTCATGCGCGCCGACACTGGCGAGGCCGCATTCATGATGACCAGTCGCTCGTCATTTGGAAAATGGATTTCAAGAGTGGCCGTGAACGGCACATGCACACGGAAATGACGCAGCCATTCAAATCCTTCCGGGGCCGTATTCTCTATTTCATGCGGATAATTGGCGACGGAACTCCGGTATTCCGCCTCAAAGCCGTAGGATCTCATTTTGGGAACATAGCTGGGAACAACAGCGTTTTCAGGGTCCGCAAATGTCGCCGTATGCACAAAGGCGAAATGTGCGACATCAATAAATCCTTCGACCTGCCGTCCGGCAAAGCCTGCAATATCAATCCACGGGCAGGTAATCTGCTGATAGGCTGCATCATCCCAGTGCGGCATGTCTGCAATCGCCGGTTCATGTCCAGCAGGCCTTAGACATGTCCAGATCAGTCCATACCGCTCCACCGCCGGATAAGTGCGCAGGTTAAGTTTTTTCGGTATCGCACTGTCCGGATGAGCCGGTATATGCACACACTGCCCATGCGAGCCGAACTCGAACCCATGATAGGCGCAGGCCAGCGTGTCGACTTTGCATTTTCCCATGCTGAGCGGCACGCCGCGATGAGGGCAGAGATCATCCGCCACAACAATGGAGCCTGCGCTGCGATACAGCACGAGCGGTGCATCCAGAAGCGTCACCCCAAGCGGGGCGCTGCCCGTCAACTCGCGGGAAAGCGCCACAGGGTGCCAGCAGGCTGCCAGGATATTCCAGTCCGATGCATCGAAGGTACATTGCCGTGGCAGATCTGCAGACCGGGTGGCGGAGACTGTGTCCATGTACGTCGCTCCCGCAAAAAATAATGGAAACAGAATGACACGTGTGGAAGCGAGGCGGAATAGAGGTTCTGCGACCCGGTCGGAAAGGGTCGCGACGATTTCCGGAAAGCATTGAGCGAGGGCATTCGACCTGATGACTGCTCCCAAAACCAGCCCGTGGCGCAGGCTTTCAGTCATGCGGGCATTTTTGGTAAATCTTTTCAAATCGCTTCAGGGAAGCCCTTGTTTCAGCAGATGTTGAAACAAGTTTTATTTTTTATTATCAGTTTTCCAATCTGGTAAAGCCTTTATTGATACTCCATGCTTGATGCTTGGATTTCCTCTGTCCCGAGAGAATCAGACTCGTCTTCCATCAGGAGGACGACTGATGTGCCTGTGTGACAGAATTTTTTTCTATCACGTTCAATTCTGACTTTAACAAATTGATATATAAAGGTATTCATATTAATAATAATGGCACTTAGTGCCACCAATCACAGTTATGTTACCTCTCGCCACGTTGCCGCATCCCTCCCGTCAATATATCCAAAAATACAGTTATCAAGACCAGAGCAGTCCTGATTACATTTCTACCATTTCTCACTCAGGCAGCACACCAGACATACGGAGTCACCCATGTCGGTTACACAGGAACCTCCTTTCAAATCCCGTTACGGTAACTATATCGGCGGTGAGTGGAAAGCGCCCGTAAAGGGCGAATACATGAAGAACATCTCGCCGGTGGATGGCCGCACACTGTGCGAAGTGCCGCAGTCCACGGCTGAAGATGTCGAACTGGCTCTGGATGCCGCGCACAAGGCGTTCAAGGGTTGGGCTCACACCTCCATCGCCGATCGCTCCAACATCCTCCTCAAGGCCGCCGATCGCATGGAGGCCAATCTTGAGCTTCTGGCGCGCGCCGAGACCTGGGATAACGGCAAGCCGATCCGTGAAACGACGCATGCCGACATTCCTCTGGCGATCGACCATTTCCGTTACTTCGCCGGCTGTATCCGCGCTCAGGAAGGCGGCATCACCGATATCAATGAAGATACGGTCGCCTATCACTTCCACGAGCCGCTTGGTGTGGTCGGCCAGATCATCCCCTGGAACTTCCCGCTGCTGATGGGCGCATGGAAGCTGGCTCCGGCACTGGCCGCAGGCAACTGTGTCGTCATGAAGCCCGCCGAGACGACACCGGCCAGCATGCTGGTGCTGATGGAACTCATCGGCGACCTGTTTCCGCCGGGAACGCTGAACATCGTCAACGGTCTGGGCCGTGATGTCGGTGCGGCGCTATCCAACAGCACCCGTATCGCCAAGATCGCCTTCACGGGCTCCACCCCGACCGGCAAGATGATCGCACACGCTGCCGCTGAAAACCTGATCCCGGCCACGCTGGAACTGGGCGGCAAGTCACCAAACATCTTCTTCGCCGATGTCATGGACCATGACGACGACTATCTCGACAAGGCGCTGGAAGGCTTCACCCTGTTCGCGCTCAATCAGGGCCAGATCTGCTCCTGCCCCAGCCGGGCGCTGATTCAGGAATCCATCTACGAGAAATTCATCGAACGCGTCATCCCCCGCGTGAAGGCCATCAAGCAGGGCAATCCGCTTGATCCCGAGACGATGATGGGCGCCCAGAACTCGCTGATGCAGCAGAACAAGATTCTGGAATATATCGACATTGGCCGTGATGAGGACAAAGCCCAGCTTCTGGTCGGCGGCGCCAAGCCTGATCTCGGCAACGCCTTCAAGGACGGTTTCTATGTCGAGCCGACCGTGTTCCGTGGCGACAGAAACATGCGTATCTTCCGCGAGGAAATCTTTGGCCCGGTTCTGGCGGTCACGACCTTCAAGGATGAAGCCGAGGCACTCGCCATCGCCAACGACACCGAGTTCGGACTGGGGTCAGGCGTCTGGTCGCGTAACGGCAACATCTGTCACCGCACCGCCAAGGGTCTTGAAGCCGGTCGCGTCTGGGTGAACTGCTATCATGTGTATCCAGCCGGCGCTGCATTCGGCGGTTATAAAAAGTCCGGCATCGGACGTGAAACTCACAAGATGGTTCTTGAACATTATCAGCAGACCAAGAACATTCTCACCAGCTACTCCGAGAAGAAGCTTGGTTTCTTCTGATACAACAGGGAGGAAGCGTGTCAGGGCGCTTCCTCTCCCCTATATCCTTTATCCGACGTTCCACAGCGAGTACAGGAAAGAACCATGAGCCAAAAATCCGAAATCCTGATCGTTGGCGGTGGCGTCGCAGGACTTGCACTGGCAACCCGTCTGGGTAATTCGCTCGGCAAACAGGGACAGGCGCGGATCACCCTGATCGACAAGAGCTTTTCGCATGTCTGGAAGCCGATGCTGCATTGTTTCGCAGCGGGCACGGCCCAGAACGAGAATGACCGCATCAGTTTCATGGCGCAGGCCAGTGAGCACCACTTCGAATTCTGGCCAGGCGAGGTCATCGGCATAGACCGGGATAAACGACAGGCTGTCCTCGGTCCACTCCGCAGTTCGGATGGAACGGTGGTTCTGGAAGGCCGCACCGTCGAATATGACGCGCTGATCCTGTCCATTGGCAGTTGCGCCAATGATTTCGGCACCCCCGGCGTCGCCGAACATTGCCTGTTCATCGACAATCTTGTCGAAGCCAACGGGTTCAACGAAAAATTCCGTATGGAGCTGCTGCGGGCCTATGCAGGCGACGGCGCGCTCGACATCGCCATTGTTGGTGGTGGCGCGACAGGCACCCAGCTCGCCGCCGAACTGCACAAGGCGCTGGAACTCGTTCGCCTGCACAGCTTCTCCCAGACACCCCCTGCCCTGAACATCACACTTCTGGAAGCCGGCCCGCGTATCCTGCCCGCCTTCCCGGAACAGGTTTCCGAGGCTGCCCAGAAAGAACTCGAACGCATCGGCGTGAAAGTCCGCACCTCGGCCATGGTGTCGGGAGCGGATGAAAACGGCTTCAGTCTGAAAGACGGCAGCCATGCGCCCGCTACCCTGCGTGTCTGGGCGGCAGGAGTGAAAGCTCCCGAAGTGACCAGCGGCTTCGGCGGACTGTCTCTCAGCCGCTCGGGCCAGATCCTGATCAATCCCAATCTGCAGACGGTCGATGATCCGGCCATCTTCGCCATGGGCGATTGCAGCTATATTGTGAACGACCCCCTGCCCCCGACTGCTCAGGTCGCCCGTCAGCAGGCGCATCATCTGGCCCGCCATCTGCCGGCATGGCTACGCGACAAGCGCGAAGTCCCGTCCTGCGTGTTCAACAACAAAGGCGCGATTGTCGCTCTCGGCAACTATAACGGCTGGGGTACCCTACCGGGCGGCACCGTCTTTGGCGGCGGCGTTTTCCACGGCCTGTCCGCCCGTCTCGGTCATCTCGCGCTCTATCGTCAGCATCAGATTGAACTGTACGGACTCACCCGTGGATTGATGTCCTGCTTCTCGGACTGGGTGGACTCCCTCGTCCGTCCGTCCGTCAGACTGGACTGACATCACCACAGGATGTTCCGCGCCGGGAAGCAGTCCTGTGCGGAACGCGCTACTTTCAGGCGTCTCTGAAGCAGGAGATCTGCAGGGCAAGCACGCGGCGGATAAGGGTCACCAGTCCGACGCGCCCCTTTACATTGATCCATTCATCAACAGCGGTCCGGAAAGCGGCAATCCCAGACCGCGCCGCCACCCTTGCCGCCAGCGTCCTGTCCTCGCTGGCCGGAAGGCGCTGCACCAGCACCGTGGTCAGGGTATCCTCCCAGCATGCATATTTATGCAGACTGACGGAACGAAGACCGGGGTCCCGTTCAATCAGGCGCACGAACGCGAGAGCCTCCTCACGGGTTTTGGCCATATGCGGAACAACAGCCTCCAGCGCGACCCGGATCACCTCCTGAGGAGACATCTCCGGCGGGCAGGCATGGACCCGTTCCGTCAGAACATCCGTCATCTGCTGCGTCCAGGCCGTAACCAGATCAGCCTTGGTCGGAAAATGCCGGAACAGGGTGCGACGGGAAATACCCGCAGCGGTGGCAATTTCGTCCGTTGTCGTTCTCTCGAACCCTTTCTCGGCCAACAGCCGCATCGCAGCCTCGATCAGGGCGTCCTGCGTCTGTCTTCTGCGTTCTTCACGACGCGACAGGGCCGGGACTTCAGCAGGAGTTCCGAGAAATAGGACAGAATCAGACAAAACACGACTTTCAGACAGAATCTATGGTGCAAAACACATCTTGCACTGTGCCGCCACATGGAGCGGCGACAGAATAGCGGAGAAAATTCCGGTCGTCAGCGGTGTAATTGATGGTCTGGCTTACGGGAGGAATGGGGACATCACAGCCCCACACTCGCTGGACATAGACTATTTTATTCTATTTTTTCTGTCCTGCACTCGCATTCTTCATGATATGCGGGTGAGAAGGCCGCTCTTTATGACCGTTTTTCTACTGACAGCAATGATGATCACTGCGCTTCAGAACGTTTGCGCAGTTCATCTTCCGGCGAGGTGACGAGAAGCGTGAAGATGCGCTGACGCTCGGGGCTCATGCGTCGCCCCCCCACCCATTCACGCAGTCGATCCAGAGTGCTCCAGTCGTTGGCGCGGGCGGCGTCTGTTGCAAGACGGATGGCCAGTTGCTGCTGATCAGCATTCAGTGCGCCGACTTCCGGCAGGTTTTTCGTGGCCAGTCGTCCAACCACAAGCACAGCGTCCGGCCATTTCCGCTGTTCTTCCAGAATGCGACCTTTCAGATCGAGAGCAGCATCACTTTCATCCTGCTCCAGAAGCTCGAATGCCTGGTCACGGCTTCCTTCACGAGCCAGCAGACCAGCGGTAATGACACGACGACGCGATGCCAGTGAAGCATCCGCCCCCGGATCCTGCGTCTCATCGAGCGCACGACGCGCCTGCCCAAGCCGCTGCGCATCAATGTCAGCCTGCGCCAGTTCAGCACCCAGCGCCGCGCGTTGTGAGTCGTCCGACGCAAGTGGCAGCGCACGCTCAAAGGCGATAGCCGCTTTCCCCGGCAATCCGAGTCCCTGCAGCTTACGGGCGAGGCCAGCCAGTATTTTCCCCTTCGCAGGGCCATCCGGGATCTGGTCCACGTGGCTTTCAATCATTGCGACCGCATCGATCAGTTCTGTCGATTTCGCGCTGCCTGCCTGAATATCTGTTGCCGCGAGATGCTCCAGGATCTGTTCGATCTGGGGCGCCAATGCGATACGATCTTCCGGGAACAGACGCATATCGTCATCGGCGGCGACGAGTGCGCCGGGCCAGTCGCCCGTTTGCATCAGCGCCGAGATCAGGCCGTGCCTGACCTCTTTCTCGGCTCCCGCCTGCCGTGCCGCGAAGAGAAGCTTTTCATAACCCGCAGCCGCCTCCGCTGGACGAATACGACCAGCGGCGAGCTTCATGCCCAGAGTCTGCTCGGCTGCCACAACAGCAATTTCCGGTCTTTTGTCAGAAGCAAGATGCGAGAACATCGCCAGCGCCTTGTCCTGATCCCCTGCCTTGAGTGTCATGAAAGCGCGAGCAAGATCAAAACGCCCATCAGCCGGTAACGGCTCCAGAACAGAACGATCTTCATCCGAACCATAGCGTGCAATGAATGTCGCGATTTCCGGCTGGATCTGTTTTTTCAAAGGCTCGGGATAGTTCTCCAGATTTGGAAAGCCCTGAGCCAGGAGTGTCGCAGCCTTGGCGGGATTGCCTCCGCTTCGGGCCATATAGAGGCCACGCCACAGCACACCGTCTGAACCTGCTTCAGGGTTTGCCAGGGCGGATGCGCCGTCCACATTACCAGAAATCAGTTCAGACGCTGCCTCCAGAAATGTCACGTTAGGCTGAAGAGCCAGTTCCGGATTGTCTTCGATAGCCGTCCCGAGAATCGCCCGCGCCTCCCGCGCATCGCCCATAGCGAACGCGGCTCTGGCTGCTGCCAGCCGCGCTTCGCCACGCGCCTCCGGAGGTTGCATGGCTGCCTGTGTCCAGCGACGGCGATAATCTTCCTTCAGCACAGCCGGATTGAGCGCACGAAGCCCCAGCCAGGACCAGTCCACCCGATCGTCAGCCACAGCACCTTCAGCCCCCGATGCGACAGGAATGCCATCCTTGCCAAGAACATCGAGAAAGGCGCCCCCGTTTCCTTTACGAACCTCGACCTGATCAGACTCAATGGCAAAAACCAGTCCCTGCATGGAAGGCCAGATTTCATAACCAAGTTTGTGGCGACGGAGCAGAGGTCCGGGACACTCTTCCACAGCGGTCGCCACAAGCAGACGGGCGCCAGACGCCGGATCGGAAATTTCAATCACCCGCCCCGGTTGCGGCATCGGGTAAAGGAGCCCTCCATCCTTGGCCTGTGGCGTAATGACAGCGTGACGACTCGTCTCATTTTCCGCTCTGACGGCGAGAATCCAGCCTCCCGGCTGTTTATGCATTTCGAGAGGAGTGACCTGGTCAAAATGAAATGCAGCAATCGTTGTATTGCCAACGGTCTGAACCGTCGCATTGGCAAACCGGCCAGTTCCCTGCAACGCGCTGGTGTCCATCTGCGTGGCGCGATCAGACACGATGATAAAATCGTTTCCACTCCAGAACGCGCCCACACCTGCGCCGTCTCCCAACGGCAGGAAAATCTTGCTGATGACTGCAGGCTTGCTTTCTTCCGGCTGTGATGATGCGGCCGTTTGGGCAGAAGAAACAGAGGACGTGTTTATTTTGGCAGGAGCACCCTCTGTCTGCTTTTTCGGGTCTGCGTCGGACTGTGTGCTGAACCGCTCTGATCGCCAGCCTTCAGGCAGACTGCCGGGGGGGGACACAGGCGGATGGGCTGCATCCGTTGCAGGCGGCGTCTGGGCAGGAGGAACGGCCTGTTTGGTGATCCGGTTTTTTCGCTTGCGAATGCGATGACTGACAGCCGGCTGCACGGATGTGGCATCGCCTGCATCAGCAGACTGCGCCGCCATATCACTATCATGCGGGACAGGCTGGCGTACTGTAGTGTGCGACTCTTCCGCATACGCGGACACAGGAAAAGTCAGGCACGTTGCAAGCCATAACGTCAAAGAAAATCTGATCCGCACGCCTTATTCCCGCTCCGCCGTGCTACTTCTCACAAAATTGAAGTCACAGCACATAATCCAGTTTTCAAACGATCTAGCCGTTTGTTCCAATCCGAACCACAGCCGACTTGCGCGGCACACCGGCAAGCAACTGAGTCGCCATCATCGCCCGTTCAGGCACCATTCCCGCGAGAATCGCAGACGCTTTTCTCGGGTTCATTTTTATCATCACTGGCACTACTACTTGAAAATCAAGCACATTGAAAATAGATGCGGCGTCACGCGGCGCCATTGCCTCATAAATCTTTACCAACCGATCAACATCAGCGTCACTTAATTGTTGCTTCTGTTTTACCTGATTTTTGACGACAGCCTGCTGTTCTGAATATTTCTGCATCCGCTGTTCCAAAACAGCCTGAGAGGCATCAATGCTTCTTTTTAACTCTTCGAGCTGCTGGCTCTCCTGATCAAGCTGCTTGGTACGACCCTCCAGATCCTGCAGCAACTCCTTTCGGGCATCATCCGCGCTATGAGCCACATCCAGTTCTGGCTGATTCTTCTGACCTATGCAGGTCATGCCTTCCGAGCACGGAGATTTCTCCGCATGATCCCTGTCAGGGTCAGGCTTTGATCCGGAAACAACCGCCCCTTCGGCAGTGACGGCTGCCGTTCCTGTTGCGCCAGCAATCTGTCCACTCCCCTGCTCTGCGACCGCCGCAGCCCCTTCAGGCGTATTGGCGAACAGGAGTGAACTCGTCAGAAGATACAGCTTCAGTGACAGCAGCCCCCCCATCAGGCAGGATGAGAGCTGAAAAATACGGGAAAAAGACAGCTTCGGCATTCGACTAGCTCATCCGTAACGCTCGGATCAAATCCTGTTCAGCCGCTGTCCTCTGACGCAGTCTCTGCTCATAAGGACGAACGCCTGGTGTTGGGCTGGCTGGCAGAGAAGGGAGGACTCCCCGCTCCGTATCCGCCCTGTGATCAGACACTACGTCCTCCACTGGAGAGATCTCAACCGTCGCTACGGTTTTTTCTTTTTCAGAAAATTTGTTTTCACGAATCAGCATTTCAAGACGTTCGGCGATGGCGTCAGCTCTTTCCGAAAGAGATTCAAGCTCACCCTGCAACATTTTGGACTGATCGATCATGCGGCTCAGCGAACGGCCACTAACATCTCCAGCCGTCCGCAATTTTTCGACACCATCTTCAGCACGTCGGCCGCTCTCGTCCAGACGCGCCACCAGATCAGCCAGTTCCCGGCGATCCCTGCGCAGCACAGCCAGAGCCCGCCCGAGATGGATACTGTAAAAAATTCCAAAACCAAGCAGAATGCAAAGCGCTATTTCAATCGTGTATTCAGATGCTGTCATAATATACTCTCCACATCAGGAGTAGGCTCCTTCCGGAGACTGAAACATTGTACGGACAACCAGAAGATCTTCTTCAATTTTCACAGCCATCTGTTCTTTTTTTCGACCAGATTTTCCGAGAAAAAGCGAAACTGATCCACAACGAAGATCGATCGGTGTTCCGATTTCCTGATCCAGAACCAGAACAGACCCTGGCTTCAGGTCAGAAATTTCAGAAAATTTCATTGTCTGCTCAGCAAGGACTGCATCAAGAACAATATCCGTATCCTGCAGATGGTCGATGAGGTTGGTTTCCCACACAGGATCCCGACCGAACTTCTCTCCCATGAACTGCTGGACCAGCAGTTCGCGTACCGGCTCAAGCGTGGCATAGGGCAGAATGACATCGATGTTTCCACCACGGTCATCCATTTCCACACGCATGCGCGCCATGAAAACCGCGTTGGAAGTACGGCAGATCGTTGCAAACCGTGCGCTCACTTCAAGACGTTCGAACTTGAAATTGACCGCACAGATCGGATCAAAACCCGAACTCAGGTCTTCCAGAACAATCCGCACCATCTTCTCGACAAGGGCACGCTCAATCGTGGTGTGAGCCCGCCCTTCCACATTTAGCGGACGCGGGTTTCTGGCGCCCCCGAGAAGCACATCCACCATGGAATAGGTCAGTGATGAATCAATCACCATCAACCCGTAATTTTCCCATTCCTCCGCCTTGAAGACAGCAAAAATGGACGATGTCCGCGCCGAGTTCAGATAATCGCCAAACCGCAGCGAACTGATTCCATCAAGAGAAACCTCCACATTATCGTTCGTGAAACTTCTCAGTGACGTGGACACAATCCGCATGAGGCGATCGAACACCACCTCAAGCATCGGCAGACGTTCATAGGCCACCAGACCTGCGCCGATGATCCGTTCCAGCCCGCTGACAGGCTCGGAAGCCTCACCTGACATGAGAACACTACCGAGCAGGTCATCGATTTCAGACTGGTCCAGGGGACGCTCGGGAACGTCTTCGCCACCAATATCCTGCCCCCCCTCAACGCCCGCCGCCGAGAAATCCTCTCTGCGGCTGTGCTCATTCAGAGCCGCAGTCGGTTCCGGACGCGGAATGGAAGAGTTTACTGTGTCCTGTGCGCCGCTCATTGAATCAGCAACTCCGTGAACAGAACGTCCCTCACTTCAATTGGAGCGAGTTGCACGGCGATACGGGCCAGCAGCGCCTCACGCAGACGATAGATCCCATTACCATTCAGATCAGCCTGCGAACTTTCATGCAGATAAGACTGAAAGATGTTCTGGATTTCTGGCATCTGCGACGTCACCTGCTGCACGGTGGCGCCTCTGACCTGCAATTTGGCAGTCAGCTTCACGAAAACAGGCCGACCGGATGAACTTTCGAGATTGGAGATCACCGTCGGAATATCAACGAGAAACGGTTCCTCCTGCACAACAGGCACGTTTTCCTTCACCGCATGCGCAGAATGCTGCTTGTAATACCAGCCACCACCACCGAGCAGTATTATGCCCAGCAAGGCGCCACCCAGCATCACAAGCTTCTTTTTACTCTTTTTGGGAGGCGATGCTTCAGCACCAGCCGTCTCAGCTTCTTCCGCCATCCGTTCCCCGAAACCGCGTAACCTCACCTCCGACAGGACACGTCTGCCCGCAGGCAGAGACGTATCCCTTCTTCATCAACAGAAGGCTCTGTCGATACAGTCGGCTATGGGATCAAGAGGTAAGGTGTGAGGCTTAAGAATCATCTAATTTCACGGGTGTGCGGGCCGTAAAAGAGGATTCCGACAAGAATCGGCGCAGCAGATGTCTTATGAGATCATGATGCTGCGCACTGTCTCTTTCATCCCGTCACAAAGGAGAGGAGGCTATCTGCCTGACACAGATCAAGACCAGAGCTTATGTGGAGATCCCCGCTCAGGAGCGGCTACAGGCATCTCTCGACGCAATAGCCCCGCACGCCGAAACATTCATCTGCACCGGGAAAGGCAAGCGGTCCTCATCGAACGGGTTTTATAACCAGTTCGTTAAGTGGTGCGAGAGGACATCGATTCCCAAGGATCTATCCCCGCACGGCCTGAAAAAAACCATCGCCATGCGGCTGGCTGAGGCTGGCTGCACGCCACATCAGATCGGGGTCATCACGGGGCACGAACCCTTGAAAGAAGTGGATCGATACACGAGGGCCGCGAACAAAACGCATCTTGCTGATGAGGGAATGCAGGCCCTGTCAAAAAAGAGGTCTTTCTAACCTCATTTTACAACCCGCCGAGAAATGGCTGATAGCCGCCATTTTCTTTATATGTTGGTGAGCCGGGTGGGACTCGAACCCACGACCATTCGATTAAAAGTCGAATGCTCTACCGGCTGAGCTACCGGCTCGCCACGGGCATTCGGGTAGCGATGGCTGCCGCTCATGTCAACAGCCATCGCGACAAAAACCTTAAATCAGGCTTCAGCAGACGCTGGACGCATCTTCAGAATCTTGTCCGGATCCTTGACTGTGCCGCCTGCGCCCGAGCCGCGCTTGATCTTGTCGACCAGATCCATACCTTCAATCACTTCACCAACGATGGTGTACTGGCCATCCAGATGCGGAGAAGGCTCGAACATGATGAAGAACTGGCTGTTGGCGCTGTCCGGATTCATGGTGCGCGCCATGCCGATCGTGCCGCGCTCGAACTTCGCCGCACGGGTAAACTCGGCCTTCAGATCCGGCAGCTTGCTACCGCTGGTGCCAGTGCCGGTCGGATCGCCACCCTGCGCCATGAAGCCTTCGATCACGCGGTGGAACGGCGTATTGTCGTAAAACCCTTCGGCGGACAGCGTACGAAGACGCTCGGCGGCCAGAGGAGCGAGGTCCGGACGCAGACGGATCACAACCCGTCCACTCGCCAGATCCATGTTCAGAATATCATTTTTGTCAGTCATGCGCCTATCCATTCAGGTACAGGAACCCGGCGCTCCACACAGACAGGAGCACCGGCTTCGAACGGCTTACGGCACAAAGCCGGAATCGCAAAGTTCCGGAATCAGCGTCCCAGACGCGCAGTCACCCGCACCGCAGCCCCCGGCGGCGTAAACTCGCTGATATCGCCGCCATAATGGGCGATCTCGCGCACCATCCGCGAGGAAATGAACTGCGTCCGCTCCGACGCCATCAGGAAAATCGTCTCGATTTCGGGCGCAAGCCGCCGATTGGCCCCAAGCATCTGCGCCTCATAGTCAAAATCGACCAGAAGCCGCAGCCCACGGACAATCATACTCGCGCCGGAACGCCGCACCGCATCCACCAGAAGCTCATTGAACGGCGTGACCACAATCTCGCAGTCGGATCGCTCCGCCAGCGGCGGCACCGCTTCCTCTATGGACGCGACACGCTCTTCAATCGACAGAAGCGGATTTTTACCTGCGTTCACCGCGACCCCGATCACCAGCCGGTCCACCAGCCGGGCCGCTCTCTCGATGACATCCAGATGCCCGAATGTCACAGGATCAAACGTACCCGGATAGAATCCGACCCGAGCGGGTCTGTCAGCCTTCATTACCCGTGCTTTCTCCATCCGCGCCAGCGTCGTCATCGCCGTCGGATGAGTCATCCTCCAGAACGGGGAACACGCTGGTCACTGCTTCCGTACCATCCAGACGCAGCAGCGTGACGCCGCTGGCCTGACGCGCCATGACTCGCACCTGATCGACCGGAACGCGAATCAAACGCCCGGCATCAGTGACAAGCATCACGTCAACACCGGAGAGAACGGGAAGCGTGGCCACAACTTCAAAGCCGCGCTTGCTGGAGGAGAATGTCATGTTGGCGATACCCTGACCGCCACGTCCACTGACGCGATAATCATAGGCCGATGAACGACGGCCGAAGCCACCATCGCTTACAGTGAGGAGGATTTCTTCAGCCGCTTCCAGTTCAGTGAAGCGCTCGGGTGTCAGCGCCGAACCATCCGGCAGCACAACCTCTTCCGCATCCACACCGGTCTCTTCGGCATCCGCCTCATCCGCAGCGTTTTCAGCGCGGCGCTTGGCGTTGGCGGCACGCAGATACAACTGCCGCTCCTCAACCGTCGCATCGACATGATTCAGCACGCAGAGGCTGATGACTTCGTCTCCATCCGCCAGACGGATGCCACGCACACCGGTCGAGCCACGACCCGCGAACACACGCAGAGTCTCGTCAGTGATCTGGAAGCGGATGCAACGCGCCTTGCGGGTGGCAAGGAACACGTCCTGACCCTCACGGCAGGTGGCCACGCCAATCAGACGATCTCCCTCATCCAGCTTCATGGCAATCAGGCCGGAAGACCGGATGTTCTGGAAGTCGCTGAGGCGGTTACGCCGTACGCCGCCGCTCGCCGTGGCGAACACAAGATGCAGCGCATCCCACAGTTCCTCGTCCTGCGGCAGCGGCAGAACCGCCGTGATCTCGTCGCCGCCGAGATCCGGCAGGAGGTTGACCAGCGCCCTGCCCTTCGCGGTCGGACTGGCTTCCGGCAGACGCCAGACCTTCTCACGGTAAGCCTTGCCGCCGGAGGAGAAGAACAGCACCCACTGATGGGTATGCGCGTTGAACGAACGCACCACGATATCATCGCCACGACGGCCAGCGGCCGTACGGCCACGACCGCCACGGTTCTGGGCGCGAAACACTTCAAGCGGCGTGCGCTTGATGAAGCCGTCGCGGGTAATGGTCACGACCATCAGGCCCGGCTCGATCAGGCTTTCGTCGTCCTGATCGCCAGCGTAATCTGAGATTTCGGTTGCGCGCGGTGTGGCGATTTCGGCGCGGGCCAGCAGCAGTTCCTCACGCATGACTTCCATGCGACGGATATGGCTGCCGATGATCTCCAGAAGTTCGTTGATCTTCACCGCCACTTCGGACAGTTCGTTCTGGATCTTCTCGCGCTCAAGGCCAGTGAGGCGCTGGAGACGCAGTTCCAGAATACCGCGGGCCTGCGCTTCGGTCAGGCGGACCTTACCATTGACGACGACATTGCCTTCGTCATGGATCAGCGCCAGCAGCGGCTCGACATCGGCGGCGTTCCACTCGGCGGCCATAAGCTGCTCGCGGGCCGTCGCAGCGTCCGGAGCCGCACGGATGATGCGGATCACCTCGTCGATATTGGCGACGGCGATCACCAGACCAACAAGAATATGTCCGCGATCACGCGCCTTGTTCAGGTCGAACCGGGCGCGGCGCATGATCACTTCCTCACGGAAAGCGATGAAGGCCGACAGCACGTCGCGCAGACCCATGAGCTGCGGTTGTCCGCCGTTCAGGGCCAGCATGTTCACGCCGAAGGAACTCTGGAGCTGCGTAAAGCGGTAGAGCTGGTTCAGCACGACTTCCGGCGTGGCGTCACGCTTGAGCTCGATCACCACGCGCATGCCGGAACGGTCGGATTCGTCACGGATGTCCGAGATGCCTTCGATATGACGATCGCTGGTCTTGTCACGCACCAGTTCGGCGATCTTCTCCTGAAGCGTCGCCTTGTTCACCTGATACGGAATTTCGGTGATGATGATCGCCTTGCGGTCCTTACGGATTTCCTCGAAATCCGCCTTCGCCCGTACGACAACCGAACCGCGTCCGGTGGCGAACGCGGAGCGGATGCCCGCGCGCCCGAGGATGGTGCCGCCAGTCGGGAAATCCGGACCGGGGATGATCTCCATCAGCTCTTCAAGTGTGATGTCCGGATTGGAGATCATCGCGAGTGTAGCGTCGATGACCTCGCCCGGATTGTGGGTCGGGATGTTGGTCGCCATGCCGACGGCGATGCCGGTCGCGCCGTTGACCAGCAGGTTCGGGAAGGACGCCGGCAGAACGGTCGGCTCGTTCTCGCTCTCATCATAATTCGGCTGGAAATCGACCGTGTCGCGATCAATGTCATCCAGCAGGAACGAGGCAGATTTGGCCAGACGCGCTTCGGTGTAACGCATGGCCGCCGGGCTATCGCCATCGACCGAGCCGAAATTGCCCTGTCCGTCGATCAGCTTCACGCGCATCGACCAATGCTGCGCCATGCGGACCATGGCGTCATAGATCGAGGAGTCGCCGTGCGGATGATATTTACCCATCACGTCACCGACCGCGCGGGCCGATTTACGGTAGGGCTTGTCCGCCGTGAACCCGCTCTCGCGCATGGCGTACAGAATACGGCGGTGAACAGGTTTCAGCCCGTCCCGCACATCCGGCAGCGCACGACTGACAATAACGGACATCGCGTAGGCAAGATAGGAAGAGCGCATCTCCTCCTCGATTGCAACCGGAACGAGGTCGGAGGGCGAAGCGGGCAGGTCTGAGTTCTCGGTCAAGGCTCTTCCGTCATGTCACGGCCTGCGCGGCCTGCTGTGAGTAAGGGTTATCGCTGATAGCACAGGGTGTGCTCCGCTGTAAGGGCGAAGGGAGCACTCACGCTCAGGGATAGGCGGCAGCACCAGTCCATCATCATGCGAGGGTCGTTCCGGCTAGCATGAACAACCTGCCCTGGCCGTCATCACCGGACCTATATTCCGTTAACTTCTTTACTGTAACTGAACAAAGAAAGCCGGAAAATTTTCTTGTTTTTCACGGCCTTCTGGCCGCCGCCTCATGGCGACGCAAATCCGGATGAAGCAAGAGCAGGCTACGATCCATGACAACCATCAGCAGCGGTCATTCAGCAACCAGCACTGCCGTAACAGCGGCTGATTCCCTGACCGTCGAAAATGGAGGGATCGCCACGACCCCAACGGTGAGTTCCGGAGGGTTTGCGGTCATTTCCGGAAGCGCCCTGTCCGCAACAGTATTGAGTGGAGGCTCCTTCCAGGTCGCAAACGGAGGCGTTGCGACCGCAACAACACTTTCAAGCGGCGGTTCTGAAGTTGTCAGCAGCGGGGGTATAGCCTCTGGCACGCAGATTCTATCGGGAGGACTGCTGGTTCTTTCCTCAGGAGGCGTCGGCGGCAGAACGACCCTCAGCGCTAATGGACAGGAGGTCATCTCTTCCGGCGGCGCTGAAAGTGGCGGAGCGATCACAGATGGTCTCATGACCGTCAGTTCCGGCGGCTCTGCCCTCAACATCACCCTGCAATCCGGAACAGGCCTTACGCAACTGAACGTTGAAAGTGGCGGAACAGTGTCTGGCGCTATCCTCGCAGACACCGCTGTTGCGTTCATCAGCGGGTCAGCGACCGGAACAATCGTCGATGATGGTGGTTTTCTCAGAATTTCTTCTGACGGAATAGCCAGCAATACGATTATCAGTGGTCCTGCAACCGTCATCAGCGGCGCTACGAGCGGACCCGGGCATCAGCAGGGTCTGATTGTCAGTTCAGGCGGTTCCGCCTGTGACACGACAGTCTATCACGAAATCATGGTCATCAGTTCGGGAGGCAACACCTCAGGCGTTACCCTGAATGGTGCCGCCATCATCGTGCATGGCACGGTTTATGAGCTGACCGCCAATCCCCAATACAACGGTTACAACGTCCGCATTGATGGTGGTATCGCTTCCGGTGTTCATACTTCCAATACTGTACGCGTTCTTGTTTACGATAATGGCGTCATTTATAATGACATCATTGAAAGCGGCGGCACGGAAGCCGTTGTCGGTGATGGCATGGCCGCAACTTCATATAATGCTGAAGTAAAATCAGGAGGTTTTCTTTCAGGATACAATATTACTTCCAATGGCGACGTCTCCGTCGTCTCCGTCACCGTTGACAAAGGCGGACTGCTGAAAATCACCACGAGCGCCATTGCAAGTAATACATTTGTCACCGGCAGCATGAGTGTGGATAGCAACGGGTCCGCCACGGACACACGGGTTCTGTCGGGTGGCCTGCTCACGATCGGCGACCCTTCATTCAGTGAAAACGCCATCGTCTCTTCTGGAGGAGAGATGATTCTCTCTTCAGGAGGCGTCGGCAGCAATACGCTGATTGAAAGCGCCGGTCAGGAAACGGTTTCTTCCGGCAGCCTCGAAAGTGGCGGCGTGGTCAGTGGGGGCTTACTGACCATCAGCTCTGGCGGCACAGGCAGCAGCATAACCCTTTCAAATGGTTCCAGTGTTATTGTCAGTGGCGGGCTGGAATCAGCAGTAACGGTGACTGGTGGCATACTGACCGTACAGGAAGGTGGTTCTGCCGCCACTGTTTCCATTGCATCCAATGGCAGCGCCGTTGTTTCTGGCGCGGTCAGCGATACGACCGTGTCTGGTGGTCACCTTACAATCGATGGCGCCACAGCCAGCTTGACAAACCTTACCCTGACCGGCGGTGGCCGGCTGGAACTGACAGACGGCGCAAGCGCCGCAGACCTGACATGGGGTAATGCTGGCGTCACCGTCAGCAGTGGCAGCATGATCACCAGCGCCACAGTCCAGTCAGCTGGCGCGTTGCTGGTTACCGAAAATGCTTCCGCTGTCAGTTCTCTTCTCGAGAGCGGCGCGGCAAGCGAACTGGCCGGACAGGCTTTCGCCACGACAATCCGAGCAGGCGCGTATCTGAACGTTACTTCCGGGGGTATCGCCAGCGACACAGTGGTTTCCAGTGGGGGGATGGAAACCGTCGGAAGCGGCAGTCTGGAATCCAGCGGCACCGTACTGTCGTTCGGTCTGATCGACATTACCAGCGGCGGCGTAGCATCCGCCCTCGTTCTCAATTCCGGCGCAGAGACGACCTACTACAACACCAGCGGTTATACACCCGATGGCTCTACTGTCGTCGATATGCACAACGGCGTCACTGCCAGCGGTCCCCTTGCTGTCACGGTGGAAAGTGGTGGAGTGCTCAATGGTGCGACAGTCGGAGACGCCTCCATCATCGTCTCATCAGGTGGTCGCGCCAGCAATGTCGTCATGTTGTCCGGCAGCGTGGGAGGCCCGGCTTACAGCCTGGGGGCCTATGGCACCATTACAGTCAGTGCTGGTGGATATCTTTCCGACGTCGTTGTCGGCAACTACGACTCTCTCAATGAACAGGGCACGGAAACCAATGTCACGATCGGCGGTGTTGGCGCCCTGAACGATTCCGCCGGAAGTTCCGGCGCAAGAACGCCTCTGGCGACCGAAGTCGTGGAAGGCGCGACAGCCCTTATTCAGAACGACACCGTCTCAAGCGGTGGCGTGCTTTATCTCGGCGATGGCTCCGCCACTGACACACTGATCGTGGATGGAGGCACATTCATGCTGGCCGGCGGAGCCGCCTCCGGTCTCACCGTCATCACAAGTGACGGCAATGCAGCCCTCAACTCTCTGGATGACGCACGCGCGATCTTTCTGGGTGGCGTGACGAGCGAGGTCACAGCTCATTATGGCACCCTGCGTATTTCAGGCAATGCTCAGGTTTTCGACATTGCTGTCGATTCAAAAAGCGACCTGCTGGTTGCGAAAAATGGCTGGGCAGAGTCCGGCAGCGCCTCCGGCAATACCTCTCTAACCATCATGGGCGGCGGAACCGTCACCGGCTTTACGATTGAAGACGGCAGCACCACCACCGTTTCATCCGGTGGCGCCCTCATGCGGACTTCTGTCGGGACGAACGCCGTGACGATGGTCACCAGTTCCGGCGCAACTGTTTCCGTAACACTGGCCAGCGGCGGGTCAGAGGTCCTTTCTGGCGGCATGGCAAGCGCCACTGTTGTTTCCTCCGGCGGCGATCTGGATGTCGCGTCGGGCGGCATTGACAGCGGTGCGACGCTTCTGGGCGGCACGGAGACCGTTTCCAGTGGCGGTCTGGCGTCAGCCGTAACCGTGTCCGACGGGCAGTTGACCGTGCAGGCGGGTGGGACAGTCTCCGGTGCTTCGATCCTCTCCGGTGGCAGCGCCATCGTTTCAGGCGCGCTCGCCGATGGTATGGTCTCCGGTGGAACCCTGATTCTTGATGGCGCCGAGGCCAGCCTCAACAGACTTGGCCTGGCAGATGGTGGGCAACTCGAACTGGTCAACGGCGCAACGACAACCAGCCTGATGTGGAGCGATGCGGATGTTACCATAAACAGTGGCAGCACAATCATCAGCGCCACAGTCAGTTCCGGCGGCGCGCTGAAGGTTTCTTCAGGAGGCGCAGGCAGCAATACGCAAGTCAGTGCAGGCGGAAAAGAAATTGTTTCTGCCGGAGGAATCGAAAGTGGCGGCACGGTCCATGGTGATCTGCTGCTCAGTGGTGCGGGGGCGCTGGGTCAGCAGATCAGCCTCGGTGATGGCGGCACGTTAGAAATCACAACAGATGCCATCGCCTCAGGAGTGATCAACAGCAACGGTTCGATCACCGTGGAGAATGGCTCTGAAATCCAGAATATCACCGCACAGAGTGGCGCCATAACAGTCACCGGCGCCAGTATGCTGTCGGGCGGCTCTCTCTCCGGAAACGCATCGCTGAGGCTTGCTGACGGGGCTCTTGGTCAGGATCTGATCCTGACGAGCGGCACAGTCACCAGCGTTACGGAGAATGCAGTCCTCACTTCCGCCCGGTTGTCATCCAATACCATCACCACGGTCATCTCGTCAGGGTCCGCTCATGATCTGACAGTCTCAGGAGGACAGGTCCTCATTTCGGGAGGCGGTCTTCTCATCACCGCCACGGTCGCTGACAGCGGCGATGTCCACATTTATGGTGGACAGGTCTCCAGCGTTACACTTTCAAATGGCACACTGGAAATCGATGCTGACGGCTATGCCGTCAATACCGAAGTTCTGTCGGGCGGCCTACTCGCAGTCGGTGATCCGTCCATCAGTGAAAACGCCGTTGTCTCCTCTGGCGGTGTGATGACCGTCTCCTCGGGAGGAATCGGTAGTAATACACTGGTGGAATCCGGTGGTCAGGAAACAGTTTTTTCCGGAAGCCTCGAAAGCGGTGGCACGGTCAGTGGTGGATTGCTGACCGTCAGCTCCGGCGGTTCGGCCGTCAGCGTGACGCTGGCCACCGATACAGCCTCCCCTTCCACTCTTGTCGTGGCCAGTGGAGGCACCGCCAGTTCCACACTAATTGCAGACCAGAGCATCGCTTTTGTTTCCGGCTCAACAATATCAGACAGGATCAGCGGCCCGAACGCGCAGGAGATCGTCTCATCCGGCGGCAGCGCCTCTTACACCATCATCGAGGGTGGCGGCACGCTCACCGTTCTCGATAATGCGCAGGTCTCCACTGTCACAGTGGACAATGGCACGCTCTCCCTGAGTGGAGCACACGCATCTGCCCATGCTGTGACACTGGCCTCAACCGGTCATGCCGTCCTTGCCGACGATGCCATTCTCAGCGGCTCCACTTACAACGCCGGAACGATAACGGTACAGAGCGGCGGTACGTTAGAAAGCGCCACCCTCACTGGAACCGCGCTCGCCACTGCAAACATGGGTGGCACCGTTTCCGCCGTGACGCTCCTGTCCGGCACGCGCCTCACCGTCAGTTCGGGAGGCAGCGGACTGGGAACAACCGTTAGTTCCGGCGCCGTCCTGCGAGCCGAGGCAAATGCCACTGTCGATGACACGACCATCAGCAGCGGCGCGCTTCTGCAAATCAGCACAGCCGCAACCAGCCATGATACCGATCTGACATCGGGCGGTTCCATCGAGCTGCTGGACACATCCTGGTCAGACACAGACACTGTCAGTTTCTCGAATAATATTCTGACGATTGACGATAACGGCACGCAGATCACCATCAATCTGTCCGCGGCTGATGATGTCTATCTCACCCGGGACTTTGTTCTGTCACAGGCGGATACGGACCCCCTGTACGCCAACAGCAATGATATTCTCATAACGCTATCACCCGTGGCCTGCTTCTGCCGGGGCACTCTGATTGAAACAGAGTTCGGACCGATGCTGATTGAAAACATCATGGAAGGAACACGCATTCTCACTCCTGATGGCGGCATGACAGCGCTCCAGTGGAAAGCCGTCAGACGATACACCCCCCGACAGATAATTCTCGGAGCAGGATTACGCCCCCTGCTCATCAAGGCTCATGCGCTGGGAGATGGCCTTCCCCGCCGGGATCTGCGTGTTTCACAACTCCACATGCTCTATATTGACGACGTGTTTATCCCGGCAGCGGCGCTGATCAATGATCGCACCATCTTCATTGAACAAAATGGTACCGCAGTAGATTATTATCATCTCGACATTGGTCCCCAGAACATCATTTTTGCTGAAGGCGTGGCGACCGAATCCCTGACAGATGACGATGGCTCACGACGTGGTTTCGACAATTATGACCAACGCGTCGCGGCCCTGCCATCTTCCGCAGATGTCCTCATGACAGCGCCCCTGATAAGGGAAGGTGAAATCATCACCACGCTTCAGGAGCGCTATGCCCGGCGTGCCGCCATCCTTGGCGTACCGTTCCGGCAGGAACGTGAAGACAGTCTTCTCCTTTTCTGACACGCTGTTTTCACAATGCTGAAGCGGCGATAAAAATATTTACGACGTTACTGGCCTTGCCGGAAAAGCCAGCCGGACGGAACCATCCCCTTTCTCCAGGTGAACGCTTCCGCAACAGGATTTTCCAAAATATCCCGCTCAGCGTCTTGCCGCCGAAGTCGACACATGTTCACTCTTGTAACGCTGTGGCTCGACAGCCTTTGCATTATGCGGCAGCACCGGTGCGTCCGGCGCTGTATGTGGCGTCAGCAATGACTGGTAAGGTCCCCCGATCCGCTCTGGGCGGGAAGACCGTGTACTGCTTTTTTCCAGAGAGGCAGAGGGCATCGTCTGAACAGATCCTCGCGAGATGGCTCGTGCTGATGGGCCACTCTGGCGATATCCGGCTGTTCGACTGGCGGTTGACGCCGCACGCCCATTATAGCGGCTCTGCGCATTGGCTACGTCAGAATGAAACATCACACCCAAAATCAGAATAAATCCTGAAAACAGCAATCCAGAATAGCCTTTTTTCAGGATACGTTCATCCGCCATGACATTCCGCCTTCTCTTTAAATCCTTGCAGACGACGTAATCATACAATCACTTCATTACAAGCCACACCCTGAACAAGGCCGGATGCTCCCGTCAGGTTTTTCCGTCATGGAACGACCTGACGCGGAGAGGGCGTCTGTGATCGCACATCCCGCAAGATGAAGGGTTTCCATAAGCCGAGATTGAAGCTGTCATCCCAAGAAAAGTAACCGCCGGAATCCTATAGCTCATGACAGAACCAAATATCGCTGGCGAAATCTCGTCGAGCGCCTGTTCAACAAACTCAAGAACAGGCGACGCGTGACCCTGCCCCGAACATGCCCACGGATTTAAGTTAGGGTCTGTGCTTTGCTATATGCCTTGGTGGCGTGTTGAGCGAAAGCCTCTGGGGTCATGTCCTTGAGGCTGGTGTGGGGCCTGACGGTGTTGTAGTCGGCCCGCCAGGCGCTACTTTTACGCATGGCGTGATGCCGGACTGTTCGAAGCGATGAACACGGTACTGGTCATGAACCTGCGGGAGATCGAAGGGCGTGAGGCCTCCCCGAGCGCGGGCGTGATTGATAGCCAGTCGGTGAAAACCACGGAAAGTGGGGAATTTGCGGTTATGACGCTGGAAAGAAGGTCAAAGGTCGCAAGCGCCATATTCTGACGGATACCTGCGGCTTCCTGATCTTCCCCCTTGTTCATGCCGCTGACATTCAGGATCGTAACGGGGCTGTCGATGTCCTGGCGGCAATACGCAGACACTTTCCATGGCTTCGCCACATCTTCGCCGATGGCGGCTATGCCGGTAATAAACTGCGATCCGAACCTGGCAATTGTCCAGAATACTGTTGTTCGGCCCGTATGCCTTCTCGATCTGGTTGAGACTCTGGGCGATCAAGAAGGCCCGGATCCGGTAACCTGTCATGAACGCCAGAGCACTTTCGAAGAAATCCAGCCGCCCGAAAGCCGGAAATTCATCAAGCATGAGAAGCAGGTTGCGCCGGGTGGCTGCCGCCTCCAGATCTTCCGTCAGACGGCGTCCAATCTGGTTGAGCATCAGCCGGATCAGCGGCTTGGTGCGGCTGATGTCCGAGGGCGGCACGACGAAATAAAGCGAGACCGGCGAGCGCCGGATCGACGTGATCGAATTCCTCGACATCACAACCGCTATCGGACTCGATGCCGCTGACATTCTTGCCAGTCTTATGGAAGATCACTGAATCAGTTCGGCCTCATTCAGGCGCTATTCCGAACTATCGTCCCCATCGGGATCTCGCAGCCAGCCCGGAATATCCTGATGGGCGTGCAGAACACGCCAGACATCCAGATGGTCCTCACGCTCGACGTAGAAAACCACGAACGGCCAGTTCCGAAGAGTGAGCGCACGAAGCCCCGGAAGATCGAGTTCATACCCGCAACGCGGCGAACCGATGCCGGGATATTGCCCGATCAGGGTCATCCCCTCTTCGAGCGCGCCGACAAAACGGTCGGCCACAGCACCACCAGCTTTCCCGACATAATCGTCAATGATCCGATCGATATCCCGCTCGGCCTGCTCGCGCAGTACCGCGCGTCTGGTCGTCATGATGATCAGGCGCCGCGCACACGCGATCGCAGGCGTTCGAAATATGTGGCATCAGCCGTGGAGCCCGTTGCGGATCGGCCGCCTTCAAGCAACATGCCACGCAGACGCTGCCTGTCCTGGTCCTTGCGGATCAACTCGCGCACATACTCGCTACTGGTGCCAAAGCCACGGCCGGCAACCTGCTGGTCAACGAAGCTTTTCAGGGCTTCTGGCAGAGAGATGTTCATGGTGCTCATGGGGGCAGAATACTCGCTTATGGCAAAAATTGGCAACATGATTCACGCCTGCCTGCGTCACAATCCGAGCCCCCGTTGCCGTCCGAGCTGCCAGTCCATGGTGCCCGCGCGCATGACACCGGCAATCTCCTGTCCGATCCGGTTCTCGATGACAGGCTTCCAGGGCACCAGCACGAACTCAACGTCCCGTTTCCCGGTTCGCGAAGAGAAAAGCTCGTTTCCCCGTCCCGTTCGGCATCGGTTCGGCCACCGCGCGCATGATCGCCATTCCGTCCTGGCTGACGACAAAAACAGCGGCGGCGGCGCAGCCGACACCTTCCGTTCGCGTCGCGAAGCGCGCGCGTTGTGGACCGGGCCGGGAGACTCAATCCGCGCGGATCGGGAACAGGCCATTTTCCGATCCGCAAGGACTTTTCCCGCATCGTCGCATCCCGGCGAACGGCAGGGAAAAAATACTTGCCCGGTGCGGACCGGGCCTTCACCATGCTGGACGAAGATCGCGGGAGTCGAACGATACCGGGCGGTTCTGGCGGGATGGAATCTTCGGCCAACAGTGACCCGAACCCGGATCGGACATGGATTTTCTGGCAATGCCTCCCAGTATGTAGTAATGTTCCTACATTGCAGTCGGGAGACCGGACATGAGCATCACCACGCTTTCAAGCCGCGAGTTCAACCAGGACACCAGCCGGGCCAAGAAGGCGGCGGCCGAGGGGCCGGTGTTCATCACCGACAGGGGGCGCACGGCCCATGTCCTGCTCAGCATTGAGGAATACCGCCGTCTGACGCACCATCCGCGCAAGATCGCGGACGCCCTGGCGATGCCGGACGCGGCGGACATCGCATTCGATCCGCCTCGTACCAATATCACGCTCCGCCCGGCCGACTTTTCCTGATGTTCCTGCTGGACACGAACGTCGTTTCAGAACTGAGAAAAATCCGCGCCGGAAAGGCCGACCCGAATGTGGCGCACTGGGCCGACAGCGTGGAAGCGAACGATCTGTATCTCTCCGCCATCACCGTCATGGAACTGGAAACCGGCATCCTGCGCGTGGAGCGTCGCGACAGAGCCTCCGGCACGATCCTGCGGACCTGGCTGGAACAGCATGTCCTTCCCGCATTCGAAGGGCGTATTTTTCCCGTCGATACGTCGGTGGCCCTGCGCTGCGCCCGGCTCCATGTCCCCGATCCCCGTTCGGAACGCGATGCGCTCATCGCCGCGACCGCGCTGGTCCATGGCAAGACGGTCGTGACCCGCAACGTCGCGGATTTCCTGCCATGCGGCGTCCCCCTGCTCAACCCGTGGGAACCCCAGCCGGACTGACAGGAGTGCCGGTTCACAAACCCAGCCCCCTGTTCCGGGTGAAGTTCCAGTCGGTCATGATCCGGTTATGCGCATGGCATACGTATGAGGTGTCGAAATTAACTGGTGCTATCACCCGTGCCACGCATCACGACCGGACAGCCACGCGACGGGCGGTCAATTGTTGCTCAATGCCAATTTGCTGACGCAGGTCCGACAAGTCACGCCGAACCTCTCCGCTCCGGTTGAGAACTTGTTGGATGACCATCTCTATTCTGCTCATAAAAAAGGGACTGTAAGCAACAGCACAACTAGATGGCGTGATTGACGCAGCGAACGAGTGGCACACACGGCATACCTGCGTGACCCTGCCCCGAACATGCCCACGGATTTAAGTTAGGGTCTGTGCTTTGCTATATGCCTTGGTGGCGTGTTGAGCGAAAGCCTCTGGGGTCATGTCCTTGAGGCTGGTGTGGGGCCTGACGGTGTTGTAGTCGGCCCGCCAGGCATCGATGACCCTCCGAGCGTGGGCGAGGTTGCGGAACAGATGCTCGTTGAGGCATTCGTCACGGAACCGGCCGTTGAAGCTCCCGACGAACCCGTTCTGCTGCGGCTTGCCCGGTGCTATGTAGTGCCACAGCACCGACCGCCGCTCCTGCCAGGCCAGGATCGCGTTCGAAGTCATCTCGGTGCCATTGTCGCTTACATGCCGTCCTCAATGGCGGCGATCATGCCCTGAATGCCGCGCTCGATCCTGTCCAGCGCCTTGCGGTCCGCGACGGCCTGCCCCCGCCGCTCGTGGTTGAGCCGGTTCACTTCCTCCGCGAACGCCCTCACCACCTCGGCCACGCTGTCGGACGACACCAGCCGGTCTTTCAGACCTGCCAGAACCCGCGCCTCGATCCGCTGGCGCGGGATCGTGCGGTTGTTGGCGCAGGTGCCCCGGCGGTGGTGGTTCAGACAGCCGAACCGGCTGTTGACGATCAGGCCCAGCCGATGCCCTCTTTTTTGGCCCGCAATCCGGTCGATTTCCGGTCAAAGCGTGGAATGGCGTATTTCATGGTATCCTATGCGGCTCTATGCTATCGTATCGTGGTGATTTCGGAGTTATTTCATGTATTCGATCATGAATAGAAAGAATAAAAAGAGGAAGGCAAGATAAAACAGCCTGCCACGTCGGGTAACAAACCGCGGTCGCGCCTTGTCTTCTGGTGTGCAGATTGGGTCGGTCGTGTGCAGGGTTTTCAGTTCAGGCGCTTTTTCCTGCCGTTTGGTCTGCACAGTGGGGGGGCTTGGGGCGAAATCTCCCCTTTGGCCTTGCCATTCGATCAGGAGTTTGAGATAGCCGCCTTCGACCAGGGCGATCCCTTCATCGCGCCAGTCTCGGGCGGACTTGCGCCACGCATGATCGCGCCATTCATCTAGCGGCATGGTCAGGGCGCGGGGATCGATCAGGACTGCGGCGATGCGGCGTTCGTCCCCACCCGCGACAAGGATGTTCTTCCTGTCTGCAACAGCGCGACGCAGGGACGCCACCTCCCCTGCGCTCATGATCCCGGCGACGACGTAATGCGACGTCTTTTCCCAGTGGTTGCGCTTGTCCAGGCTGCCTTCAGGGTCATGGTTAATTTTCACCCAACTATAGCCTCCCTTTGAGAAAACGACAGTTGATGGGAAAACGCCTCATCTGCAACCGTTGAGCCCGATCGGTCGCCTGCTGATCATAACTAGCGAGCGCCGTGAAGAGAGAGGGGCGGACTGAATTGGACCACGCTGAGGCGGGCCGGTAATAAAACCGGCATTCGGTACGAACGGCGGGCGTCGTCACCCAGAAGCTTCCTCAGTGACGTAGAGCCATTCAGCTCGTGCTGACTGGATCTGTCCGGACGGGTTTCAACTTCAGTTCGTCTTTTTGCCTCGCCCCCTTCAAACTGATCCGAAAGCTGTCCGCGTCTCACCAGTTACTGCCCTCTGATTTCAAGTTCGGATGCATCCGATTTCAGCCATGCTGAACAGGCTTCAAGGATGTTTTCCATGGAAAGACGTCCTTTCCCACGCATCGCGCATTCCCATACGGTTCCCACGCGCCAGCCAGCATCATGCAAAGCCAGCTCCGTCCGCACATCAACAGCCCTGTTCCGGTCAATTTTCGTCCGCCAGAATTCTGTCCGGCTGCCGGGAAGACGGAAAAGATGACAGTCATGTCCATGCCAGAAGCAGCCATGCACCAGAATGACAGCATGGTATTTCGGGAAAACCAGATCAGGGGTTCCGGGCAGTTTCCTGTCATGCAGCCTGAACCGGAAACCAAGAGCATGCAGTCCCCGCCGCAGCACCATCTCGGGTTTTGTGTCTTTTCCCCGGATGCCGGACATCATCCGGCTGCGCTGTTCCGGTGAAACAATATCAGGCAACAGCCATGCTCTGATCATGAGCAGGTCTCATGCCTGCAGTCCCGTCTCTGCTGTCCCGACCCTCCCGTGCCAGAGCCGAGCGTATATGGGGCTTCATGGCATTCGCCAGGAACTCGATGACCGGCACCACAACCGCATTTCCGAACTGGCGATAGGCCTGCGTATCCGAAACGCCGATGCGGAACCGTCTGTCGCCACGGTCGAACCCCATAAGACGTGCACACTCCAGCGGTGTGAGACGGCGTGGCCGTTTGCCTTCCTGCCGGATAAGGATTTCAGATCCATCTTTGAAATATCGGGCAGAAAGTGTCCGCGCGATATCACCCGGCCCGCACAGTCCGAAACCGAAGCCGTTACCTGCAGCTGCATGCTTGGCCTTATAGTTCTGAAGATAATTCCACAGATGTTCCGTAAGGGTATATTTTGATTCCACCTCTGCATGCGGCAGAAGGATTGAACCCAGTTTGGGGCCTTTTTCTACCGGTGGCACAACCAGAGATTTCAGATCAAACTCTGTTTTTTCCCTGAATCCGACAATAAAAATACGCTCGCGTTTCTGTGGCACCCATGATGCGGCACTGATCACGCGGGTCTGCACATGATAACCGAGTTCTCCCTCGAGAACATGCATGATCGTGGCAAAAGTGCGCCCCTTATCGTGCCGTTCCAGGTTTTTGACATTTTCCAGAAGAAAGGCTGCGGGCCGGTGATGGGCGATGATTCTGGCTGTATCGAAAAACAGGGTTCCCTGCGTGTCACACAGGAAGCCATGAGGCCGACCTAAAGAATTCTTCTTGGAAACCCCGGCAATCGAAAACGGCTGACATGGAAAACCTGCCAGCAGAACATCATGTTCCGGAATCAGGGAGGGATCTTCTGCGAACGGACGGATATCCCCACTGATCTCATGGTTGTCCGGATAGTTCAGGGCATAGGTCTGCCGTGAAAATCTGTCCCATTCGGACGTAAAGACACACCGACCACCGATTTCCTCAAAACCGATCCGCAGGCCTCCTATACCGGCGAACAGATCGATAAAACGGAAATCAACCCTGTCTTTTTCTTTTGCCCGGAGGCGTTCATCGGCAATGCGGCGCAGGAAATTGAGAGACGTCCGGCTCGCCGTGCCGGGGGTATTCTCATAACGGTACACCGTCCGTTCTCCCAGCCCCAGCTCTTCAGCCGCCTGATGCAGAGTAAGACCTGCCCGATCGCGCAGCAGGCTGAAATCGGTCCGCGATGACATAGGCATTCTTTCAAATCAGGGTCGCACGAGGTTTATCTCTGCCCTGATGGCAGAATCTGTCCCCGAAAGCAACCCCTGTTCCTTATATGTTCCAAGCGCAGCAACACGGTACCAGGCATCCATCAGATATGTTGGCAGGATGTCGGCATGCCCGCCGCGTTCTGCATACTGGACGTGTCACGGTTTAGTTCCGGACCATTAGTTATCTGTTAAGCGACGTTGGCCGTCCACGCGGAAGGATTTCTGGCAGACGAAAATCGAGCGGAATATGGAAAATGATAACCGCGCAATCTGGGCCCTACTGGCCTCTGGTTGGCGGGTCGCCACGGTTTGGGAATATGCCCTAAAAGGCCGGACCCGACCCGACTTTTCCGAGACTATGCAGCACCTGGTCGCCTGGATAAGATCGGCGGGGAAGACTATGACTGTTAGGGGCAGATAATTGGTCGCATCACTGAAGCAATTTTTAGATCTGATGCGCTACTATGGCGCTCATCGTATTTATGCAAAACATTTGTCACCCAATGATAACTCGAAGAACCAAGTATATCTGGGTGGTGGCTTTGCAGCACTGAATGTCATTCCGCATGGCGAAGTCTACACTGACGCTTCTGAAAAGGCCAGCAGCGTGCGCGACCGCGCTAAGGCCGATGTCGAATTTTACTGGATCAATGAAGAAGGCAGGCACCGCGCACCTGACGCAAACCTGATCCTCTATCCCAAATATCCCGAAGTGAGGATGTCCGGCTTTCTAAAGGGCTGCAAGGGAGCACCTTCAAAGCTCCTCACCGTTCGCGATGAGGGACGGGTTATGTTCTTCGGCGTGACTCGGGACGGCGTCGTCCTGGGCTATGTCACGGATGCCGATGACCCGATCACAAAGGAACTGACGGCAGGCAACTGGCCGATGCTAGGCGTCTTCACCGAATTGCCGCTCAGCCTGGATCTACCTGCCGATCCGAAAACTATCCTCCTTGATGAACTGCGCCGCATTTATCAGCTGAACTGGATCATGTCCCAAAAGCTGGCGAAAGACGGTAAGAAGGCACCCTATGCAGCCCGCAATGGGGGCGGCTATACTCTTGAAGCCGAGCTTGGCATTACTCCCAATGGCTACGCAGAGCCGGACTTTATGGGCTGGGAAGTGAAGCAATATGGCGTGAATAATTTCACAGCGTTCAGGCCAAAATCGCCGGTAACCCTTATGACGCCGGAACCGACAGGCGGTATCTACAAAAGCGAGGGCGTGGCAGAATTTCTGAAGCGTTTCGGCTACGCGGATCAGAGCGGCAAAGAAGATCGCTTCAATTTTGGCGGCCGCTATGACTGTACTCGCGGTCACCACCATCTAACCGGGTTGCGCATGACCCTGACGGGATATGATGCTGCGACTGGCAGGATATCCGATATTGAGGGCGGCATGGCTCTGGTCAGTGCGACCGACACTGTTGCTGCGTCGTGGACTTTCAAGAGCCTGATGGCACACTGGAACCGGAAGCATGCGCAGGCGGCCTACGTGCCCTCCTTATCCCGAACACCGCCGCCGGAATATAGCTACGGGGCACAGGTTCTCCTTTGCGAGCAGACCGATTTTCTGCTGTTCCTCAAGGCTTTTTCGACGGGGACGGTGTATTATGATCCGGCTGTTAAAATCGAAAAGGCTTCGTCGGCAAAGCCGGACATCAAGCGGCGCAGTCAATTCCGGGTCGCTCATGCCGGTCTGACCCAGCTTTATCAGAAGAATGAAACTGTCCTCCTTTACTGAATAATAATTCCGGAAAAATTCGCGACTGTTGGTTTGGCAGGTTCAAGCTTGATGCGGCAAGTTTAAACCATTGCTGAGGCGCAAGAAACTTCTTCTCTTGCACGTCATTGCCAGCATGATGGGGCGCTACCCTCCGTAGTCTGCACTTCAGCAATATCAATGTGAAAATAGCCAATCGGATAAGCCTTGAACTTGCGCCTGGGTTTTTTGTCTCCCGTCACCTCGGGTAGTCGGCTGATCCCGTGTCGTTGCAGGCAGCGATGCAGGGATGATCGCGTCAGGTGCGGGATCGTCGCCTGGAGTGCGTAGAGGCAGTCGTCCAGCGGCAGCAGCGTGTGACGGCGGAAAGCAACGATGATCGCCTCATCCTCAATGCTCAGCACCGTCGAATGCGCGTCTTTGGGGCCGGTCGGCAAATCACCGACCGCAGTGCGCTTCTTCCACTTCGCAACCGTCTTCGGGTTGATCCCATAACGCCTGGCCAGAACCCTCAGGCTCTCTTGACTATCGTGTATCGCTCGACGGACCGCCTCTGTCGTGCGGGCGCTCCCGTGTAAAATCTGTCCCACAGTGCATCCCTCCATTCCTGACTGAATAATGCACCATCAAAACACGGGACTAAACACCTAGGGAAACCTGATGCAACGGCGTTTCTGTCGGTTTCTTCAGGCTCATGTCGATCATACCACCGGGTGTCGTCTGCCCGTACATGACCGAAGCTGGTCCGTTGAGTGCTTCAATACGCTCAAGAAAACTGGGTTCAGCTGCCGCATAGGAGTTCGTCATGAGACCATCGACAAACTGGCTGGATGTGAATCCACGCTGGTAGATGCCTAGATTATCGTTCTGCGCCGATCCCCGGTTGGTCGTTCCACCTGCTTCGGAATAGACGCCACCTGACTGATCTGGAGAAGCCGTGGCGGCGCATCCGAAAGGAAGCCGGGCTGGAGGATGTCCGCATTCACGATCTCCGCCATTCCTTTGCGTCCGATGCGCTGGAACTCGGCGAGGATCTGATCATGATCGGGAAACTGCTGGGTCACCGGGATCTCAAATCGACCGCACGTTACGCCCACCTCAAGAAAGAGCCCATCCAGCGCGCGGTCAAAGGGATCGACCTAAAAATTTCTGCTGCCCTTGCCCTACCCAGAGAAACACTGGAGGCTACGATTGATTAGCCTGCGTCACGCAAAGTGGTGTCAAAACGATTAATGATACCCCGACCGTGCAAGCCTCTGTCAGACTTTCGCGAAACAATCAAGTCGTCTTTACACCAGTACGAATAAAAGAAAACAGCATCGTCGCGTCCAAATCATAAAGGAGAGAAACGACGACGATATTCAAACCCACGAGACCGCTAGAATTATACAAGTAATATTTTAAATATACATCATTAATATACCTCTAAAGGCGTAATCCATTCTATAATTCCATGAGACACTTGATATTTACTTCAAGCCGTTCCCTATCCTTAATCTCACATTCCCATATAACATGGACACGCCAACCTAACTTCTGCAATGCGATCAGCGTCTCTTTATCTCGCACGCGATTGCGTTCAATTTTTTTTGTCCAGTAATCTACGTTACTTTTCGGAATCCGTGCTCCTCGTGGACAATCATGCCCATGCCAAAAGCATCCATTCACAAATAAAGCCAATTTTCGACCTGGAAAAACCAAATCTGGAGAGCCAGGAAGATCTTTACGATGGAGCCGAAACCTGTATCCCATTGCATGGATAAGCTTTCTTACCACCAACTCCGGGCTCGTATTCTTCGACTTAACTGCCCTCATAGTTCGTGAACGAACAGGATCTACTTTCATCCATCAAATTCAATTCTGAGGCTTGGGTCGCTCTCGCACTCGACGATAATTTTATTATAATGATCGATAATATCCCTCACCGCCGTCTGCCTGGCGTCCCGTTCAAAGGTACTCCACTCATAAACATTCGTCGCTAAAAATTGCTCGATTTCAATAATATCAAGGCGATCGTCTACTCCAACCTGCTTGGCGAGTGCTTTGGCGCCACCTACCCCATCTTCTGTAGTCACAATAAGAGGACGTAAACCGGAACTGAGATTGTCCTGGCATTTCCGAATAAGCGCTTCTCCAGGCGCAGTTGTGACATGAATAGCCACATCTCCGATCAAAAAATCTCCTGAGCGATTAGATGGCGCATCCGCAACCGAAAAACCGTAATGACGAATACTACCTTTTGTGATCACATTTAGTTTGGCTCCGACCAGATGCTGCATAACAGCGCCCGCATACATGGTGCCGGAAACCTCACGTTGACGTTCTACGGCCTGCGCCAAAAGATCTCTTACACAAGCCCGTAAAGAGCGTGATGGATCAAGTTTGAAAGTAAACGGAAGAGCGTCAAAATACGCCTGAGCACGCTCTACCCAATATTTCTCCGCAGCGTCTAAATCCAATAAATTGTGAGAATGCAGATCGTTTAGAACATCAATGTATGCATTCATTCTATCCATATTCCCTCGACTGGTTCTACCCCCTTCACTAGAGAGAATACGCTCAATGCCATGGTCTTTAAGTATTTTCTTTACCGCCCCACCGCCCAATCCGGCGACTTGCCCACCTTTTGTTGTTACGAACGAATTTTTATCTAACGGGAATTGCTTCGATGCCGCATTCCTCGTTAGGATCAGAGCAAGAGATAAAGACCCTTTTGACAAGCCAATATAATCATCGTCAAACGCCGCCAATACTGCTCGTTGTGATAACATCATAAATCTTTCTCAACTCGTCGAATTGCCGTCATTTCTGAGACCTGTTCTATCGTGCCAGCACGTCGCACAACTGTCTGACGCATCAACTCACTTCCTCGCATTTCCATCCGAAAGTCGACATGATGGATTTCCTCGGCATATCCACCAAAAGCAGCATTAAAAGCCGCGAGAATTTCAACTTCTCCAATATCCCGTCCTTTAACGAAAGGAATAGAAATTGAAGGGATATTCTCAGGAAACAGATAGATACACGGAGGAGGCACACAAAAAGGACCAAGATTGGTCAACCGATCACCGTCTACGGATTTTGGGCAAGGTCTACCAATTGTCGCACAAACCATATCCCACAACAGCACCCCATCCACCCGCTGGTTCCGCGCAATCATTTCAGCGCTAAGACGTGTGTGAATGCCCGACCAAGCGTTTCGTTGAGGATCTGCACCAGGATTGGAACAG
Source organism: Acetobacter aceti (assembly GCF_002005445.1). Lineage (NCBI taxonomy): Bacteria > Pseudomonadati > Pseudomonadota > Alphaproteobacteria > Acetobacterales > Acetobacteraceae > Acetobacter > Acetobacter aceti. Next base: position 2,803,747 of record NZ_CP014692.1, read on the forward strand.
ATACTCCAGATCACAAACTCATCAGCGAGTGGCGGTCGTTCAAAAATATTCGTGTTATTCCCATCAAGACAGCCCTTAAGGTCAATAACAGCAACACGTCCACTATTTAGACGAACAATATAATCATTACGGTTTGCATTATCTGTCAGATCCCATCCAGCAATAAAACCGCCGTCTTCCATATGATTCAGCGCATGCTGAACAAACTCTCGTTTGCCACGCATAGTGGCCGAAAACTGGCCACGGACACGCTCTATCGCGCCACGAAACAAACCAGACTGATAGAACTCTCGCTCATCCAAACCATGGTCGCCAAGTTTATGCGCTTCTGTTTTAAGTGTTTCAGCAAACCTCTCGATTTGATCGCGCAATCCCTTGTTCTGTTTACAGGGAATAATGGTCATGCCGCTTCCTGTTTCCCTTCGGAAACCATGCCAAGTAACGGTTCCAGGATATGCTGCGCCAGATGACGAACGACAGGCACAGCTACGCCATCCCCTGTCAGGTGATAAGCTTCATTATAATTCTTAGGCAGCTTGTAATGATCTCCGAGCCCCATCAGCCTTGCTGTTTCACGAGTGGAGATTAGCCGCGACCGAACCTTCCGGCCGTCAACAACAATAATTGTCTGACGGCTTGAACCTCCTGCCGGCGTCCGAAGACAACCTGCGATATCGTCAAACCGCACTTCAGCACGCTGAACTTTCGCCCCGTTTTCATCAAGACGTGTTCGTCTATAGATGGCTCCCACCATACGCCTGCCCGCACGTTTTGCAGCATTTACTTTGGCGAGATTGGTGGCAGACATCATCGAAATCAATCTTTCGGTTTCGCTGGCTGTATGCCAAGGCACTCCAGTAGGCGCCTCCTCAATCAGATCAGCGAAAGTTGTATGCCGATGCGATGGAGTAGGAATATTCCACCACAAAAATTGAGTTTGCGCCTTTTTTGATATTCCCTGAACAGCCCTCTTCAATCCATTGGTGTGAAACGGGTCAAGCGGTTCAGGAGATAACAATGAAGGATGAATTTCGACATCCTTATGCACCCCGATCATGAACAAGCGAGGACGTGACTGGGGCACAAACAATGAGGCGTTGATTACGAGCGCTCCATACCGATATCCGGTCTCGACAAAAGTCCGACAGATAGCGTCGAAATCCTGTCCCCCATGAGACGTCAGCGTGCCAATGACATTTTCAAGAGCTATAATTTTCGGGGCTCTTCCCTCTGAAACAAGCTCTCTCACGACATGCCAGAAAGGATAGAAGGTGCCAGAACGCTCTCCTTTAAGACCTGCGCCCCCTCCAGCCAACGACAAATCCTGGCATGGGAATGAACCCCATACGAGATCTGCAACACCAGGTAAGTCTTCAACACGGACATCATTGACGTCCCCAACCCGCAATTCTCCTCCTGTTCCCCAGTTGGCCTGATAACTCAGACCTTTTTTATGATCAAAATCATTGGCGAACAGACACGTCCAGCCGCCCCCCAGTCCCGCACGGGCCATCCCGCCGCCAGCAAAAAATTCGTAAAAACTAGGCATTGGCTGTAGACCTGACGTCATCTTCTTGTAACGACACCACCTCACGCGCGAGCTTTTCTTCAATCGCTTCCGCTATCCAAGTGTTACGAGACACTCTTCCAGCCCTTTTTGCGCGCGCGTCATCAATCGCGCCAAACGTCTCCGTAGAGAGGCGCAGATTGATCCGGTCCATCGCGCGAACTCCCGAATTTTCTGTAGCATGGCTCATGGCGCCATGATGGCGCCAAAATATTCGTATGTCCAGACGAGTGTTCCCTATTTGTTCTCAAAAATAAACCTGGAAAAAGAAATCATTCGTATCAGACGCTATCGACGATCTATCCGAAGGTCACGGTCGGCACAGCACGAACCAGGGGCGTCCCAGTTCAGGCTGAAAGGCCAGTTCCCATGCCGTCCACTGGGTCGCCGCCCACCAGGTCAGAACGATGATGGACAGGACCAGCGTGATCTGGCCCCAGAGAATTTTTGTGCCGGACATTTTCATCCCTCCTTGCGCACGGACAGGTCGGGCGGCCATTTTCCGATCCGCAAGGACTTTTCCCGCATCGTCGCATCCCGGCGAACGGCAGGGAAAAAATACTTGCCCGGTGCGGACCGGGCCTTCACCATGCTGGACGAAGATCGCGGGAGTCGAACGATACCGGGCGGTTCTGGCGGGATGGAATCTTCGGCCAACAGTGACCCGAACCCGGATCGGACATGGATTTTCTGGCAATGCCTCCCAGTATGTAGTAATGTTCCTACATTGCAGTCGGGAGACCGGACATGAGCATCACCACGCTTTCAAGCCGCGAGTTCAACCAGGACACCAGCCGGGCCAAGAAGGCGGCGGCCGAGGGGCCGGTGTTCATCACCGACAGGGGGCGCACGGCCCATGTCCTGCTCAGCATTGAGGAATACCGCCGTCTGACGCACCATCCGCGCAAGATCGCGGACGCCCTGGCGATGCCGGACGCGGCGGACATCGCATTCGATCCGCCTCGTACCAATATCACGCTCCGCCCGGCCGACTTTTCCTGATGTTCCTGCTGGACACGAACGTCGTTTCAGAACTGAGAAAAATCCGCGCCGGAAAGGCCGACCCGAATGTGGCGCACTGGGCCGACAGCGTGGAAGCGAACGATCTGTATCTCTCCGCCATCACCGTCATGGAACTGGAAACCGGCATCCTGCGCGTGGAGCGTCGCGACAGAGCCTCCGGCACGATCCTGCGGACCTGGCTGGAACAGCATGTCCTTCCCGCATTCGAAGGGCGTATTTTTCCCGTCGATACGTCGGTGGCCCTGCGCTGCGCCCGGCTCCATGTCCCCGATCCCCGTTCGGAACGCGATGCGCTCATCGCCGCGACCGCGCTGGTCCATGGCAAGACGGTCGTGACCCGCAACGTCGCGGATTTCCTGCCATGCGGCGTCCCCCTGCTCAACCCGTGGGAACCCCAGCCGGACTGACGCGCGGCCATGTAGCGGCCGGGCGCGGCGCCGAGCGTCTTGCGGAACATAGTCACGAAGCTGGGTACGCTCTCATAGCCGAGATCGGCGGCGACCTGCTGGATCGCGATGCCCTCCGCCAGCCGCCCGACGGCCAGCATGGCCATGAGCTGCTGGCGCCAGCTTCCGAAGCTCATGCCAGTCTCCCGCGCCGTCAGTCGCGCCAGGCTCCGCTCGCTCATGCCCGTCCGCTTCGCCCAGATGTCCAGCGTTACGCGGTCTCCCGGCGATGCCATTATGAGATCGGCGATGCGGCGCAGGCGGGAATCTCCCGGCATCGGCAGATGGAGATCGTCGCGCTCGGCCGAGGCGAACTCGTCGAGAAGCACGGTCAGCAGGCGCGATGCGGCGCCGCCTTCCTCGTAGAACGCGGGCAGGTGAGCGGCGCGGATCAGCGGCGTCACCGAGACGGCGCAGCAATGCTTCGGCAAGCGCGCGTCCGCGACGGGATCGACGAAGGCGCAGTAGCCTTCCATGATGCCCGAAGCCCGGATGGAGTGCGGTGTGCCGCCCGGAATCCATACGGCGCTGCGCGGCGGCACGATCCATAGCCCCCTTTCCATCTCGCAACTCAGGGCGCCACGTTGCACCAGCAGGATTTGCCCCTTGCGGTGATAATGGAGGTCAAGCTCGAAGCTCGTCGCTGCCGCCGTTATGCCGCCGAAGGTCACGACCGGACGATCAATGTCGTCCGGCTCGATCCATTCGTTCTCTTTATGGGGATAGCTGAGGATCGGCACTGTCCGAATCCGATAACAATTTGTCCAACCTTCGTAATGACGCCATTCGTAGTTCTTCTTATCCTTCTTGCACGACCAAGAAAAGGAAATTCCATGAACACGCTCATCACACCACGCGTCGCCAAGACCCTGAACGCGCTGCACCGGGAAGCCGAGACCGTTGACCGCGCGCATATTGCCGCGCGCATGGCAGAGATTACGGAAGCAGGCGAAAGTTTCGCCGAAGCGGTGCCGCGCTGGCTCGGTGAGGAGCGGGCGGCGTATCGGACGATCTATCACGATTATGCGGGCAATTTCCTTTCCGTTTCGGAAACCTATGGCCGTTTCCTGTACATGATCGCGCGGACGTGCCGGGCGAAGCGGATCGTGGAGTTCGGCACGTCGATGGGGATTTCGACGATCTATCTCGCGGCCGCACTCCGCGATAATGGCGGTGGCCAACTGATCGGCAGCGAGATCGAACCCACCAAGGCGGCGCGAGCGCGAGCGAACCTGGAAACCGCCGGCCTCGCCGATCTGGTGGAAATCCGCGAGGGGGACGCGCTCGACACGCTGAAACATGTCGGAGGCGAGGTCGATCTCGTGCTGCTCGATGGCGCGTTCTCCCTCTACCTGCCGGTCCTCAAGCTGATCGAGCCCTACCTGACGCAAGGTGCTCCGATCCTCGGGGAGAACGCTTTCGACCCGTCCTATCTGGATTATGTCCGCGACCCGGCGAATCTCTATGTTTCCCAGCCGCTACCGGTGGACGAGGGAAGAGGCAACGAGTTTACGGTCAGGGCGGCGTGAGGCGCCACCGATGAGAACGTCGCTTTCCCCGGCTTCGCGGTCACCTGGCCGGATCAACCGAGCCTTGCTGAGCCTGTTCATGAAAGGCGGCGCGCTGTTCGGCAGGGCCGAAGACGGCACGCATCTCGACGCGATGGAGATCGCGGAATTTCCACTGAATAAAGGGTTATCCAGCAGACATCACGTTATCGCGATAATGCCGCGTTTTAAGCACTAACTACGCTGGAGTTTCACTCCCAGTTGCATCCTATGTGCATCCTGCGCGTATGTTCCAAACGCAGAAAGCCCGCCCAATGGGCGGCCTAATCGTTTGTTATTAAACGGAATTCATGGTTGCGGGGGCACGCAGCCCCCGATACCGACAATCTCTGACGTTGGCTGTTTAGAAAACAAGAACCCAGAATGATTACGATTGCAGTTTATAATAAAATTCAAAGACCAATACTTACAAAATCAAAGAATTATCAAATGAATTTGAAAATAAAAAAATAAAACAAAATCAAGAAAGACGGACGCGTAACTCCTGTTCAACTTCCTGATGTATGTCAAATTGTACTTCTGTTTCGACCTGAAGAGTTACAACAATAGCATACGAGATATCGTCGTCGGGGCTTAACCCTCCTCCAGAGGCATCACGACATTCTACACGAATAGGAATATTCGCACCCTCGTCAAATTCTGGAATGGTCTGCACCCTATTTTTTAGCCGTTTAGACCAAACAGAACCACGTTTTATGATATTTTCATCAAGGCCATCTGACTTCATATCAAAGCCCCAGTTACCATCGTCCTCATCATTAGGTTCATTAATAGTTGCCGCTTTCAACGCAGCTAGTCTGTATTGAGCACGTGAGGTATCGACGGGCGAAAACCATGCCAAGGTAACACGCATTGATCGGGGTAATTTCTCACCCGACAGGGATGGTGGTACGGGCATTCTGAATATTTGTGCGCCGTCCTTTCGGATTTTACCTAAGCCAACTAACGTGACACCACCTTCCGGAGATTCGCACATCAGGAGATTATTTAAATATCCATGACCAAAATAACGACAAACTTCCTCTTTTGCTCGAAGATGTTGATTCTTACCAAGTCGCGCTCTTTCTTCCTCGTATAGATCAATCGCATCCTGTGGCCACCGAGCTGCATTGACTGCCAATGCCCGTGTCAGAAGAGCATTCTGGAAACGAGTTAATTCACGACCTTCGTATGGGCCACCCTCTCCAGTAAGACTTTCGGCAGCACGTAACAACGAGCGGGTAACCAAAGCAGCAGCGGGACTCGTCCCACGTGATTTCTGGATAGCATTCTGACCTGGAGGAGATGCCGTCACCAGCCCAGTACGACTTGATCGGTCCACACTGCACAATTTTACATCGTGTCCGTACGGTCGAGCACGCACCTCAAGACAACCCCCAGCCTCCAGCAGGTCAGGTTTTATAGACCTTTTAAGACCAAGACCAACTGCACTAGTTACCTGTGGCACGAACTCTCCATCATCCTCGAGCTTAAATATCCCCGCTTGTTGTGGAGAAGCATGGTGAGTGAGATCAAGCGACAAAGCACCCACCGTAAGGACATTCATAGCTTCTGATGGTGCAAGAAGCGTTCTGTTAAATATAGTATTCCTCATCGCGCCGCGAATGTTCATTCGCCGAGAAGTAACGTCTGCGTTTTCAACTGCTGTTGTCGTTGTTCGAGAAAGAACAAGAGATCCAACGTTACCAGCCGACACCACAAACAACAGCCCTTCTGTTGCAGCCCACCAGTCCATAAGGCGGGCGAGAGCACTGATACGCCCAGCAAAATGACCGTCACGAACACCAATGGAAAAATTGACAACAAATATATCAGGTGCAACGGGTTCATCTGTACCAATCAGTTGCATCAGAGTAGTGTGGACGATATCAACGAAAAGTCGATTCCCCGCTGTCTCTGCGCCGCTTTCTTGATCAATCAGTACAGGCACACTAATAAGTCGCGTATCCGTCAGAGGAGCACCATCCGCTTGAAGGTCTCCTCGAAGAATTAGCGATGCCATCGCTGTGGCATGATAACGCTGTGATACCGGCGACAGCGGAACCAAATCGTGTAAATCTTCAATGACAACGCCGCCATCCAGTGCGCGGTGAGCAGCTACCGGTGTCCCGTCCAATAACGCGACACGTATCGGGGCATTCTCATCAAAAGTGCCTTGCAGCGCATTATCGTCCTCAGCTTTATCTGAACCGTTCGGTAGCGCTTGGCCAATCGTTTGAGGCAGGATAAATTGAATACCTTCGATAGAGGCTAGTCCATTTATATCATTAGGATTTGCGAGCATTTCCCGCACAGCCATGCATGGCAGTTCGACGAGAAGCGCTTCATAGACAAATCCGGTTTCAGATATAGAACTGCGATCCAATATTGTCCCTGCCCGCGAGGCAACACGCAGTTCCACTTCCTCGCGCCATTTTTTTCGCTTTGCAGCGCTTTCAGTCGGCCAAATTTCAAATTCTATGGAAATTTGATCATCGTCTGGTGTGAAGGCAAGACGATCCTCGATAATGGTCCGAGCATCTTCTCCGAGCCTGTCTTCTGGTCCCCATGGGCGTAATTCAAGAAGTAGATCAAATACCTCCCACCATGGTGCAGCTCCATTAGGAGCAGTCTCATCGCGTTGATGGGCGCGCCAGAGTGATAACATTTGGCGGAACGAGGCAATAGTCGGAATCGTCGCGTACAGTGTGCGTGGCAGCGTCTCGGAACCCTGAGCAGGCAGAAAGCCCTCTGGATATTCCTCGAAAGGCTCTAATTCCTCCTCGGAGAAAACTTCTAGACCAGCCTCCCGTGCCACCTTGGAAAATTTCGAAATACTGCCTGCTGTAACGAAGACAAGTGCACGTTCGGGAGCAATACCCGCAGGATCATTACGTAAAGCTATTGAGGGATCATTACTGCTGAGCGCAGCACCTAATCTATCGAATGTCGCCTGGAATCTCTCTCCTTGACGAAGCCGGCCAGGTCCTGATGGTTTCGGCATGGAGACTGGTTTTCCCTTACGACGATCAGCCGTAACTGGGTCAGGAAACCGGAGGATCGGTCGTTCCACCATTTATGCTACAGTTCCCCGCATACCAGAATGAGATTGAAGTGCTTTAACTCGATCGTCCAAAATCGAGCGAAGCTCTCGATTTCCCTGTGCCAGCACTATTCTTCGCCTGACGTCGAGAAAGAAGGCTTCAGCCTCTGAAAAACTGATGGGATCAACCGCCTCATATAAACGCTTAGCTGTATACCCAGGCTGCCCGTTTAACGTATTAAGTTGATCAGAAAAATACCTGATCATTTGCTTAGGCGAAGGCGCCTCCAGGTTCAGTCGAATCTCAAACCGCCGCCATGTGGCACGGTCTAAAAGCTCAGAATGATTTGTAGCACCCACTAACAAGCAGTAGGATGGCAGGTCATCAATCTGAAGCAATAAAGTAGTGATAACTCGCTTAATTTCCCCGGTTTCGTGAATATCGCCTCGTTCTTTACCAATAGCATCAAATTCATCGAAGAATAGTACGCACGGCTCAGTCCGAACAAAGTCAAACAACCGCCGTAGGCGCTGCGCAGTTTCTCCCAAGTAACTAGTGACAACTGCATCGTAACGAACAATGAAAAGCGGAAGTGCCAATTCGTAAGCGATCGCTTCAGCCAGGGAGGTTTTACCATTTCCAGGAGGCCCAGCTAGCAATAGCCGATGGCGAGGCTCTAGACCATGCACTCGCAAGACATCTGCGCGTCGCTGCTCTTCTATAAGTTCATCACATGCTCTACGCACGGGCTCTTCTAGATACAGGCTCGATAAGGGACGTCGAGGTTCACGACGTTGGATGCCACCGGAACCGTCGCGAACCCGAATCCCTGCTGTTTGGGGTTGGTTGCTTTTCTGAGTGCTCTGGGTCGCATCTAGCATTCGCGCAATGCGATCGGCGACACCGGAGTGCTTTTTTGACCGTTCGTCAGCCGCTATAGCTTCGGCGACCGCGCGTGCACCAGCAGCGTCCCCTTGGACACTAGCCTTGACAAGATTAATAATCAGGTCGCTACGCGCCATCCAAACCCGCACCTTCTCAAAACCAACGGCGACCCGCAACATTCGCCCTGTTGAGGCAATTTTTGCACGGATTTGATCAAAATGACACCCGCAAATGGTATTTTCTGAACGGTGGAGCAGAAATCGGTTCAGTTACAGAAGTCTGAATAATATGAATTTCGATTTAATGAAACAAAGGGACATATCTTATCCATCTGCGACTATGTTCACCTTCACACTCCGTCGTGCCTTCGCAAACCCACGATCCGTCGCGATAAATCGCTCTAACATAGGTACAATGAGGCGCACGGGATCGGTAAACGTCTGCCCGGTTCCGCGACCCAATATTTCGGCATAGGCAGCAAGATCACGATGCAGCGCGGCTGGCAACTCCAGCGTGACCTTCACGGGCTTGTCGTCCTCGATCGGACCAAGCTTCAGCTTTGTCATGGACGGGGTTCCTTCTCTTCCCAAGGTGTAAGGGCAAGATCGCGATTCAAAATAAGCGTGAACGGGAGGCCCGGTCGGTCGGTCAGCGTCGGCTGGACGTTCAGGCTCCGGTCGATCAGACGGTTGCCGACCATGGAAAAGCCGTTGCTCGCACCGCTGCGGATGGCCTGCATGAGATTGTTTTCATTCCACGACGTTCCTGCTTCGGAGCCCACGCTGAGCAGAGTCGTGACGAGGGCTGCGCGGAACAGTTGCCCCCAATGGTTATTCACCTCGTCGGACAGGCCGGACTGGCCGATCGCATCACCACCGGGCAGCTTTTCCAGCACCAGCCACTCACTGGCCCATTTGCGTTCATCGGGATCGTCAATCTGTGCCAGCGGCTGGAAGGAAACGGCAAAGTGGCCGTCATCATCTGTCAGCCCGCCACCCAGATCATGCCAGTCCCCGCCCATCGCCAGCGTTGCGGCCCGCATTGAGCCGCCAAAATCGAAGGCGAAAACCTGCGCGCCCTGATAGCGCCGGAACTGCAACACCATCAGCGCCAGCAACACCGACTTTCCTGCCCCGGTCGGTCCTGCGATCAGCGTATGACCGACATCCCCGACATGCAGGGAAAACCGGAAGGGTGTCGCACCCGCCGTTCTGCCGTAGAAAAGCGGTGCTGCCCTCAAATGCCCATCCTGCTCCGGTCCCGCCCACACGGCGGAAAGCGGGATCATGTGCGCAAGGTTCAACGTCGAGACCGGCGGCTGGCGGACGTTGGCGTAGACATGACCGGGCAGGCTTCCGAGCCACGCCTCCACGGCGTTAAGGCTTTCCGTCATGCAGGTGAAGTCGCGGCTCTGGATGATCTTTTCCACAAGCCGTAGTTTCTCAGCGGCAATTGACGCGGAGCCATCCCACACCGTGATGGTCGCAGTGATATAGGCTTGGCCCACATCGTCCGCCCCGAGAGACTGCAACGCCAGATCGGCATCGGCCGCCTTGTTGGCAGCGTCGTTATCCACGAGGACCGAAGCCTCGTTGGTCATGACTTCCCGGACAATGGGGCATATCCTTCTCGGCGAAGGCGTGGCGCTGACGCCGGACATCAAAGCCCATCTCTGGTCCGCTCTGAATTCCCTGGCGTCATCGCCCAGCCATGAACGCACGATCTCCGGCCTGGTGGCACTCCTTCAGTCCAACGTCCTGAAGCAGGCTCTGGCCCCATATTGCCTCGGTGGTCCTTATGGCCGGTTGCTCGACGCCGATGCCGAGCGGCTGGGTGACGCCGATGTGGTGGTGTTCGAGACCGAGGGGCTGATCGGTTCCGGCGCCGCGTCTTCCGTGTTGTCCTACCTGTTCCACCGCATTGAGGGCCGTCTCGACGGACGACCCACCCTGCTGGTCATCGACGAGGGCTGGCTTGTTCTGGATGACGGGGACTTCGCCGGCCAGTTGCGAGAGTGGCTGAAAACCTTGCGCAAGAAGAATGCGTCGGTGATTTTCGCCACTCAGTCCCTGTCCGATATTGCCAATTCCCGCATTGCCCCGGCCGTAGTGGAAAGTTGCCCGACCCGGATCTTCCTGCCGAACGAGCGCGCCATCGAGCCGCAGATCATGGCGCTCTATCGGGATTTCGGACTGAACGACCGGCAGATCGCCATTATTGCGCGCGCGGCGTCCAAGCGTGAGTATTACTGCCAGACGCAGCGCGGCAACCGCCTGTTCGAACTGGGCCTCGGTCCTGTGGCGCTGGCATTGTGCGCGGTATCCGGCAAGGACGATCACCGACTGATTGATGCGGTTCTGGCGGAACATGGGCGGGACGGCTTTCTGCCTGCCTGGTTTGAGGCGCGTGATGTCACGTGGGCGGCGGACCTTCTGCGGGAAGGGGGCGTGCCGTGAGATATCGTCCGATTCCTGCCGCAGTGGTCATTGCTTTTACGGTTTCAACTTCTCCACCTGCCCACGCGCAATGGGCGGTCTATGACGGCGCGAACCATGTCGAGAACGTGCTGATCGCGGCCCGGACGCTTCAGCAGATTGACAACCAGATCACCTCTCTCGCCAACCAGGCGCAGATGCTGGTCAATCAGGGTCGCAATCTGGCGAGCCTGCCGCTCTCGGCACTCTCGACGCTGCAATCAACAATTTCCCAGACTACGGCGCTGCTCGCGCAGGCGCAGAACATTGCGTATAGCGTCCAGTCGGTCGAGCGGCAGTATCAGCAGGCATACGCGTCCGTCTCGTCGAGTATGTCCGACAGCGCCCTGTTTTCTCAGGCGCAGACACGCTGGCAGAATTCCGTCGGTGGGTTCGAGGACGCCCTGAAACTCCAGGCGCGGGTAGTGGAGAACATCCCGTCTGACAGCAGCGCCATGACACAACTGGTTTCGGCCAGCCAGACATCGACCGGGGCGTTGCAGGCGGCACAGGCCGGCAACCAGCTTATGGCGCTTCAGTCCCGTCAGCTTTCCGACATTCAGGCCGAACTGGCCGCTAACGGTCGCGCCACGGCCCTGCAACAGGCATGTGATGCTGCGACGGAAGCGGAAAGTGACGCGCAGTATCAGCATTTCTCGCAGCATGACGCCTATGTGTCCGGCACGGTGTCCATGTTCGGCGGCAGCGGGAACTGAGCGCCATGGCTACGAATGATGTCGGCGTCATAGACAATTTTCTGAATACCTTCAGTTCCGATCTACCCGGCCAGATCGTCGGGCATATGACCCAGAACGTCTATGACAGCCCGACCGGCCGTTATCTGCTGGTCCCGCAGGGCAGCACCCTGTTCGGGGCCTATAACAGCAGTGTTTCCTTCGGGCAGCAGCGGACCCAGATCATCTGGACCCGGCTGATCTACCCGAACGGGGAGAGCCTGGACGCAATGCTCTTACGCTTTGCGAACCACTGACGCCGGATCTTCGTCAGAACCTTCGTGGCGTCGGTCTTGTCGAGCAGGATCGCTCGCGTGGACCAGCGATAGGGCATGGCCAGGCGGTTCAGATCATCCAGAATTCCGGGAAACGTGCGGCTCGGGAAACCCGTGATGGTCAGGGTTTTCAGGAAGGCATCGCCGAGCTTCGGTTCCAGTCCGCCCGAGAGCGGCTGGTCCACCAGAAGCGCATCAAGATGCATCGGAATCTCCGGCACCCGGACCCGCTGGTTCCGGGTCGAGATCGTGCTGTGCAAGTAAGTCAGCGTCTCGCCGTCATCAAGCCACGCAGCCTCGGGCATGAACCCGTCCAGCAGGGCCAGCATCCGGTCCGTACGATCCAGAAACGAGTGAAGCGTCCCATGCGGATCGGGACCGTCATGCTCCCTGCCTTCGTAGAGAAAACGCTCGGCACGCCCAGAAGATTCCTCCGGTGGCAGCCAGACCAGGGTCAGGAAGTACCGGCTCTCGAAATGCGCGCCCTCATCCTCGAACTGCTCCCGACGCTCAAGGTCCACCATCTGGCTGGCGGCGTCCGGGAAATCGCTCTCGGGATACACTGTCGCCGGAACGCGCTGCGCTTCCACGAACACGGCCCAACCTGAACCCAAGCGGCGGAGCGCATTGTTCAGCCGTCCCGTCACACCGACCAGTTCCGCTGGTGTGGCGCTGTCCAAATCTGGACCACGGATTTTTGCCGTGCGCTGGAAACTTCCGTCCTTGTTCAGGACAACGCCTCTCTCAACCAGAGCGGCCCAGGGCAGGAAATCCGACAGGAGGCCAGCACGGTTGCGATATTCACCAAGGGACATCATCGCCCTGCCCTCCCTATGCCCGGAGCCATGCGGGATAGCGCAGATGCCGCCGACCCACCTCGACGAACTGCGGATCGCGTTTCGCCCCCCAGACCGCGAGCCCGTGCCCTACGATCCAGAACACGGCGCCGACCAACCACAGACGCAGGCCCAGAGAAATCGCAGCCCCGAGCGTGCCGTTGGCGATCGCCAGGGTACGGGGTGCGCCACCCAGCAGGATCGGATCGGTCAGAGAGCGATGGACCGGGACATGAAAACCCGGCACCGCGTCATCGTCATATCCCGCCATCAGATCAGCGCTCCGCCCGAGAAAGAAAAGAACGACAGAAAGAAGCTGGACGCCGCAAAAGCGATGGACAGCCCGAAGACGATCTGGATCAGGCGGCGGAAACCGCCGGATGTTTCCCCGAAGGCCAGCGTCAGGCCGGTCACGGTGATGATGATCACCGACACGATGCGCGCCACCGGTCCCTGCACGGATTCCAGGATCTGGTTGAGTGGTTCCTCCCACGGCATATCGGAACCGGACGCCAGAGCCGAGGAGCACCATACGATGGACAGCAACAGCATGGCTGAGAGGACAGGCACGTACCGACGCGTGCGGAACAGCGTGAGGTTCATTGGGATTCTCCCGAATGCTGGAAGGGATGAATGCGATAGGCGCCAGTAACGGGATCGAGCCCGTCCACGGTGACGAGTTCGGACAACCGGCGCTGCGTGCCCCGCCCGGACAGGACCGCGATCACGTCGATCGTCTCGGCGATCAGGGCACGAGGCACCGTGACGACGATTTCCTGGATCAGTTGCTCCATGCGGTGCAGCGCGCCAATGGCAGTACCGGCGTGGAGCGTGCCGATCCCGCCGGGATGGCCGGTGCCCCACGCCTTGAGGAGGTCGAGCGCCTCGGGGCCGCGCACTTCCCCAATCGGAATACGGTCGGGGCGCAGACGCAGGGCCGAGCGCACCAGTTCGGACAGCGTGACGACGCCATCACGGGTACGGAGCGACACGAGATTGGGCGCAGCACATTGCAGTTCGCGCGTATCCTCAATCAGCACGACCCGGTCGTCGGTCTCCGCGACCTCGGCCAGCAGGGCGTTGACCAGCGTGGTCTTGCCTGTGGATGTGCCGCCCGCGACCAGGATATTTTTACGGTCCGCAACTGCTTGGCGAAGATATGCCGCCTGCCCTTCTGCCATGATCCCGGCAGCGACATAATCATCGAGCGTGAAGACGGCGACAGCCGGCTTACGGATCGCAAAGCTGGGTGCCGTCACAATCGGTGGCAGCAATCCTTCGAAACGCTCGCCCGTCGGCAATTCCGCCGACACGCGGGGCACCCCCTCATGCACCTCCGCGCCGACATGATGCGCGACCAGCCGCACGATGCGCTCGGCATCAGCCAGTGTTATCGTCTCGCCTGTGTCGGACAGCCCTTCGGACAGGCGGTCGATCCAGAGCCGCCCATCCGGATTAAGCATCACCTCGACCACGGCAGGGTCGGCAAGATGTGTTGCAATCGCCGGTCCCATCGCCGTGCGCAGCATGGAAATGCCGCGTGCCTGACTTTCCGAATTATGCTGAGAAATCGTCATCTGATCCCCGCTCGAACAGGACCGGAACAGACGGTCCCCATACGGGGATGATTAAAAGAGGGTCATTTCAGCTCGATTCAACAACTATTGCGAACCGTGCGGTCATCGCGTGGAAACGGCGGTAATTGGCGGGATTGAATAATCCCTTTGGTAGCCCCACGCAATCTGACGATTACTCGGGATCTTCACCGCCATTGCGCCGCGTGTCGATATCCCGCGACAGTTCTCTGAGAAACCGATCTCCGGTCGCCAGTTTTCGTCCGAGCGATTGCAGGAAACCTTCGAACCGCTCGACGCCTTTTGCCCTGGCCGATGCCTGGGCACTATCAGGCAGTGGCGGAGTGACGGTCAGCCAGAAGCGGATGAACAGCGCCAGCGTCTCGGCCATAATGGCGAGGTCTTCGTCCATCCCGGCGATCTGACGATCGATCCTGTCCATGCGACGAGCGAACACCGCTTCCAGCCGCTCCGATGCGTCGGCCGAGAGAAAAGAGGCAACGGCCGCCTCGATCACCGCCGATTTCGAGACGTTGCGACGCAACGCCAGCGCCTCGACCTGTTTCAGAAGCTCCGGCTCGAAATATACATTCATGCGGGTCTTGCTCGACATGGGCATCCTCACAGATCAAGGCCATCGGCTGAGTCCATCGTCGCCTGCCGCGCAACGGAACGGGCCTGCTGGCGTATCGCACGCGCCCTAGCGGCATCGACATCCGGCTCGTCGTCGAGCACATCGAACTCCTGCACGCCCGGATGCTCGGGCGGCACGACGTCCTCATGCTCCGGCAATTCCGGTTCGCGCCGGATGCCAGCATTGGCGGGATCACCATCAGCGCCCGTGTTCCCACCCGGTTCTGGCCCTCCTGATGGAACCTCCGCCTCCAGCGCCGACCAGTCGTCAGGTGGGAGCGTGGACGGGCGTTTCGTTCCGGCGGCCGGGGGCGGCAGGACACGCTCCATGAACCGCGCGTCCTCGTAATAGCGCGCCTTCTTCGCGCGGACGGGGGCGACGCCCGCGACCAGCAGCAGTTCATCGCTCGGCGGAAGCTGCATCACCTCGCCGGGCGTGAGCAGAGGTCGTGCCGTTTCCTGTCGCGAGACCATGAGATGCCCGAGCCAGGGAGACAGTCGGTGGCCGGCATAATTCGTGGAATCACGCATCTCGGTCGCGGTGCCGAGCGCGTCCGACACACGCCGGGCGGTGCGCTCGTCGTTGGTGGCAAACGCGACGCGGACATGACAGTTGTCGAGAATACTGTTGTTCGCGCCGTAGGCTTTTTCGATCTGGTTCAGGCTCTGCGCGATCAGGAAGGATTTAATCCCGTAACCCGCCATAAAGGCCAGCGCGCTCTCAAAGAAATCCAGCCGGCCGAGGGCGGGAAACTCATCGAGCATCAGCAGCAACCGGTGCCGATGGGCGGAAACATGCAGATCCTCCGTCAGACGCCTGCCAATCTGGTTGAGGATCAGGCGGATCAGCGGCTTGGTGCGGGCGATGTCGGACGGCGGCACGACGAGGTAGAGACTGGCGGGCTGGCCGCAGGACACGAGATCCGCGATGCGCCAGTCGCATCGTGCCGTCACCTTCGCCACCACGGGATCGCGATAGAGGCCCAGGAACGACATGGCGGTGGACAATACACCTGACCGCTCGTTGTCGCTCTTGTTCAGCAGCTCCCGCGCCGACGACGCGATGACCGGATGCACGCCAGCCTTGCCGAGATGCGGCGTGGACATCATGGCACGCAGCGTCGCCTCCACCGGCCGCTTCGGGTCGGAGAGGAAATTCGCGACACCGGCCAAGGTCTTGTCCGGCTCGGCATAAAGAACATGCAGGATCGCACCCACCAGCAGGGAGTGCGAGGTCTTTTCCCAATGATTGCGCCGGTCCAGCGCGCCTTCGGGGTCGACCAGGATATCGGCGATGTTCTGGACATCGCGAACTTCCCTGTCACCGCGCCGAACCTCCAGCAACGGATTGTAGGGCGAGGACGCCGGATCGGTCGGGTCGAACAGCAGCACACGCCCGTGCCGAGCACGAAATCCGGCGGTCAGCCCCCAGTTCTCGCCCTTGATGTCATGGACGATGGCCGAGCCCGGCCAGGTCAGCAGCGTCGGCACGACCAGCCCGACGCCTTTACCCGAGCGGGTCGGCGCAAAGCACAGGACGTGCTCGGGGCCGTTATGCCGCAAATAGTCCTGATCCCATCGGCCCAGCACCACCCCATCGGGATCGAGCAGCCCGGCTTCCTTCACCTCGACAGTATCCGCCCAGCGGGCCGAGCCATACGTAGCGACGTTGCGAGCCTCCCGTGCCCGGAGGATGGACAGGGCGATGGCAACGACGACGCTGATGAGGCCACCGGACGAGGCGATATATCCGCTCGTCACGAAAATCGACGGCGCATAGGCGTCGTAGAAATACCACCACCAGAAGAAGGCCGGTGGATAATAGAACGGCCAGCCGGCCACCAGGAACCAGGGAGCCCCAAGCTGTGGTTGAAAGCCTAGACGCCAGGCCGTCCACTCCGTGGCACTCCAGATAGCGACGAAGACGATCAGCAGAACGAGGACGACCTGCCCCCACAGGACACGGCTTCCGGACATCGAAGCTCCAATCGGTTTGGGGAATAAAACCGATCAGAGAAAGACCGACCCGGCGGCAGGCAATATATAATGAGTCGCGATCGTACCACCGGATACCATGGCGTAGAAAAAGGACGGTCAGTGCCGGGTTGCGCGGGCGTCGATCACGGCCTGTTCGAGAATCTTCCGATAACCGATTTTCGTCATCCATTGCGCACGGGCAAGATGGCTTTCCCAGCAGATGCGCGTGCGCTCTCCATCGGCCGGATCGCGATGCAGCACGATCCGCGCCACCTCCGCCCAGTCGGCCTGATCCGCCTCGGCGTCGAGCAGGCGGAGATAGGTGATGAAATGCACTTCGTCATAGGTCGTGATCTCCGGCACGGTCGGCGCCAGATCATCGACATCGGGGTCCAGTTCGGGCCTTGCTGTCATCCCACAGCCCTCCAGCAGGATAGCAGTCAAACATATCCTAAAATGGGATAATCCCAAATCAGGATTATCGGAACGGCTCCCCTCCCCGCCGGAGAGCCATGCCGCATGAAGAAATCCCTGCGCACACCCCGACAGCTTTTGCTCCAATCGCTCCTTACAGAAGCGCGCAAAACCGGGGGTATGACGCAGGCGGAACTGGCGGCCGCACTCGGGAAGCCCCAATCCTTCGTCGCCAAATACGAGAATGGCGAGCGCCGAATCGATGTCATTGAGTTCGCTGACATAACAGCCGCCCTTGGCGTTTCCGGTGCCGATCTTCTCGTCCGTCTCGCACCTAGCGCAGAAAAGCCCCCGCCAGAGGGCGAGAATACCACAGGTCAGGACGAATAGGAACGATCATTCCTGGAACGATCGTTCCGACACAGGTCTCGATGATGGCATGGACCTCAAGGAGGTCATGGCGGTCAACCTGCGTCGGATGCGTCATGACAGGGACATGACGCAAGAGGAGCTGGCCGATCGCGCCGGGCTGAGCACCCGCTATGTCGGAGCGATCGAACGCGCGGACGTGTCGGCAAGCGTTACGATCCTGGGAAAGATTGCAGAGGCACTGGACGTGGAACCGGGCGCGTTATTGAAGGCTGTCCCGGCCAGCCCGCGCTGACCGACGGAGTGGACAAGACGCCCTCACTCCTTCCACGCACTGCTGTCCTTTACGACGACGGCGAACATATCCGCCAGTTCGGCCAGAGCGACGCGGTGCACTGTTTCCGCTGCGATCGTTCCGCCCAGCGGATCGGCGACATCGCGTGCGGCAATGGCATCCGCCACCAGGATCACGCGCAGACCGTATTCCTCCACCGCCGCGCGGGCAGTGGTGGACACGCAGACACCCACCGTATCACCGGCGATAATGACCTCGTTCCGACCCGTTTCCTTGATACGGTCCGCGAGCCCGGTGCCGATAAACGCATTGGCGTGGATCTTGAACAGAACCGTCTCCCCTTCGCGGGGCGTCACCTGCGGCAGGAAATCGCGATACGGGCCATCGCTGGCGAAGGCGGGGGCGCCTGGTCCGGCATCATGGGCGATATGGATGACCGGCACGCCCTTGCTCCGCGCAAGGTCAAGCAGCCGCCCGGCCTCATCCGCCGCCGCATCAACATTGGCGAGCGGCACCCGCCCGTCGCGATATTCGCGCTGGATGTCGATCAGGACCAGCACCGACCTGTCGAGCGGTGACGGGCTGTCATCAAGGCCGTGGATCTGACGGAAGGTTTCAAGGGTCATTAGGGTTTTCCTCCTGGTAACAGGCTGCTGTTACAAATTGGCGCTTCATAGCTTCATAAGCTTGCGCCGCCCGTTTCGTGATGTCCCGGTATCTTGACTGGAAACGATGATGGCACGGTTTGAGCCTGCATGGTCAAACCATCCATACGACTCATATGCGAGGCGAGATCCAGAAGATTTCGCAGCGCGGGGCTGCGGTTCTGGGGCGACCAGACCGCACTGAACCGGGCATGTTCCGTTTCGTCGACGATCCGCCGAAAGACGATGCCGGGGAATGGCACATGGCTCCCTGCTTCGTGGGTCAGCGTAATCCCCTCTCCCGCTGCGACCATATGCATCAGAGTGTCCCGCCCGACATCGCGCCGCTGGAGGCGCGGCGACCGTCCATGTTCGGCCACGCGTCGGACGATATGTTCGAAAACCTGCGGTCCAGCGCCACCCTGCCGGACAAGGAAACTCTCTGTCGCAAGGTTAGCCCATACAAGGGATTCCAGAGCCGCCAGCGGATGCGCAGCCGGAAGAGCGATCACCAGCGCCTCGCTCCAGAGATGCCGGCTATGGCAGTCCGGTACATTGTCGACATTGACGAGGAAGGCGACGTCGAGCTTGCCCTCGCGAATCATAGCGAGAGTATGTGACGACGGCCCTTCTACGATGTTCTGCTCGATTGCCGGGTGGGCTGCGCGATAGCGCCTACGCAAATCGGCGAGAAACCCTGCCGCGATCGAGCCGTGCAGCCCAATCGCGAGGCGCCCGACCGTACCATCGGCGATGGCACCGGCCGTCCTGACAGCATGATCGATCTGTTCGATACCTGCGGAAATCTCTACGACGAAGCGGCGCCCGGCCTCGGTCAACCGGACGCCGCGATGACGTCGCTCAAACAGGACGATGCCGAGTGTCTCTTCCAACGCCTTGATCCGGGTACTGACGCTCGATTGAGTAACGCCGAGTGCATCGGCCGCGTGGCGGAAATTCAGATGCTGCGCTACCGAAAGAGCCTGCCGCAACGAAACAAGTGGGATACGAGCAAGCGTTCTTTGGCTCGCATCAAATATTCCTTGTTGTCCAATCAGCCGACCTCTTTGCATTTCATTCTCATGAAACGGTAGAATCGCGATTTCTTTCCATGAAGTCACGAATGATATCGTAATATCCGGGGAGCGAATTATGAAGTATCGAACGTCCACAATCAGTAAGGGAGACAACCTTAGCTCTCCCATCAAATTCATCTTCAGATATACAGACAGCCTTCGCTTTTTCTAAGGCCTGAATGGTTCTTGTCATAACTGGCCTAGAAATATCGAGACGATCCGCAATATCACTGGATTTAAGGGAAGCTTTCCTATTTTCTCTATCAAGAACAATTAAAATTAAAAATCGGAGCTGCGACAAACCTTGAGTGGAAAAATATGCATCCAAATGCCGTTCGAGCAGGCTTGCTTGCCGCAGTAAATTAAGGGCACTTTCGACAGCTTCGATGTCCATGTTTGGAAATCGTTTTTTATATTCAATCAGCACATTGCGAGTTGGAAGAGATTTTAGAAAAAACACAATCTAACTTCCCATCATATGCATGATCAATGATTGTGCGTCGATTTTCTCCCCAAAATGATGAACAATATTCTCAAGCATGTAGTCCTGCTGATTTTTCTCGAAAGCAGCACATGCATCGACCACAATATAAGCATTGTAGCCGAGATCGTGTGCTTCTCTGAGAGTAGACTCAACGCAAATATGCGTAGCGTACCCCATCAAGAAAATCGTACTTATCCCGTTGTTACGGAGAAATGGATCAAGCGTTGAGTTTTTGAGTGTACTGGCCCCCGAACGCCCTTTTACTACAAATTCTCCATCTCTTGGAACAAAGGGTTCAACAAAACTAGAGCCTATACGATCCCATGTCCCAGCTTTGGGAATAGCACCTCGCAATCCAAATTTATTTTCCCCTCTACCAAACAGAAGGAACTCCCGATCATCACTAAAATCCAGACCTGCGTGAGCAATATTCCAGCCAACACTACGAGCAGTTTCCAGAACTCTTGATGCCTGAATGACGGACTTACGAAAGCATTCTTTATCTATTACTAGCCGCTTCTGAAGAACACCTTCTTCAGACAGCCACTCATGTTGGAATTCGATAAAGACAAGTGCGCTGTCGTTCTTTTGGACGGATGGTGAAAGCATGAGTATCTCCGCTACAGTGGACTAAGGTAGATGTCGCACTTTAAAGTCCATCTAGTTATCATGGTAACTATATGGACGTCGGAATTATGTCAAGGAAATCTCAATTATCTCTCCAGCCCCCTCTGCCTCCCTACCTCCCACGATACAGCTCCACTCCGCACGGTGCCCGTCACCTCCTGCCCGAGGTGACGCTCGATCACCGGCCGCCACGGGGCCAGTGTGAACTCATGGGATTTCTCGACAATGGCGAATTTCCCGCTGGATAGCTGGGCAGTTCCGGTGAACTTGCCGCTGACTGTCTCGCCATCCACAGCGACCCGAAACGGTACTGATTTTGTTGCCGCCAGTTCCGCCCCGACACGGGCAACCTCCCGCTCCTGAAGCGTGGCAAGCAGGTTGCGCCGGTAACTCACACGCCCATCCGGTCGGCGGGTCGCATCCCCCTGCTCAATCAACCTCTCCCGCCGCTGCTCCATCGCCTCTCGTACCTGTTCCCCGAAGCCGGCAGGCACCAGATCGGACACCGCACCTCCGACGAGCCGCCGGTCGAGCCACGTCGCGCCCTCCGCGCCGATCTGCCTTTCAAGATCGAAGGACGACAAGACACGGACATTGGCCCGTCCGCCCCTCGTCGCATCGTGGGCCGCAGCACGGGTGGCGAAATCATCGGGGATACGCCACTGGTCGGGGTCGATCCGTTCGACGATACCGGCCCGGCGCAGGGACTCCAGCCGCCGGACATGGGAGGCGACAAAACCGTCATAATCACCGCCCGGCACCCGCCCCTCGAACCGAGCCTGTTCCAGATGACGGCTCGGCCGATAGATATCTCCCTCGGCCATGCCTGCAATCGCGCGATCGGAAGGACGCCCGGCGCCATCAGGCGAGCCTATCTCGACGATGCTGCCCATCCGTGCCTCCGCGACGCGGACCGCATCCATGCCGGAAACATGGTGCGTGCGGCCGTCGATCCCATCGACAACCAGTGTCAGTTCCTCGCCCAGCTCATCGGACAGATGCTTGTCGATGACGCGACCGACGATCGGCTCCGCAGGTGCCGCATCATGGATCGCAAAGCTCATCGGGTCGCGCTCGGCGCCCTCCGCCCGCAGCGCCTTCTGCATCGTGCGGATGATGTCGCCGCGCTCGCCCATCTCGCGCAGCGTCGGCTCCAACCGCGCGCTCAGTTCCCACACACCGGGCGCATGTTCCGTGGCGAGGCCCATATCGCCCAGCTTGCCAAGACGGCGCAGGCGGAGCGTCCGATCCGCCTGGGCACGCGGAGCGTCAGGCTCGTGGCGCACATCGAGAAACCGGTCCTCCGCCTCCGCGAGCATCACCCGGTCAATGCGGGTTAAACGATCCTGGTCGATTTCGGCAACCAGCTTGCGGAGCTGCTCGATCTCCGTGACGGGGCCGAGTTCCAGCGTCACCAGTTCGCTCGCCCGTTCGCGGATACCGTTGGCGAGATAGTCGCCGTTGATGACCAGATCCTCGCCCAGGTCGTCACGGCCGTTGACGACGACATGCACATGCGGGTGGCCGGTATTGTGATGGTTGACGGCAACCCAATCGAGCTTCGTGCCGAGATCGGCTTCAACCTGCGCCATCAGGTCGCGGGTATAGCCCGTCAGATCGGCAAGATCTCCGGCGTCCTCTGGCGAGACGATGAACCGGAACTGGTGGCGGTCATCACGGCCGCGATCGAGAAAGGCGTCACCATCAGCACGGTCCTCGGTTCCAGAATAGAGCCGTCCCCGCTCGCCGTCGCGGGCGGTGCCGTCGCGCTGGATATAACGGAGATGGGCAGCAGCCTTGCCATTTCGCCCGGCGGCCCGGACGGAGCGGGATTTGACGACAACGCGACGACTGCCTGGTCGGCGATGGCTCCAGTTGTTCGACAGGTTCCGGGCACGCACGAAGGTCGCCCCGCGTCCACGCCGCACACCACGTCCGGACGCGATGCTTCCCTCCCCCCTTGGCGCATGGCTAGGGCCGCCACCTCGGGTGCGTCCGCTCCCGCCGCTCGCCGCCTGTTGCTGGCGCGTGACGGTCCGCACCCTGGTGAGGAAACTTCTGGCACGACCGACCTTCGGCGTGTCGGCGCGGATACGCCCCGGCCTCGGGCGGAAGCGGGTGTCGTCGCCCGCGCTCATGACCGCCGATCCGCCCGACAGCGCCAAAAACAGACAAGAGTGCCGCGAAAAACGGGGCGAAAATTGGCTACGCCGCCTGTCGCGGCACCATACCCCCTCAAAGGGGGTGCCACCCAAAACAATGTGCAGACAAGGGCTTGCCTTGCGGATCGGCCCCATGGGGTGCCGTCAGCTTTAATCTTGCGCTCCCTCTTCTGCCCGTTTTTTGCCTCTCTGCCCCCTGCCCTGCACACTGCAATCATGGCCGTGATCCCATGCTGCCATCCACTACGAACAACCCATCCGATCGCGGCATGATCCCCGACATATCGCGCACAGACGCGACCGCCGTGCTGCGATCCTGCTGCACGATGAAAAGCGGCACACGGGTCCAGGCAAACCGATCGGCCGCAGCGATTATGACGGGAGCGTCGACGCCACCTGCGATGGTCGGCGCAACGGAAGCGACATAGGCGCGTGTTTCCGATGGGAGCGGACGCCCCTCCAGAGATGCCTCGTAGCGATTGGGACCGGCGTTATAGGCGGCGAGAAAACCCGGAGAACCGTAGCGGTCATGCAGTTCGCGGAGATACGCCGCGCCTGCCAGAATGTTGTCGCGCGGATCGTAGGGATCACGACCGAGATGATGCCGGCTGCGCAAATCGGCCCATGTGCCGGGCATGATCTGCATCAGCCCCATCGCGCCCGCTAACGAAACGGCGCCCGGATCACCAGCACTCTCGGCGCCCATCACGGCCCTGATCCATGTCGCCGGAATGTCGAAGCGCCGTGCAGCCTCAGCAATCTCGGCAGCATATGGGATGTCGATTGTCTGCGCCGATACAACACCCGGCACCATGGCAACGAGACACCCCGCCGCCAGCAGACACACGATCCGGGTCTGATTCTGCATGACGTCATTCCCGTCCATCGCGCTTGTGGGGGCGGCTCCAGTGCAGTGACCAGAGACCGCCGTCGCTGCCGGCACGGAACAGATTGGCGCGCAACGGCTGCGGCAGGAGCGGATCGTCAATCACCAGGGCAACATAATCGCCGGCACGCTCGCCCGTGCGTTTCCAGCCGGCACCGATCTCCGGACCATCCTCGTCATCACGATGAACGCGATAATCCGGGGCGTTGTCGGAGTCCGATTTCTCGGCCTGCACGATGACGATCTCATGAGAACCGAGGAAGGTCTGGATACGCCCGGCAAAGCCGGTCTTGTCGCGCGTGAAGCTACCGATCTGCGGCATGGGAAGTCTCCGTAGCGATGTTGGGAAGGAACGGCATGAGCCTATCAGCGAACAGACCGTGCCAGACGAAATGGCCGTCGCCGTGCGGGTCGGTATAGAGCGGCGTCGCCAGGCCGATCACGGCGGCGCGCGGGAGCGGGCCGAAATAGCGACTGTCCAGGCTGTCGTGGACAGACGGGTTCATGAGGAAAATCTGATCCGGTGCGATGCGGCGGCAGCCCTGCCAGACCGGCAACATACGCCTGCGCCGGTCACGGTCCTGTGCCTCGCCCAGCCGCACACCATCCACGGTGACGGTACGGCCGACACGGCAGACCTGTTGCCCAGGCAGCGCCGCCACAGACTTGAGCAGCGGCACGTTCCGCCCGATATAGCCGCGCCCGACCATGAAATCGGCCAGCGGTTTCGGCGGCCTGACGGCGACCAGATCGCCGACCTTCAACCCGTTCGGTGCGGTAAGGTCGTAGAGGCCGAGGGGCGTGCTGGCAGAGGCATTCCAGAGCAGCTTCACCGGCACGGGGACGATAGCGGCGACGGCCACGCCCATCGCGGCAAAATACGTCGCCATGACATAACCGAAGCGGGTCATGGCACGATCTCCCGCCGTCTGAGCCAGGCCCGATGACGTGCCGTCGTGTAGGGGCGCGGTTGCTCACCCGCGTTCAGCCGGTTGCCGACATGCCGCCAGTGATCCAGCGAAACCGCGCAGGCGTCGATGCCGGCCTCTTCCACCGCATCGATATGACGGAGCACCTGTTCGACCTTCGGCCAGCCTGCAACCCGCAACAGGATTTCGGCGCCCGGCCGGACGAAAGGCACCGTCTGGCAGGGTTCTACCGGCACCACGGCGCGCAGGATGTCGATGCGCGATGCGATCGTGCCGAAATCATTGGCCGCCCAGCGGACGAAAGCGAAGACGCTACCGGGATGGAAGGAAAAGATCCGGCGGCGTCGGTCGAGGATCTGTTCCTGAGCCTCTTGGCCGAACCTGATCCAGTTCTCGACGCGCTTCTCGATGTGGGTCAGTTCGACATAGGTCAATGCGTCACGGGCAAACGGCAGGGCGTTGCCCAGCGCACGGAATGTTATGGCGCTGGTCATGGCCCATCTCCCGGCATGGGAGAAAGACCACACGTGTGCGGATCGCCCGGCCTGTCGGCGGCACCGGCACCACGGTCGACATCCGGTCGCCCCAACATCAAAAAGTTAGAGTCTAAGTTAGACTCTAAGTTAAGAGCGCGATTCCGCGTTTCAGGCCAAAGGCTTAGCTGGGGTTCGTGCGCCTGAAATCCCGATAGTGATGCGCCCGAAGTCCCGATAGTCTCTGCGCCCGAAATCCCGTGTCCATCCACACCGTCATCCACAGGCACTGTGGATAAATTGACGGGGCGAATATGCAGCAGTTTCCGCCGCCCCTCGCGCCGGATCGCGAGGCGATAACCGGGAAGCGACTGGCGGGCAGCGATGCGACGCAGGTCGAGCGCGAAATCAGAGACACGCGCCAGGCTGCCGGATTTTTCGTGGAGATGGAGAATCTCGAACAGCCAGCCCTGCGGCTGGTGCCCAGCATGTTTGCGGGCGACGCGGTAGAGCCAGCGCTCGATACCCCCGGTCAGACGGAAATAGGCCGGGTCGATGGTCAGGACCAGCGAGCGATCGATGACGCCGCGATAGAACCAGTCTGGCAGAACGCACTCCATACCTTCGACACGACCGTCGCGGGTCGTCCGTTCCTCCCATTCGTTGATCCAGGAGAACTGGTGCCGGCGCCACGACTCGCCGTTGCGGATGGTGGTGCGGATCACGGTCGATTGCAGCCGGGCGAACGCGGCCTTGAGCAGGCGATAGTCCCGCGCGCCTGTGGCACGGCCGACGGCCGTCAGAAGCTGGTACGGGGTGAAGCGCAGAAAACGGGATGTCCGGAGGCCGGCATTCTCGGCCTCGACAATCTGGCTGGCGGCCCAGATCAGCACATCGGCATCCCAGATGGTCGCCATGCCGTGTTCGGCCAGGCCGTGAATCTCGACCCTCTGGCCGCCGGCCTCGTAGAGGATCGGGGCGATCCGCTTTGCCTTGGAGAGCGAAAAGAACGGCCGCTCCATCAGGTCGCGCTGGTCGCGGGGACTGGCATCGCCACCCGCGATCACGAAGGGGTCGAGGCGAAGCCGCTCACTCTCCCGCCCCCGCTGGCCGCGCTGCGGCATGACGCCGGCCATTCAGAGGGTCGCCTTTTCGGCCGGGGTCAGTGGGCGGGCCGGAAAGACGCGGCAGGGTGTCTCGTCCGTCGTGGACCGGCGGACGCCGTTCTCAGTCCACCCCTGAAGGTCTGCGAGGGTATAAACGATGCGGCCGCCGATCTTGCGATAGGTCGGACCGGTGCCGTAGGTGCGATGTTTTTCCAGCGTGCGGATGGAAATGCCGAGGAAACGCGCCGCATCGGGCGTGCGCAGGAAACGGGGCGGCAACCCCGTCTTGGGATCGAGCATGATCGAGCCTCCGGTTGGGTTCGGCGGCTGTCGGTCACGACAGCGGGCCATGGCGAACCGTGGCGGAGGATCGGCGGTCTGGAGAGTGCCGGAATCAGCAGGGGGTGATTCCGGCACCCCGATGGAGGACGCTTATTGGGAACGACCGCCATGGGAGACAGCGGAAGGTTCACTTTTAGACACAAACAGAATATGAGCGGACATGCATACAAAACATGCGTTTGTATAATCTACCATTTAAGTGTAAATTCATACGATGTCTGAATTGCCACCCGGGTTTCCAATCAAACAACTCCTGTCTAGTACATCGACTGCCAAATTCGCTCCAGGTGTCGTTGGTCGCTCATCAGTCGTAATGGTAGCTCTTTGCAGTGTCTGGATGGTAATAGCATATAAAATAAATGACAGTGTTTTAACCGATGCTTTTGAGATATCTATTGGAATAATAACTACTATATCAATAATGATTTGGTTTGTGTCGGCAAAAAGGTATGCAAAAGACAATCCTGAATTGGCTCTTATGGAGGGAGCACAACTTGTAATAGCAAGACAATTTCAGTTCCAAACTGCGAATCCAAATAGATCAATAAATTCAGGAGAAGAAAGATCTGATGGGCACACACTTCCTTCCTCTATTTCAAATAAGGAAGATAAAGATGCCTAAAAAACTTCTTATGTTAGCAATGTCACCTAAAAAAGGAATAGTGGAAACAAGCGATATTCATGATGCTTTAGATAGAGCTCTTGATTGGTTGCAAATATCACCAAACTGCTGGCTTCTTTTTACTTCTTCTGATTCCGACAAGTGGTTTGATCGAATAAAAAAAATTACGGAAAAGTGGGGCGATAATTTCTTAATTATGGAACTCAATCCCCACCATAGGCAAGGATGGCTTAAATCAAGTGTTTGGGACTGGATCAATGAACGAACCGATGAAGTTGATAATTAATTCACGTAGAGATGATTTTTTATTCACATAAGCTATATTTTAGAAAATTTTTGGTTTCACCACGGGTTTGCTATCAAGTAGCGTGCAATAAGATGCGTTTGGAATCCACTGTCCGTTTTATTTGCAAGAAAGACAAAGTGCTTCTTGCATTCTTCTAGTAAATTCAAGGTAAGACGCGGAACGTTATTGTTTCCCTGAATCCAAGGAATATCGGACGGCAGGCTAAACCCGTGAGCTACCGAATGACGTACTTGTAGCCACTGGTTGGTCCGGGAACGTGTTTGTTTCTCTGTCCATTGTCGTGGGCCGGATCTCCATGCCCAATTTAACCAAGGATTAAAATCAAAAGAATTAGAGAGTAAGTCTCTAACTCTAACATCATCTGGCGTGTTAAATTTTTTAATCGCATTTCGTATTTCAGATTTCTTGCTATTAAAAATTTGAACTGCCCACGTTGGTGGCAGAGCCTGAGGGTTATTGATACTACGTTCAATAATATTCAAAGCTTCTTGTGTAATGTTTTCAATATACGCTTGCCAACAAGCAACGATCATTACCACCCCTGCTTTATATAATGCATCTTGTTCATAGCGACGCCCTCGACCACTCCGCAAATTTCTATGTATATTTATTAATTGATCTACTGTTTTTACTTGATTCGAAAAATCACATAGAGATTGAGACATTTATCACTCCAATTTCTATTAAATGAAAAATATTTCCACACTGTTTTCGGATTTATATTATTGGAAATCTTGATTTATGATCGATCGATGATTGTACCTGTTATTCGATTTACCTTAAGGAATATATACTACGATTTAACCTAACTTAGCGTAACAGTGCTAACTTGCAAACCCGACAAGCGTCCGCTTTCGGACATAATCACAGGCTGTCAAACAATAGCCTTGGACTGCGAAAGCGGACCACAGGCGAGCGTATTGGATATTGCCGTCTCATTTTGCCATACGACCGTAGAACGCGGGAGTGACGCCGACGGAACGCTTCATACAGCGTGTCAGATGCGCCTGATCGGCGAACCCGCATTCCGTGGCGGTGTCCGCAATAGGACACCGGGCGTCCAAGAGTTGTCGAGCACGGGCCAGGCGTCGTTCCATGAGATAGCGATGCGGCGTTACGCCGAGGCTTTGCCTGAAAGCCCGCACCAGAAATCCAACGGACAATTCAAGCTCCGCCGCCAGTCGGGCAACCTCCAGCCGTTCGCCCATGTGACGGTCGATCAACCTGTCAATCGCGGCCAGACGAGCCGCCGTGATCCACGGAGCCGCAACTTTTCCTGAAGTAAAATGATGGAGGAGGACGGCGGCAAGGATATCCGGCTCCGATGCGATTTTCGGTGTCCCGGAGAGCAGCCTGCGCCGCAATAAACAGGCGGCCGCCACGGCGTCCGGGTCGACAATTCCGTTCAAAGGCCGCTCCCCGGCCTCCCGATGCCCTATCATGATAGTCGGCATACCGCGCAGGACGAGGTATTCACCGCCTTCGTCCGAACGGGAAAACACCGGACATGTGCTCGGCACCCAGGACAACGTGTTGGGACGCCGCAGGAAGGAGCGCGCCTTGCCGGTGCCGATCGCGGACCGCCAACGTGAAGATAACTGGTCGGCGCTGGCGGAACAATTAGGCCGGGCCGGTCAGCACTTGAAACGGTCAGGCGCTGAGGCGCTGCTGATCTGTAGCAACACCATGCACTGTCTTCATGAGCCCATCGAATTGGCGACCGGAGTCCCGACACTGCATATCGCGGACACAACCGGTGAAGCGTTGCAACGCGCCGGGTGTAAACACCCCGCGCTTCTTGCGACCCGTTTCACCATGGAAGGCACGTTCTACACGCAACGGCTGCGCGATCTGTTCGGTATCACGGCCATGATTCCCGATGAGGAAGCGCGGAGCGGCATTCATCGCATTATCTATGAAGAACTTTGCCGTGGTGTCATACGCGACGAAAGCCGGGCCTATTATCGTGACGTCATCAAACAAATGAAAATAGAAGGAGCCGACAGCGTCATTTTGGGATGCACGGAAATCACCATGCTGATCACGCAGGATGATACCGATCTGCCGGTTTTTGATACCACGGCGATTCACGCCGAGGCAGGCGTTTCCTGGATACTGGGCTGAAAAGAGCACAGCGTCGTATCCGAATATTATCGGCCTGTTGCGGCGCCCTGGTCATGTTCGGACTCATGATAACTTCCCGGTCCCTTGCCTTATCTCAACGATCAGACAGTCGGATCGAATAGCGCAAAAGATCACGGTAACCCCCACGAACATAATACCGACCATCGGCAACGAGACGCCGAACCTGGTTCTTGCGAGGATCGCTTTCCCAATCGGCCTTCCTGCCACAAAACCCAAGCAATGCCTCAGCAAGCTTGCGATAGCTCGCGCCAGCCGCTCTCCCATCCAACGCCCTGAGCATCAGGATATGCCGGTCCCGCGTCTGCTGCGGGAAATCATGCGCCCACCTGCCCTCAGGCCGACCGACCAGCGCGCGCCATAAACGCAGCACGGCCTCCGCGCGAAGCTCCAGCAGCTTATCGAGCGGCAGGATCACGACATAGGTGGCGCGTCCATTCGCTGGACTTGTCGGGAGCCAGAACTGATGTGCCGACGCTCTGGACGGCCAAAAACCGTGCCATGCATCACCGTCATCCAGTCGCGCGACGAGGTCTGGTAATTCCGCGAGATTGATCGGCATGACGGCCGGATCATCCGCATTCGCCAGAGCCTCGCGCAGTTCGATCACGTCAGGCGAGAGTTCCGATATCCAGAAAACAGGCGTGCGGCCGGCAGGCTGCGCCGGATCGACAGGGAAATCGCAAACCCCATCGTTCGGAAAAGGCTTTGCTGCCCCCTTGCTTCGGAGCCACAAGCGTTTTCATTCGCTGAAACGCGCGACGATAATCGTCATCACGTCGAAGATATTCCCAGGCCATGCCGGCGGCAGCTATGTCTTGTGCATGTTCGTAAGCGGCCGGCGACTGCCAATCTGATATCGGCATCGCGTTACCCTTCCTCTTGCGCCTGCTTCTGGCAGCAGGAACACCAGGATGCGCAAAGGGAAGATTTTGTGCAGACTGCATTTGGAGATATGTCGATCTCGTAACGCGATCGCACGGATATTATGTCGCTCTTCCGCACCTGCCAGAATAGTTCGCGAGCAGGGCACTCGCCCGGCGAGCGGCGCTTATTTTCCATCTTCCCGCCGCCGATCCGCGAAGTCGGATTGGCGCAAATTTATGCGGACCGACAGGCCAAGGAAAGGGGCACCGCAGAACCGAATTGTCGGCCCTGCGGCTTTCACTCCCTATGCCGCTACTCTCTTCGCCGCGTGCCAGGCCAGGCGCCGGGTCGCCGTGGCGGCGTGGTCCGCGTCCAGTTCCATCCCCAGCCAATCGCGCCCAAGATGCTGCGCCGCCACCAGCGACGAACCGGAACCCGCAAACGGGTCCAGCACCAGACCACCCACCGGGCAGAAGGCTTCCACCAAGGGAAGGAGATCCACTCATCGATCGCGTAGAGTACGCGCACCGCTTCCCGATTGACGGGAGGAACAGCCTTCAGGCTGCATTCACCAATGAAGCGCAACTGGTTCTGCGGATCTGACAGGTCGTTCTCCTGTCGGTATTGCCGACGCCGCTCGTCTTCCTGCTGCCTATCGGCAGCCTGTTTGTTGAGCGTGGCGATCTGTCGACGAAGCGTCTCAATCTGACCCGCAGCCTGTCGTTCGGACTGCACAAGAGCCTCTTTCGCACGACGATCTCGAATATAGAATCCAATGGCATATCCGATCACAAGAAGAATGATCACCTTTTCCACAACCGATAAGCCTCCCTTTTCTGCGCGATCACCGCCGATTAACGCATTGACCGGCGTACGGTCTTCTCAAATCCCCTTGCCCTGTCCTTCATCGGTCCTGTCGCCCCATGACCGGGAAGGTGGACAGGATGGCACGCAGACCCGACAGGATCAGAATCGAGGTGTTCGGCCCCGCCGGTGACGCGGAAACAGCCGAGGAGGCGTTCCGCCCGTCTGATGAAGCCATCCGGTCCCTTGCCCGCCTGATCGGCCGCCAGATGGCCCGCGAGCAGTTCGAGCGTGCCCGTACGCTGGAGCGGAAACAGGCCCGGCAGAACCGATCCAGTCCCATGCGGTAGCCTCCCTCCCCGGCGGCGCGTTCCCCGCCGAACGACCCTTCGTCGGGTAGTCGTGCATTTTTCTTGTGACCACTATGGTCCCGTGATATAAGGTCAGTCAATGAGGATCATCGCCCGTCGCACGCTGAGAGAGTTCGTCGACAGTCTGGCGGGCCAGAAGGACCAGCCGGCCGTCAAGGCGGCGCTGGACGTCTGGTTCGCCGAAGTCGGCCGGGCTGCGTGGACGAGCACCGCCGATGTGAAGCGGCTCTACGCCACGGCCAGCATCGTCAACGCCGAGCGCATCGTCTTCAACATCAAGGGCAATGCCTATCGCCTGGTCGTGGCGGTCGATTTCGAGAAGAACATCGTCTGGATCAAATGGATCGGCACACACAAGGCGTATGACAGGATCGACGTGACGGAGGTGGAACATGACGGCTGATCTGAAGCCCATCCGCAACGAGGCGGATTATGACGCGGCCCTGGAAGAAGTCGGCCGACTGTGGGGTGAGAAGAGCGGCACGCCGGACGGTGACAAGCTCGACGTGCTGGCGACGCTGATCGACGCCTATGAGGCGAAGCACCATCCGATCGACCCGCCCGATCCGGTCGAGGCGATCCGCTTCCGCATGGAGCAGCAGGGCCTCACCCGCAAGGATCTGGAGCCGATGATCGGCCCGCGCAATCGGGTGGCGGACGTGCTGAACCGCAAACGCGGCCTGTCGATCGACATGATCCGCCAGCTGCACGACGGCCTCGGCATCTCCGCCGAGGTGCTGATCCGGCCCAGCCGGATGGACAAGGTCGCCTGATAGGAAACACCCATGACCCGCGTCGCCCTGTATGCCCGTTACTCGTCCGACAACCAGCGCGAGGCGTCGATCGAGGACCAGTTCCGCATCTGCCGGGAACACGCCAAGCGCGAGAAATGGAAGGTGGTCGGCGCCTACAAGGACGCGGGCATCTCCGGCGCCAGCATGATCCTGCGCCCCGGTATCCAGACCCTGTTGCAGGATGCCCAGGCCGGGCGGTTCGACATCGTGCTGGCCGAGGCGCTGGATCGCATCTCGCGCGACCAGGCGGACGTCGCGACCCTGTTCAAGCACCTGAAATTCGCTGGCGTGCCGATCGTCACCCTGGCGGAAGGCGAAATCAGCGAACTGCATGTCGGCCTCAAGGGCACGATGAACGCCCTGTTCCTTAAAGATCTCGCGGCCAAGACCCATCGCGGTCTGCGTGGCCGTGTCGAGGGCGGCAAATCCGGCGGGGGCCTCTGCTACGGCTACCGCGTCGTCCGCCAGTTCGACGCAAAGGGCGAGCAGATCCGGGGCGACCGCGAGATTGACGCGCATCAGGCGGAGATCGTCCGCCGCATCTTCCGTGACTTCGCTGCCGGCATTGGCCCGCGTGCCATCGCCAAGGCGCTGAACGATCAGGGCATCGGCGGCCCGGAGGGCAAGCTGTGGAGCGACACCACGATCCGGGGCCATGTGAAGCGCGGCACCGGCATCATCAACAACGAACTGTATATCGGTCGGCTGGTCTGGAACCGGCAGCGCTATGTCAAAGACCCGTCCACCGGCAAGCGCGTCTCACGGCTGAACCCGGAATCAAAATGGGTGGTGACGGAGGTTCCCGACCTGCGAATTGTCGATAACGCACTCTGGCAGGCGACAAAGGCCCGCCAGAACGTCATCGCCGAGAAATACGTCAACGTCACCGAGGCTGTTCGCGCTCACCACAAGCGCAACCGGCTCAACGGCACACGCCGACCGAAATCCCTGCTGTCGGGCCTGCTGTTCTGCGGTCTGTGCGGTGGTCCCTACACGCTGCGGGGTTCCGACCGTTTCGCCTGCTCCTCCCATGTCACCAATGGCTCCTGCGCCAACAGCAGGACGATTCCTCGCCGCGATCTGGAACGCCGCGTGCTCTCCGGACTGAAGGACCGGATGATGGCACCGGAGATCGCGGCCGAGGCCATGCATGCCTATGCCGAGGAGACCAACCGACTCAACCGCGAGCGCCGCTCCAACGCCGATGTCTGGCAGGTCGAACAGGTGAAAGTCGAGAAACAGATCCGGGGCATCATTGAGGCCATCAAGGAAGGGATGTTCCATCCCAGCATGAAAGCAGAGATGGACACGCTCGAAACGCGCAAAGCGGAACTGGCGACCCTGCTGTCAGACGTTCCCGACGATGTGCCGGATCTGCTGCCGAGTGCCTCCACCATCTACGCCCGCAAGGTCGGCCGCCTGACCGATGCCCTCAACCGCCCCGAGGAACGGCTGGAAGCCGCCGAGGCGCTGCGGGAGCTGATCGAGAAGGTCATGCTGACACCCGGCCCGAACCGGGGCGAGATCGACGCGATGCTGTATGGAGAACTGGGGACAATCCTAAATTGGATCGAGCGGCAAGCCATTGGAAAGGCTGAAAAAAGAAACACTCCCGGAGCTGTGCTCACGGGAGTGTCGGTATCGGTGGTTGCGGGGGCAGGATTTGAACCTGCGGCCTTCAGGTTATGAGTTCCAGTCAAATACTTACACAATTACCGCACAGAGCCGATTTTTTCACGATAAATGACGGTTTTCCTTAAGTTTTTACTCTGGGTAGGGTACACTCTTCCCTGACCGGGATCGCCTGATTTCGCCCCCAAATGATTCCTATTTGATTCCAGTGATTCCGGCGCTGGAGGCAAGAGCATGGTCAAGATCACGAAACGTTCCGTCGCGGCCGCCGCCAAAACCGGCAAAGAGTATTTCCTCTGGGACGACGAGCTTAGGGGCTTTGGTCTCAGGGTCCATCCCTCGGGTCGGAAAATCTACCTCGCCCAGTTCCGCGCGGGCGGACGCATCCGGCGGGTCAACATCGGTCCACATGGTCCGATCACACCGGATCAGGCCCGCACCGAGGCCATGAAGCATCTCTCAGATGTCCGGCTGGGCAGCGATCCCGGCGCACAACGCGACCGGCTCCGTGCCGCCGCGACCATGCAAGAGTTCGGCAGGCGGTTCCTCGACGAGCATGTCGCCTCGCACTGCAAGTCCTCAACCCAATACGAGTATCGCCGTTGCGTGGACCTGTTCATCACACCGAAGCTGGGAACGCTCAAGGTTATCGACGTCACCCGTGCCGATGTCGTCGAACTGCACCAGTCATTGAAAGAGACGCCCTATCAGGCCAACCGGGTGCTCGGCGTTCTATCCATCATGTTTACCCTGGCCGACACGTGGGGCGTGCGGTCAGACGGGATCAATCCCTGCTGGAAGGTCAAACGCTACAAGGAAGTAAAGCGAGAGCGTTACCTGACACCCGATGAACTGGCCCGGCTGGGCAAGGTACTCCGGGAGGCAGAGGGCGAGCCGGAAGCCGCAACCTGCATTCGCCTGCTGCTGCTCACCGGATGCCGCCTTGGGGAAATCCAGACCCTGAAATGGGACTATGTGGACTTCCGCGCGGGTGTCCTGCGCCTGCCAGATTCAAAGACCGGAGCCAAAATCGTACCCATCGGCAAGGCAGCATTGGACGTGCTGGCGGATATACCCCGGACCGACGGCAACCCCTATGTCATCACCGGGAAGGTGGAGGGGCAATATCTGACGGACATCCAGAAACCGTGGCGGCGACTACGCGCGCGGGCCGGACTGGACACGCTACGCATCCACGATCTGCGCCATTCCTTCGCCTCAGACGCGCTCCAGCTTGGCGCGGACCTGACCATGATCGGGCGGCTGCTCGGCCATACGCAGGTGCAGACCACCGCGCGGTATGCCCATCTCAAGACCGATCCCGTACGCACAGCAGCCAACAAGGTAGCTGAATTTATAAGTTCATCACTAAGTCACATCTGATTTATAAAATATAAATATATCTGATAAATTAACATGTTACATTTGATAAAGCAAAACGGACTTCTGGAAGTGGATCATTTTGAAATTCCGAAAGCCATTTCTCTGCTTGAGAATATGAGGCATCCAACTTGTTTAGGGCATAAGCCAATCTTACACACTCTTCCCTTACTAAAGAAATAATTCCAGATTCCTCTCCTTCATTCTCTATACTATTATAGCTCCATTCATCTACTAAATCACCCAAGGCTGAATCAAGCCGTGAATTCTGCTCTTCTGTGGTTTTCCCTTCACTTACAAACATAATAATAGATTTTATGAGATACAAAATAGATGATGTTCTTCTAAATTCTATTGCAGAAACCAAAACCTCGGCTATATCACTTAAATCTCTAGATATTTCTTTTCCCGCTTCTATACCCAACCATTGCTCCGTCACCCACGAAGCATCTGAAACGTCATCTTCTGCTTTTGACTGAAACGCACGGCGAATATTCTTCGAAATAAGTTCCATGGGTCGCAACGAATCAGGAAACCACAATAATGCAGCCACAACACCTACAGCATGAGTTCGATTTAGATATTTTTCAATTTCTTTTACTCGTTCGTAGGTTTTATCCAATGTCGTAAGACATTTGGATATGCATGCCAATGTCAACCCAATGCTACGCTCCATGTATCTCTTGCTATATCCGGACAATTTTTTTTCTATAATAAATTTACTATCCTCTTGATACATCGGCGATAAATCTATCCCAATTAAATAATCAAAAAGTTCAACCGCTTGATTATTTAATGGGAGAACCATTGAACGCATTATAGCCATTTGAATTGATGACAGCCTACTCGGATCTATGTCAGAAGTATGGAACAAACGATCCCTAACATCTTTCTTTATATCAGAACCATCTAGTTTCGTTATTTCACACCAGAAAGGTATTCGTATTGTAGCCTCGCCTGGCAGAGAAGGCTGCTCATCATCAACAACAGACCAAATTTTTTCTAAAAAATCATGTTCTAATATTTGTAATGGACCTGACTTCCTAATATATAGCAATCTCAATATAGCAAATGGGCGCCTAGGATCTCCCTTATCCATTGATGAAATTGCACTTTCTATCCACTCTATCTTTTTATTAGATGATAAAGCTATGCTTGGTTCCGTACAATATATCCACTCTGTCGGCTCAATACCCCAATGCCCATCAGTTATAGCTAAAGATAATGTATCTGCAACTAAGAAAGGGCGTCGTTCGGGAGCGATCGCAGACCATGCATTTTTTAACAGTTCAGCACATGCTTCTGCCCATCCTGGCCGCACGCTACGCGCATTACATAGATTTATTGTAAATTGATATACTCTCTCCGCATCAGAAGAATTCATCCTTATTACCAGTCGAGCAAGAATTCTAATGGCTATCTTACGCCTTGTTAGATAAAAAACCGCATAATCGGGTTCTCTTTCTATCATATCCGTCCAATAATTTATTGAATTTGTTATATATTTCTCCAGAGAAGCCCAAACTTCATTTGTCAAAATAGCCACATCAACGCGACTCATGACAATATCTAAATACTCTTTTTTATCATCAAGAACCCTAATGCAGTGCAAGTACCATGATTCTGAATGGTTTTTAATGCATTGCAATGCTTTGCGACGATCAGCACTAAAGCACGAAACAATAGACAAACGCGGAGGCATACCAGCATCCGTCAACATTAAGTCTAATTCCGCGAAGGGCTTTACAGAGACACCTGACGAAATACGTACAGCGCGATCTGGATCGAAATATACACCGGGCTCAAATCGAGGAATTCGACGCTGACTAATATCTTCCGTTTCTTTCCATATTTTTTCCCTAAGAAGATTTACCTCTAAAAATGGATCAGATTTTATCTGCCTATATTTTTCTTCTGACCATGGCAGAAATTTAAATCTACTTTGTTCAAAAGCACGTTCAAAACACTCCGCCCACGCCAAACGTGATTGAATCCAAATCGACGTTCTATCCGCCCACAACCGCTCTCTTAGTTCTGCGATTCCTTGTCGCAAAACATTCTCAGACACACCAAAAAATCCCACTTCAGACAATATAGATGCCTTTTTTACCTTCCAAAAAGGATCTATTCCAATTATCGAATCTGCTAATTCATGAGCCTCCTTGAATTCCATCCTAATACAAGCATTTACTGCTTTGAAATATGAAATTTCTGCCCTAGCGTCTGATCCCGTATCTGAAATTTCCAATATACATCTAGATGTATCTTCAAAACGATCTTTGTCATCCACAATGAATGCTTGCCACAATAAAGATCTAAGTATTACAATTTTATCTACTGTTTTAATGGAATTTTTATGTGATTTATATTTCTTATGTATGACGTCCAATAAAATTTCATCCATAGGAGAGAAAGATATTCGATATCTCCAAGAAATATTAACCATAAATTTTAACAAATAAATATTTTCAAGATCATCTAAAATACTATATTTTATATATAAAGATGATAAAGAATTTCGTATTTCGCTCCTAATCTTTCCCGGACAGATGATCCATCCTGGATAACTGTGTCGTTCTTTCTCCCATGTATCTATGATGCCTTGAATCCTATTTCGTTCAAATAAAATATCTTTCCCAAATTTAGAGGAAGACACGGGCAAAGAATTGACTTCCCACTCATGAAGAGGCGCTGGTTCTGACTCACGGAGATGCGCAAACATAAGATTGAGAGCCATTTGATGGCGACTCTCAGAATCATAGTCTTTAACAAGCTCATATAAATCTATAGGAGCGATATTTCTTGACTCTAAGAATTTTCTCTTGGACGCGCTTAAATTCAAAGCACCTGCAAGATATATTCTCCTAGCAGATGAACCAAGATGATCTCTAACCCATCCTGCCCATGCTAGAAAATTAGGATCATCACCAGAAAATCCAAGAAGAACAAGTTCATTTTCCACAAAAACTTGTCGCGCTAAGTTAACAAATGCTGCGTATTTTGTTGGGTATGTTCTAAAATCTTCTTCACAAATAACAAAATGAGGTGTTGTTCCTATAGACCCATGCAGCTTTACAATTCGTGGCGCTTTAGCATGCGAAAGATCACTTTCTGACAATACATACTGGTAATTACGGACAGATTTTCTAGATGCTCTCTCTAATAGAGTATCGTAGTTAGTCGTTAAAATATCTGACCAAGGTAGGGATAGAAATAAATTATGGGTTTCTGAGGGAATCCACGCTTCATCTTCTATATTACGTCTAATAAATTCATCTAATGCAGACTGCCCAAAATACTGTCTATATTCCTCGGCCAGTCGCAAAGCATCGTAAGGCGCATTATCTTCATCGTGTGGATAAAGCTCCGAAACCATTTGACACGCAAGATCGCGCCATAAAGGAGGACGTAAAGATGTCTCACTCGCGAGGGAGGCACACTTACTCATGCCTGCGCCGATTATCGCTGCGGCTCCCCGACCATTTTGATGCCAGATGGCACGAGCAAGTTGTTCTAGAGATGGAAAATCAGAAAGTTCCGACAATTTCACCAAAACATTACCTCAACAACATTAGAAGCCTAAATATTCCGAACTGGTGCGTTACTATATCATACCTAATGTTTACCATTGCACTGCATGTAACAGCTTTGCAATTTTCACGGCCAACCCCTGCGTTAACAGGGCCGCCAGCCCAGCAGAAGCTACATAATCGTATCCTCTAGTGACCAACGTAGGTCAGGTTAATATCTGCCAAAATGGGGTAAGTCCGTCCAGTAATACCCCGCCTTTACGCCGGCATCGCTTGAGATTTTCTGCAAGAAATTCTTATTGCTGGGCAGACACTCCTCTCTCCTTTTCCATCTTATTCAGCGCTCCATTACTCTTCTGGGGTGGAAGAATTCGCGCACATCATTTCCTCCACTCCCAGACCGCCACTTTCCCGTCAGCCTCCCCTTACCGGCTCAGCTTCGCCCCCGAAGCGCGCCGCACCGAAAGGGAAGCTTTCATGACCGACATCACGAAACCCAAAGCGGACGCACCCGTGCCGCCGACACAACAGCCGTCCGAGGTCTCTGTGTCAGCACGCCCGCCAACATCCCCGGCCCGTATCCTGCGCCCCTATCTGCGCGGGGGAGAGGCTGCCGAATTGATCGGGGTCTCCATTCGCACATTGGAAAAATACCGCAGCATCGGTGGAGGCCCGCCGTTCCTGAAGGTTGGCTCGCGCGTCCTTTATCTCCGCGAGGACGTGGAAGCATGGCTTCAGCACCATCGCTGCCGCAACACCTCGGACGACAACTATGCCGCCGCCCTGCGTGAGATGCCCTCACGGAGGAACAGGTCATGAGGACGGATGATCCCAATCTGACCATGGTCGAACTGACCTTCATCGAAAAGCGCATCGAACACTGGATCAGGTTTGGCAGGCCGGTCTCCGACCGCGTGCTCGACAAACGCCGCCGCCTGCTGAGTTTCACGCCCGGCAGCACCTTCGGCTTCATCCGCTGGGCCGCCAATGATTACGGCACGGTCGTCTCCTGCTTCGCCATCGTGCGCACCGTGGAGAGGGGCACCGCTTTCCAGACCGTGCCCTTTGTCTGGCCCGGCGGCGACCTGCTGCTCGACGTGTCGGGCTGGCCGCAGGTGAAGCACGTTCTTGAGGTGATCGACCAGATCAAACGCTTCGGCTTCGATCCCTGCGCCGTCTCTCCCGATCACTGGCGGCATGTCCATAACCGTATCATCGCCGGGCAGGAACCACGGCCCTACACACAGCCCCTGCACGCAGCGTGGCTGAAACGTGCGAGGCTGGTATCATGACCCGGCGCGCCTGGTTCTTCGGCACCTATTTCGTCGTGCTGGCGGTAGGCGTGTCCGCCGCCGTACACATCGCCCCCCGGTTGCTATGGAACAGCACGGCCAGCGTCCCGGTGGGGCTGTATCGGCTGCGCGCCGATAGCAGCCTGCATGTCGGGGATCTTGCCGCCCTGCGTCTGCCCGACCGGCTGGCCCTGCTGCTGTCACAACGCGGCTATCTGCCATTCGGTGTGCCCTTGCTGAAACCCGTGGCGGCATTGCCGGGACAAAGTGTGTGTCGCACGAAAAGCGCCATCAGCATCGACGGCGCGCATGCTGGCGATGCGCTGACCCGTGATCATCGGGGCCGTCCGCTTCCTGTCTGGCAGGGCTGTCGTCGTCTGGGACGTGACGAGATTTTCGTCATGAACCCGGCGGAACCGCGTAGTCTGGACGGGCGCTATTTCGGCCTGCTTCCCGCCAGCACGGTGATGGGCCGCGCGATCCCGATCTGGGTCACGACCGGGCGGACTGCACCGGGCCATGACGAAAAACCGCGTCCGCTGCTGCTATTGCCTCCACTTCAGTAACGCGGCGTAGCCCTCCCCCAGTTTTCAATTCTTTGTCCTGCGATCCGCAGATCAGGAGAGACGTATCATGATCCGTCTTGGCACGTTCACGCGCACCACAAACGGCTTTTTCGGCCAGATCACCACTTTTCTGATGGAGGACGATCTGTCGATCCTCCCCATCGAAGACCCCGCCACCGAAAACACCCCGGATTATCGCGTCCTGCGCGGTCTGGAAGATGACGCCATACAGGTGGGCTGCGCCTGGGCGCGTCAGGGCGAGCGCATCGGGTTGTGGCTGGCGGTGATGATTGATGACCCGCTTTT
This sequence comes from Acetobacter aceti, assembly GCF_002005445.1. Lineage (NCBI taxonomy): Bacteria > Pseudomonadati > Pseudomonadota > Alphaproteobacteria > Acetobacterales > Acetobacteraceae > Acetobacter > Acetobacter aceti. Next base: position 2,845,182 of record NZ_CP014692.1, read on the forward strand.
CGCCCGTCCCCTGCGTGCCCGGCTGCTGCCGGACCGGGACGAACACGACACGTTCCATCTGGTCTGGAACCGTCCCCGAACACCGTCATGATCCGCGTTAAAACAGTGCCCAGTCTGCTGGTGGGCTGCGCCGGGTTTGCCATCCTCATGCAGACTGCCAGCGCCGCGCCGTTCGATGCCTATGTCAGCGAGGCGGCCACGCGGGCGAACATCCCGCCTGCGTGGATCACGGCGGTGATGCGCGCGGAGAGTCAGGGTGATGCCTCAGCGGTATCACTCAAGGGCGCGATGGGCCTCATGCAGATCATGCCGGATACATGGCAGGAACTACGCGCGACGTTGAATCTCGGGGCTGATCCCTATGATCCGCACGACAACATCACGGCGGGGGCGGCCTATCTTCGGCACCTGCATGACCGCTACGGCGATGCGGGTTTTCTGGCTGCCTATAATGCCGGGCCGGGGCGGTATGAGCAGTTTCTGACAGCAGGGAAAGTGCTGCCCGACGAGACGCGGAAATACGTCACGATGCACAGGATTTTGCCGCGCGCTGCAAAGACGGCCGGCATCATTTCCGCTTCATCATCTCGCCCGAGGACACGCCGGAGATGGCGGACCTCGACGGCTTCACCCGCGACCTCGTGCAGCAGATGGAAACCGATCACCACATTAAGAACCATTCTTATTTGGTAGCTACGTGAGGACGGCTTGGAAGGCAAGGAGAAGGTTCGCGGATCGGCTCTGTGCTGTGTGGCGTGGCCCGATTCCTTCCCTTCCCGGCCCTCATCTGGCGCGCGTCGTTGCTACGCGTGAATTCTCTGCCGAATGATTCCTATATGATTCCAGTTGGTATGTTAGAACGCAGAAAGCCCGCTCGGAGAGCGGGCTAAGCGTTTGATTTCGTTTGGAATTCATGGTTGCGGGGGCAGGATTTGAACCTGCGGCCTTCAGGTTATGAGCCTGACGAGCTACCGGGCTGCTCCACCCCGCGGAGGTATTTATGATGTGTATGATGTGGATTGGAAGACCTGGCGGCGACCGACTTTCCCACGACTTAAGTCGCAGTATCATAGGCGCTGGGGGCTTTCACGGCCGAGTTCGGGATGGGATCGGGTGGATCTCTCCCCGCCATAGCCACCAGGTCATCCAACCCACATCTGTGTGGGTCAGTGATTACGGTTGGTGTATTTTTGAAATGTGCGGCATGGATGATTTCTGTGCATGGAATTGCGTCTCCGAGGAGAAGCTTGCAAGTGAGTTCTCGTGGGCGATTAGGACCAGTTAGCTGCACGCATTACTGCGCTTCCACACCTGGCCTATTGACGTGATGGTCTATCACGGCCCTTGGGGAGACCTAGTTTTGAGGTGGGTTTCCCGCTTAGATGCTTTCAGCGGTTATCCCGTCCATACTTAGCTACCCGGCTGTGCCGCTGGCGCGACAACCGGTGCACCAGAGGTATGTTCATCCCGGTCCTCTCGTACTAGGGACAAATCCTCTCAAGTCTCCAACATCCACGGCAGATAGGGACCGAACTGTCTCACGACGTTCTAAACCCAGCTCACGTACCACTTTAATCGGCGAACAGCCGAACCCTTGGGACCTGCTCCAGCCCCAGGATGTGATGAGCCGACATCGAGGTGCCAAACCTCCCCGTCGATGTGGACTCTTGGGGGAGATCAGCCTGTTATCCCTAGAGTACCTTTTATCCGTTGAGCGATGGCCCTTCCACGCGGGACCACCGGATCACTATGGCCGACTTTCGTCTCTGATCGAGCTGTCACTCTCACAGTCAGGCGGGCTTATGCCATTGCACTCGACAGCCGGTTTCCGACCGGCCTGAGCCCACCATCGCGCGCCTCCGTTACACTTTAGGAGGCGACCGCCCCAGTCAAACTGCCCACCATGCAGGGTCCCGGACCAGGCTTACTGGTCGCGGTTAGACATCAGAAAAATTCAGGGTGGTATTTCAAGGATGGCTCCACAGGAACTGGCGCCCCTGCTTCAAAGCCTCCCACCTATCCTACACAGAATGTCTCTGATGCCACTGCAAAGCTGCAGTAAAGGTTCATAGGGTCTTTCCGTCTGACCGCGGATACCCCGCATCTTCACGGGGAATTCAATTTCGCTGAGCCGATGCTGGAGACAGCGGGGAAGTCGTTACGCCATTCGTGCAGGTCGGAACTTACCCGACAAGGAATTTCGCTACCTTAGGACCGTTATAGTTACGGCCGCCGTTTACCGGGGCTTCAATTCAGTGCTCTCACACCTCCTCTTAACCTTCCGGCACCGGGCAGGCGTCAGACCCTATACGTCGTCTC